>JAGGUE010000054.1 GCA_021158665.1 Candidatus Aenigmatarchaeota archaeon
TTTATGTTGAACATAAACCGCTGAATTTCCTGTTTTACCTGCTTATAATTCAAATTATCTTTTCTAATGAACGGTGCGAGGTAAGTGTCTATGCTCGAAACCGCCTGCGCGCCGGCCCATTCATTTTGCAATGTGCCGAGAAAGTTTGACAGCTGCCCCAAGGCCGTTCCGAAATGCTTTGCCGGCCCGGATTCTATTTTTCCCGGAACTCCATTAAATCCTTCTAATAATAATTGTCTCAAACTCCATCCGGCGCAGTAACCGACCAAGTTCATTGTAAGGTCGTGTATGTGAAAATCCCCGTCTATATGCGCTTTTGATATTTCTCTTGGATATATGTTATTCAGAACATAATATGATATTACCGTTCCGGCCGTGTGCATAAACAAGCCAGAAAAAGAATAACCCATGTTCGCATTTTCATTGACGCGCCAATCAATTTCCTTTATATACTCATTAACTATTTTATCGGTGTCCAAAAACATTTTCTTTATATCTCTCATTTTCTTGTGTTGCTCCCTATAAAGAATATACGCCTTGGCCGTTTTATAATGGCCGTTTTCCACGAGAATCTTTTCAACGGCGTCCTGAATATCTTCAACTGTTAAAAGCGTTTTAGTTTTTTGTTTTTCTTCGAGAAGCTTTGTAACACTCTCTGAAAGATATCTTGCCTTCTCCTTATCTTTTCCTCCGACCGCCTGAGCCGCTTTCCAAATCGCCATTGTAATTCTTTCTTGATCAAATGGAACGATTCTCCCATCGCGCTTTCTGATTTTTGTTATCATTAATGACACCGTGCAAAATAATAAGAAATATTACTATTTATGCGGCAAAACTTAATATATGTTTCTATGATTTATGAAATATGTTTTTAAAATGTTATCATAATTTATATTTTACATTATTTATTTTAGAACTTCAATACCCGATTCGTAAACGACGGTAGGACGCCGCCTTGCTATGGATTGATGGCGGTCTGTCATCGGTCAGCATAGCAAATGGTTTTCTAATCGCACCATGACCGTGGGCGAGACTTCCTTGATTCGGTGCCTGTCAAACGGATACGCGGAATCCTTTACTTTAAGGTGCGCATATTCGTTTTTAATAATTCTTATGCCAATTAATAAAATTATGCGTTGTTTTATCGGAGTGGATGTCGAAGAAAAACTAAAGGAAAAGATAGTAAAAATACAGAAAAATATAACGAGAGCTGGAATAAAACTCGTTGAAAGAGAGAACTTACATTTTACTCTCAAATTCCTCGGAGAAATCGATGATGAAAAAATTGAACAAGTAAAGAAAAAATTAAGTGAAGTGAGCTTCAAGGCGTTTAAAATTTTTATCAAGGGAGTGGGAGCATTTCCAAACATAAATTATATAAGAATAATATGGATCGGTTGCGATTCCCCGGAGATGAATAAACTCTCGGAAATAGTAGATGAAAAATTGGCTGGAATCGGATTTAAAAGAAATGAAAAATATCAAAACCATGTTACAATAGCGAGAGTTAGGATAAAACCACCAGAAAAACTAATCAAAAAAATTCGGGAATTAAAAGATACCGAAATCGGTGAAATGGTTGTTGATAAGATAAAACTTAAGGAAAGTAAATTAACGCCAAGCGGGCCGATATACTCTGATTTGAAGACTTTTGAATTAGAGTAGGCGTTCCCATTTTTATGTCGCATGCCGATAATCTTTTTAATGTTTTTCAATTATTATATTGTTATGAACAACAAAGAAGAATTGAAAAATCTGGAAAGCGAGATAGAAAAAACGCAAGTAATAATCCTTGCCGGAGGAAAGGCAAAGCGCATGGGCATACTGGACACGCCAAAAGCAATGCTGAGTCTTGCGGGCAAACCGCTAATAGACTATTGCATAGATAACTGCAGGGGATGTGGGTTCAGCGACTTTATTTTATTGCTTGGTTACCAGCACGAAAAGATAGAGGAATATGTTGGCAACGGCTCAAGATACGGAGTAAGCATAAAATATTCCATTGAGCCGGAGAATTTCAATGGAAAAGGGAAAGCCCTGAAATATGCATTGCAAAAAAATATTATAGATAAATCAAAAAGGATTTTGATACATTTCCCCGATGATATTATTCTTGACAAACGCTTACCCATCAAACTTTTACTTCATCATTTATACGGAGTTGAATCGCTGAATACAATAGCAACAAACGTATTCGTTTCCGGAACAGAATATCCGTTTGGTGTTGGAAAAATAAACAACAGCGGTATCGTGACGGAGTTTGTGGAAAAACCGTTTATTTCAGAGCTCACCAACACGGGCATTTGTTTGATGGAACCAAGTGTATATCCTATAATAGAAGATTCGATAGATTTAAACGCGCCCGAGTCGGTAGAATTCGAAAGAGTTGTTTTACCGAAAATCGCATTAATGAAAAAACTTTATTCCATGATAATCCCTCCAAATACATGGTTTCCAATAAACACGCAGAAGGAATATGAAAAAATGGAAAAGCTTTTAAAAAATAAATGACTGACAAATTTCTTAATCGTATGTCCATTCAAATAATAACGATATGTTCTTTAGCAGGAATTTCAGTATTTTGATTTTTGGCAGTTTCCATATTATAGTAGATGCTTTATCATAATTAAAATTGTCAATATTTTCTATATCTTTACCGAACATCTCAAAAAAAACGTCCACCTGCTTATTAGTCATTTTTCTGTAATATTTTCTTATCAATAGTTGTAAGGCTATCTCTCTGCCTATTTCCCTCTTCCATAATCTTTCGTATTTACTTAAAAATTTTTCATCAAATCTGTTCTTTTCAAATGCCTCGGATAGTACATAAGAAGCCGTATTTGAACATATCAATGAATAAATTATTCCGCCCCCGGTTATTGGTTTGACCTGTCCGCACGCATCACCGACAAGCAAACATCGGTTGGAAAACGATTTCGTGCAACCAATCGGTATTGGCGAATAAATGAGGTCGATGGGTTTGAAACCGATTTTTTTCTGAAAAAAGATAGACGAATCGGTATTCTTTGTTATCATCCCGTATTCGTTATTTTTCGGTATGCACCATGCAAAGAAATGAGAAGAAAAATATTTGTTAAGATAAATTGTTATATCTTGCTCGTTATTTTTCCTTGTTTGATAAATCAATCCGTTAAAAATTCTTGGCGATTTAAAAGATAAATGATGCCTCACAACAGAACTTGCGCCGTCGGCGCCCACCAACACCTTTCCCGCGTATTTTCGATTTCCATACACCAGCGCATAATTTTGCGTTATTTCAACTTTCTTACATTGTTCATAAATAATTTTTGCGCCGACTTCTCTTGCCCTATTTCTTAACCACGTGCCAAATTTTTTCCTTTGTAAAACATAGGCAAATGGTTTTTTTGATTTTAAATAAAAAATACGGTTCGATGGAGAAACGAACTTCATTCTCTTTATTTTTTGTTTTATTAATTCTTTTTTTATTTTTAAGAATTTATTTATGTTTGTTGAAACGATGCCAGAATCTTTCTTTATTTTTTTATTTTTTTCTAATAACAGAACTTTTAAACCTTTTTTAGTTAATAAATAACCAAGGTAACTGCCGGCGACACCGGCACCGACAATTATTACATCAAATTTTTTCATAATGTTGTTGATTGTTTTTTAAAATTTTAAAATAATTCAAATCTGGTGGATTTTATGGACAATTACAAGTTGTTGATGTCAATACCCATTTCAATATTATTATTTTCTTTGGTTATTATTTCAAACAACTATTTGACGATCGGGTCATTAATGGAGCGCGATGTCGAGCTGACCGGAGGATTAAGTATTACTATTACAACAAACGAAAATATAGATATAAATCGGATTCAAAGGGAATTTCCAGATGCTTATGTTAGATTGGCAACCGGCTATGGCGGCGGTAACAGTTTAATAATACAAACCAAAGAAATGGACGAAAAAAATATTTTGCAAAAACTTAACGGTTTAATTGAATTTGACGAAAAAAATGTTGAAATAGGCAAAACGGAGCCAGTTATCGGAGCAATATTCTGGAAGCAGGCGCGAGTCGCAATAATTTTGGCGTTTTTATTTATGGCTATTGTTATTTTCGTTTTATTCCACTCTCCGGTTCCATGCTCTGCGGTAATTTTCGCGGCGGCCTCTGATATTATATCTACTATTGCAATAATGAGCCTTTTTGGCATGAAATTATCCTTACCCGTATTTGCGGCATTGCTAATGCTGATCGGTTATTCGATAGACACGGACATTTTACTGACAAGTCGCCTGCTAAAAAGAGTTGGAGAATTAAAAGAAAAAATTATTTCCGCTTTCAAAACCGGTATAACCATGAGCATAACATCCATGGCAGCATTAATATCCATATATTTATTTTCTGAGGGGACCATATTGCAACAAATTAGTATCGTTCTGATAATCGGTTTGTCGATAGATGTTATAAATACGTGGATAATGAATGCAGGCATTTTGAGGTTGTGGCTGGAAAGAAAACAAAGAATCAGGTAATGCGCATGTCGATATTAAAATATTGGAAAATAATTTTATTGTTATTATTTTTGTTCGGATCAATAGTTGCAATATCGCCGTGGGAAAAACCCGGTGTTATTGTCAAAAATGTTGGCAAGAATTCTGATTTTTATAAAATATTGGAGCCGAATGACATAATCTATGAAATAAACGGAGAACCAGCAACAGTTGAAAGAATTAATAACATGGCCGGTATGACATTTTTAAAAACAAGTAAAAATGATATCAACATTTTTGTGAATAATTCTAATATAACGGTTGGGAAGAGGCCGTTTTCAAATCTCCGTTTTGGACTAGATTTGGAGGGGGGTATATTGGCGGTAGTTGAACCTGTAAGTAATGTGAGCGACCAGACTTTATATGATGTGAAATCAATTCTCGAGCAGAGAATGTCCAGTTTGCGAGAATCGAGCTTTCAGATCGTGAAGTATGAAGATAAAAAATTCATACAGATACAGATAGCCGGCGGGACAGAAAACGATATAGATAATTTGATTAACACCACCGGCGTATTTGAAGGGAAAATACCGATGCCGGTCAAATTTGTGAATGGGTCCGGAAAACTAAAGTTTGGTGATGAAAATGAATGGATTGACGTAAAATATCACAACGAATCGATAATAATAAATAATCAATCCTTTTCTATAAATGAAACTTTTTCGTTGCGAGACACCAACTTTACGGTATGGAATATTACAAAAAATGGTGCCGTTATAGCGGCAACCGTTTATATCAACGATGGCATAAGAAAGGATATAGTCAAAGTTCATACGGACCCGCAACATTCTTATATCCAGCCGGGAGGGAATTGGTATAAATGGAGTTTTGATGTCGAGGTATCTCCAGAATCTGCCAGAAGATTTTATAATGCCGTAAAAAATCTTAAAAGACAATACTCCGATCGTGGGTCGTACTTGGAATCTAAAATATATTTATTCTTGGATGGAAAAGAAGTCAGCAACCTGTCCATAGGGTCAACGCTACAAAATAAACCGACGACGATCGCCACGGTCTCCGGTTCCGCAGAAACAAAAGAAGATGCAATCGAAGAGAAGAGATGGTTGCAATTGATTTTGCGTAGCGGGGCATTGCCAACAAATCTGCACATAGTTTCGATAAAAAAGATATCGCCCAAACTGGGCCAGAATTTTTTTAAAGATGTTGGCATGGCAATGATCATTGCCGTGCTCGTTGTGAGTTTTGTTGTGTTTTTGAGATATAGAAACTTAAAACTATCTTTACCGATCATACTCACATGCTTAAGCGAAGTAATAATAATAATAGGCTCTTCCGTTGTTATCGGATGGACACTTGACCTCGCGGCTATTGCGGGTATAATTGCCGTTATTGGAACGGGAGTTGACCAGCAAATAATAATTGTGGATGAAATCTTGTCCGGAGAGCGCACGTGGTCATTGAAATCAAAAATAAAGAGAGCGTTCTTTATGATATTCGGTGCCGCGGGGACAACGCTTGGAGCCATGCTACCGCTGATGACATTGGGATTCGGGCTGTTGCGCGGCTTTGCTATAACAACTTCTTTGGGCATTTTGATAGGAATTTTTATAACCAGACCCGCATTTGCCGATATCGTTGAGAGATTGATGAAATAGTTTTTAAAATTTAAATCAAAAAAATATTATGCTCAAAGAAAAGTGCGGTATATTCGGGATTTACTCTAGTTCTGATGACGTATCTTATACAATTCGGGATGGTTTATTTTCACTTCAACATAGGGGTCAGGAATCTGCTGGAATATCGGTATTGAGAGGTGGAAAAATTTACTCTCAAAAATGTCCCGGTGAAGTTGTTGGGCTCACGGACGAATTATTAAGTAAATTGTCGGGAACGGTGGGAATTGGTCATGTAAGATATTCGACCGCTGGAGAAAAAAGTCTTAAAAATGCTCAACCGATGGATAGATCGACATCTAAATTTAATATTTCGCTAGCATTCAATGGGAATATTCCGTATCATGAAAAATTGAAAGAAGAACTTTTAAGGCATGGTTACATATTTCAAACAGATAGCGACACGGAAGTTATATTGACATTATATCTTAGGGAGAGGGCTGAGAATGATGTGTGGGATGCATGCAAAAATTTAATGGAAGATTTGCCGGGCTCTTATTCTACATTAATAATGAGCGATTATGAAAAATTGCATTTATTGGCATACAGGGATCCCTTCGGGGTTAAACCATTGTGCGTTGGAAAAAGGGATGACGATTATTTAATATCCTCTGAAACCATTGCATTGGAACAAACGGATGCCAAATTTGTAAAAGAAGTTGAGCCCGGTGAAGCTGTTTTAATAAGCGAAGATGGTTTTGAATCTAAAAAATTGGTAAAATCAAATCGGCATGCTCATTGTGCATTTGAATTTGACTACTTCAGTCATCCCGGTTCAGAATGGGAGGGAAAACAAATTTATTCTGTTAGGAAAAGACTTGGCGAATTATTATATGAGTTGTACCCAATCGATGCAGATGTGGTTATACCCGTCCCGGATTCTGGAAGGTCCGGTGCCATCGGATATTCCAGAAGGTCGGGAATACCATATGAGGATGGTTTGATTAAAAATAAATTTGTTGGCAGAACATTTATAATGCCACATCAAAAAAAGAGAGAAAACGCGGTCAAACATAAACTAATCCCGGTAAAATCGGTTATCAAAGATAAGGATGTCGTTGTGGTCGATGACAGCATAGTGAGAGGGACAACATCAAAAAGGGTGACGAATATCTTAAAAAGGTGGGCAAAAAAGGTTCATTTACTTTCAACATTTCCAAAAGTAACGGAGCCGTGTTATTTGGGAATAGATTTTCCCACGCAAAGAGAGTTGATCGCCTCCAATAAAGACATCGATGAAATTACCAAAGAGATCGGTGCCGATACGGTTGGCTACATGACAATAGAAGGCCTGATCGATGGAATAGGATTGCCCGAAAATGATTTGTGTTTGGCGTGTTTAAATAAAAATTGTCCCATTCGATTGCCTTAACAGAATTTAACAAACTTAAATATTTAATCATTTTATAAGAGAATATGAAAAAACGAGACGACAATAACCTTCCATCGGAAACAGAACTCATGAAAAACGAACTCGAAAAACGGATTGCCGGTGAAATCGTATTATCAGAAAATCCAGGAAACGTAATAAAAAAATGGCGCAATCTATTCAAAATTTCACAAAAAGAATTATCGAAAAACGCAAACATTACACCGTCTGTCATATCGGATTATGAAAGTTGCAGGAGAAAATCTCCCGGCATAGGTATCATAAAAAAGATTATTAATTCATTAATCAGTATCGAGTTTAGTCGCGGCGGAAATATAATAAAAGAATTTTCTCCTTATTCCGGAAGCCTTATAAATGCTATTTTGGACATCAAAGAATTTACGGAACCCGTTTCAATTAAAAGATTTTGCAATGTTGCAAAATGTAGTTTTGTAAATAAATGCAACATAAATAATGAAATTTTCGGTTATACGGTCATTGACTCGTTGACGGCGATTATAAATTTTCCGCCATCCGAGCTTGTAAAAATATACGGCTCGACAACGGAAAGAGCGCTGATATTTACAAAAGTGTCGACCGGCCGAAGCCCCATGGTTGCAATAAGGGTTACCGAATTAAAGCCTCGTTTAGTTGTTTTGCACGGTATAAGAGATGTTGATGATATCGCATTGCAAATAGCCGACGTTGAAAACATACCGTTAGCCATTTCTGAAAAAAGAGACATAAAAGATATAATCAAAGATTTGAGGAAAAATTTTACATAGTTTCGCATCCGCTCGCAACTTCACATGTCACCAGAACGTTGCCAGAAATTTCTTCGGACACAACTTCAAAAATTTTATAAAATAAAGCGAGTGTGATTGTTTACCTCTCCGCGCCCATAAAATTTAAAAATAAATTAAAATTATATACAACTTTGATATCTAAATTTGGATGTTCGGTGAATCGAGATGAATAAAGAGATTAAAGAATTAAACGAGAAAGCCGAAAAATATTCAGAAAAAATAAAGATGGTTCAGTCCGAGATTAGCAAAATTATCGTAGGCCAAAAAGATATTATTGAAAAATTGTTAATGGCTTTGATTTCTAACGGACACGTCCTGATAGAGGGCGTACCGGGTTTAGCAAAAACTCTAATAATTAAAACATTGTCAGAATGTTTGGATTGTGATTTTGTAAGATTGCAGTTTACACCGGATTTATTGCCCGCAGATATCATTGGAACGAAGATTTACGACCATAAAAATATGTCATTTAAAACGGTAAAAGGCCCGATCTTTACGAATTTCATTTTAGCCGACGAGATTAACAGGGCGCCCCCAAAGGTTCAGTCGGCGCTTCTTGAGGCGATGCAGGAAAAACAGGTTAGCATTCAGGGGGAGACCCTAAAATTAAATAAACCATTCATGGTTTTGGCGACACAAAATCCAATTGAAAGTGAAGGAACATACAAACTTCCCGAGGCCCAGGTAGATAGGTTCATGTTTAAAATTCTAATTGATTATCCCACAAAAGACGATGAAATTGAGATCATTGAAAGATTTACCGAAGGGGAAAAACATACGGTTTCAAAATTACTTTCTTCTAAACAGGTTTTAGAGGTGCAGAAATTCAATCAAAAAATTTATGCCGATAAAAAGGTAAAGGAATATGTTGCGGAAATTATTGACGCCACAAGACACCCAAAAGAATACGGCCTCGACATCGATGAATATATCGAATATGGTGCATCACCAAGGGCGTCGTTGTGGATGATTTTGGCTTCCAAAGCCCACGCAATGATGAATGGCAGGGGATATGTAAAACCGGAAGATATCAAAGCCGTTGCCCATGATGTTTTAAGACATAGAATTTTATTAACATACGAGGCAGAAGCGGAGCAAAAAACGAGTGACGAAATGATAACAAAGATATTAGAAAAGATTAAGGTTCCTTAGAATGGTGTTGAAATGCTGGAAACAAAAGAAATACTCAGGCAAGTCAAGAGAATAGAGATAGTCACAAAACATCTGGTTGATGGTTTAATTGCTGGAAATTACCATTCAATTTTTAAGGGCCGTGGAATTGAATTTTCGGAGATAAGGGATTACAGGCCCGGTGACGATATAAGGGCAATTGACTGGAAAGTGACTGCAAGATTTGATCACCCTTTCATTAAAGAATTTGTTGAGGAAAGGGACCTGAATGTTTATTTTGCTTTTGATTACTCTGCTTCAAACTATTTTGGAAATCTTATTGAGAAGAGGAGGAAAGCCATCGAACTCACAGCCACTTTGATGTTTTCAGCCGCGAGAAACAATGATAATGTTGGCTTGTTTATATTTACCGAAGATATTGAAAGGTTTATTCTCGCGAGAAAGGGGAGAAGACACGTCCTTAAATTGATTAGCTTATTGGTCTCTCACAAACCACGAAGCAAAAAAACAAACATGGAGAGGTCCCTTTTTCATATATCTAATATAATAAAGAAGCGTAGCATTATTTTTATTCTATCTGATTTTTATAATCAGGATTTTGAAAAACCTTTAAAGACTCTAAAAAGAAGGCATGATGTAATTGCCATAAAAATTAACGATGCCCGCGAAGCAGAAATCCCTGACGTCGGGATGATTCAGTTGGAGGATGAAGAGACCGGAGAGCAATTGCTCGTGGACACATCAGATAAAAGCTTTAGGGATAACTACGCAAAACTTGTGAGTAAAGAAGAGGTGAGATTGAGAAGTTTATTCAATAAAAACAAGGTTGATGTAATAAATATTAACACGGATATGCCCCACGAGTTTCCACTGAGAAAATTCTTCGAGATGAGACGAACGAGAGGGGTGAGGTAATGGCCGGTTTTTCATCGCCATGGGTTTTGCTTTTCCTAATATTTATTCCAATTCTCTACTACTTTTACAAAAAGGTGGTTCAAAAAAAGAAGAAGCATGCAATTAAATTCAGCAATATTGAATTTATCAAATCTGCTCTTGGCGATAAGAAAAAGTCAAGAAGAAATGATCTCTTGTTTTATCTTTCACTTCTCGTCCTGAGTTTTATGATAATTGGTTTTGCAAACCCTCACGTTCCGATAAAGCAAACAAAAGAAGGGGTAAATGTGGTTTTGGTGTTAGATGTTTCCGGGAGTATGCAGGCAACTGATTATAAACCAACGAGATTGGAGGCCGCGAAAAGATCGGCGGAAATTTTGTTAAATTCGCTGAAGGAAAAGGATTGCGCGGGAATTGTAATATTCGAATCCGGGGCGACGACCGCGGCATATCTGAGCCCTTATAAAGATAAGGTAATTGAAAAACTAAGAAGCATTAAACCAAAACAGGGAAAAACTGCAATTGGCGACGGACTGGCATTGGGAATCGACATGGCATCCTCCATCCCGAACAAGAAGAGGGTCGTCATTCTCCTCTCCGACGGAGTCAATAACGCGGGCGTGATATCTCCCGATGAAGCGATCGAATTTGCAAAGGTCAATAAGATACAGGTTTATACCATTGGACTTGGGTCAGAGGAAAATGTTATTCTCGGTTATGATTGGTTTGGGAATCCACAATACGCAGAGCTAGATGAAGAAACGTTGAAAACAATAGCAGAAGAAACTGGAGGTAAATATTTCAAATCGGTTGACGATAAGACACTTGACGAAATCTATAAGAACATAAGCCATGATATTAAAAGAGAAAAAGAAGAAACAAACATTAAGGATTGTTTTTTCTTTGCGGCCTCGATCACTTTTTTAGTTTATTTATATTTAAGGTATGGCCGAGGGATGATAATACAATGAATGGCACTAATCTCGCTGGGTTGTTATTTTTGTCCGGATTATTTTTGTTCGTCCAGATAGTAGATGCTTCACTATTTAGCTCCGGTGATATAACTTTTTCCGTTGATCAAAAAGATTATTACTTTAAGACGGGTGAAGACGCAATAATTCCTTTGCATATTGAAAACACCTATGGAAAGCGGATCGATGGAATATTGACTTACTATTATACCCATAAAATTAATCAAGGTGGGATGTATATATCATCATCAAATTCTCAATCTATATCCTTCTCTGTTAAGAATGGGGGGAGCGAGCAAAGATTGAATTTCGGAACTTCTGACAGCCCTTCTATATTGGACATCGGCTTGAAATTTAGTTATACAGAAAACGGGTCAAGAGTTGTAAATCTTGACGGTATAAAGATTCATTTTGTTTCAAACGAAAGCCAGAAGCAAAACCGACCGAACAGACAATCAGCATCTTCAGAAAAGTACACCGCCGCGGCTTCTCAGCAACAAAACCCATTTTCTCAAATGCAAAAACAACTTAACCAGATCATGAATAACTATCAACAGTCCCAAAATCCTCAACGAACACTGCAAAACAGTCAGATTGCTCAGGATAGTTCTGCATTAAAACAACAAATAGAGAAACGTATCAAAGAGTCGGAAATCATGAAATCGGAGTTTCGTGAAAAACTTGCTCAAAATCGGGAATTCCAAAAAGAGCATCAGAAACTGCTCAATCAAGGATACAATCTAACGGACGCAAATTTTGATGTTATATCCAATGATACGGGAACATTTGAATTAAAATACCGGAATCCGGACGGGGAGCTGGCGTCTCTTAGTGGAAAAATGGATAACGGAAAACTTGAGAATCTCAGAAAAGACACGCCCGAAACCAGACGGGAATTGCTCAATAAATTACAACAGAACGAGCGGTTCCAAGAATACCAGAGACTGCTGCAAAAACGCGGATATTCCAAGCAAAATACAGAAATATTGCAACAACAAAACAAAACTACCGTCAACGTTAATTATGCGAATCAAAATAATGAAACGGCGATAATAACAGCAAAAGTGGTGAATAATACCATTCAAAATGTAGAATTGCAAAAGATGAAAACACAAAAACAAAATTACTGGTGGATTTTAGTATTGTTATTTGCAATGGCATCGGGATATTTTGCATATAAGAAATTAAGTAAAAAAACCGAAACTTCTGGGACCGATATCAAAAGAGTGGAAGAAAAACTATTTGATTATAAATCAGAAAGCATTGAGTTAATCGAAAGGGCAAAAAAACTGTTTGAGCAAAAGAGGCACAAAGATGCGTACGGAATGGTTGGACAGGCACTGAGGTTATTCTTAAGTTATGAAAATAAATTAAACAAGGAAACAACAAACGATGAAATTATCAGTTTTCTGAGAGGACATAAAAAAGAATACAAAGAAGCGAAGGAGTGTTTCGATCTATGCTCTCTGGTTGAATTTGCCAAGCACGAAGCCAATGAAAAGGATTTCTATAAGATAATGAGAAAGGCAAAAAAGATTATAAATAGAAAATAAGACAAGACTCTCATCTATCGCTCTTCAGATAATTATATATCTTAAGTTTTTATCATTAATCCGGGATGTAAAATTTCTTCTCATGGCGATTAAAAGGCAAGTCTAGAAAATTCCTCAGATGCTTCATATATTGTCTGTCGTTGCATCGGCGATCGTTGAGAACTTATTTTAATCTTTTTAAACCTTTTCCGGATATTTATTTATCTATGACCGATATCGGAATAGTCGGTTATGGCTGCTATATTCCGAGATTAAGGATTCGAGTCGAAGAGATAGCGAGAATCTGGGGCGCAGACGGTAAAAATATAAAAAATAGTTTGGGCGTTGAAGAGAAGTCCGTCCCAGATATAGACGAAGATACAGTAACAATAGCTGTGGAAGCGTCAAAAAATGCATTAAAAAGAGCCCGGATAAACCCAAGAAATATAGAAGCCGTTTTCATTGGCTCGGAGTCGCATCCGTATGTAGTTAATCCAAGCGGCACGATCGTGGCAGAAGCCATAGGCGTCTCTAATAATCTGTTTTGCGCCGACCTCGAATTTGCGTGCAAAGCCGGAACCGCTGGCATGCAGATATGCTATGCGATGGTTAAGGCGGGCATGATTAAATATGGCCTGGCGATCGGTTCCGATACCGCGCAGGGAAGGCCCGGAGATGCTTTGGAGTATACGGCTGCCGCCGGCGGAGCGGCATTTATTATCGGCAATAACCCGTTAGCCATTATAGAGGATACGCTCTCTTTTGCAACAGATACCCCCGACTTTTTCAGGAGAGAGGGGGAACCCTACCCCAAACACGCCGGCAGATTCACCGGTGAGCCCGCGTATTTCAGGCATGTTGTTACGGCCACGACCAATTTCTTGAAAAAAACAGGTCTCAAACAAGATGATTTTGATTATATCGTTTTTCACATGCCCAATGGCAAATTTCCTTTGAAGGCCGCGAAAAAACTCGGGTTTCCTCCAGAAAAGATAAAGCAAAGTTTAGTAGTAAAAAAAATTGGAAATACATACTCCGGGTCGTCTCTCTTGGGATTGTCAAATGTTCTGGATGTGGCTAAGCCGAATGAGAGGATATTATTAACCTCTTACGGTTCGGGTGCTGGCTCGGATTGCTTTTCTTTCTTAGTTACAGATGCAATTGAAGAGAGAAGGTGTTCGGCACCCCGGACGAGAGAATATATTGAAAATAAGGAATATGTAGATTATGGCTTATATGTAAAGTTAAAAGGAAAATTAAAGTTGTGAAAATAATTATAAATATAGAAACAGATGCAGAAAAGTATGTGCTAATTCATAAGTTTTTAAATACGCGCGAATAAAACGATCGTATTTATGGCATATAAAAGATTATTAAGAACCGGTTTGGAGATTAAAAGACCGTTTTCGTTATAAATCCGGGTGTTTGAGAGTGAAACATGTCGCAGTTATCGGCGTCGGACAGACAAAATTTGGCGAGCTTTGGGAGCGCTCGCTGCGCAGCATTTCATTGGAGGCCGGTATCCGCGCCATAGAAGATGCCGGTATAGAGGGCCGCGAAATTCAGGCGCTGTATATTGGGAATATGTCTGGCATGTTCACTGGACAGGAACATTTATCCGCGTTGGCAGCCGATATGTCTGGTTTAAACCCAATACCCACTGTTCGATGTGAGGTTGCCTGCGCATCCGCGGCGGCCGCATTTCGTCAAGCATATCTCTCTTTATTGTCCGGTCAGTATGATATTATAATGGCGGCGGGCGCGGAAAAAATGACAGATTTGATGGGTTCCGGTGTTTTGACGACTTTGATGGGCGCCGGTGACCAGGAATGGGAAGGGTCCTTCGGCGTCACTTTTGCCGGTTTATATGCATTGATGGCGAGGCGCCATATGCATGAATACGGCACGACACAAGAGCAGATGGCATTGGTATCGGTAAATAATCATAAAAACGCCGTAAATAACGAGTATGCCCAGTTTAGGTTTCCAATAAGTGTTGATGATGTTTTAAACTCCCCGATAATAGCTTCTCCGCTACACCTTTTAGATTGCTCTCCCATAACAGACGGTGCCGCGGCAGTGATAATGGCGACCGAAGATGCGGTTAAGAAACTTAAAATTGAAAATCCGGTCTGGATTCTCGGCAGCGGGCAGGCATCCGGTCAACTGGCATTACACGACAGGGAATCGTTAACTAAAATCGATTCAACGATAGTGGCGGCGAAGCAAGCATATGAGCAATCTAACCTCAAACCGGACGATATAAACTATGCCGAGGTTCATGATTGCTTTTCAATCAATGAGATTTTGGCAATAGAAGACCTCGGTTTCTGTAAAAAAGGTGAGGGAGGAAAATTTGTTGAAGACGATAAAATTAATACCGAAATTAAAATAAATTCAACCGGCGGTTTAAAGGCAATCGGCCATCCCGTGGGTGCTACCGGCATAAGGCAAATAATTGATATCGTGAGAAATATTCGTGATCGCGGTGGGATCGGACTGGCACAAAATATTGGCGGGTCGGGAGCCACGTGCGTAGTTAATATTTTGGGTGATAATTATGCCAAATAAATCATCAATTCCGCTGTCATGGAGATTAAATAAATCGATTTATAGATTGGTTGGAAATAAATGTAAAAGATGCGGGACGTTCTTCTTTCCTTCCCGGGATATTTGTCCAAAATGCAGAAGAAAGGGTGATATAGAAGAGGTTGTTTTTTCCGGAGAGGGAGAGGTATATAGTTATACCATGATAAATGTTGCTCCAAAGGGGTTTGAGCAACAAACCCCGTATTTAATTGGTATCATCAAACTCAAAGAAGGTCCTTTGATAACGGGACAGATCGTAAGGCCGAATAATAACATAGAAATAGGTAAAAAAGTATATGCCGTGTTCAGAAAATTAACAGAAGATAGTAAGAGCGGCATCATAAAATACGGATTTAAATTTAAAATTAAAGATTGATTTCTATATTTCTGATAAATACACTCCCATATTTAATAGATTTGTGATTATGCAACTTCCGCCCCAACATATAATTGACCAATGAGTCATGTAAATCTTATTCCCTGATTTAAAATATTCACGTTATTTATTGTCATTAAACCCACTAAAATATTTGTGGGTGGTTTTTAGGCGATCGCCTAGATTTGTTATGTTCTAATCCGTATTTTGGGTCCAATGCCCTTAAACCTACACCACCTTTAGGTGGCCGCAGCACAATCCCTGCCAAACGGCTTAAATCTTTTTATTACCGAGTCTATCGTGGTTTGGAAACCGTGTCTTAAAAGCGTCAAACACGTGCTTTAGAGACACCGTGTCACGACAAGTATAAAACCCTGTTGTTTCCTATGGAACAGTGATCGCATTCCTTTGTCAGAGTGTTTTTATACCTTATATTCTTATAACAATGTAATAAATTATATATTTATTATGAGGCAATCTCCATAAGAAATAATGGGGTTGGATATAAGATATTATAAAAATATATTGCTAACCCATGTTTCGAGTAGAGAAAATCTTAAATATGTTACATGAGAAATATAGGTATATGGAAAAACAGTCCATACTTTATTCTTATGGTTTTGACAAAGAAACAAAGACATCTAAACACAATATTTTTAAAAATTATCTTTCTAGAAAATCTATTTTTAAAAACAAAGAGTTTTTGTTGAGCTCTTTTATACCAGATGAAATATTACACAGAGATAAAGAAATAATGGAAATTTCATCTATTATTGCACCGTCGCTGAGAGGATACAAACCAAACAATATATTTATTTATGGTGGGGTTGGAACCGGGAAAACAATATGCATAAAAAAGGTTTTGGAACAGCTTAATGAAATTTCTTTGCAAAACAAAAGTAATATAAAAACGATTTACATAAATTGCAAAATGAAAAGGGTTGCCGACACCGAATACAGATTATTGGCCCAGTTATTAAATGAAGTCGGCGTGTTGGTTCCAGACACTGGATTACCGACGGATGTCTTATATAAAAAGTTTTTCAATGAAATAGACAAGAAAAAACAAATAATTCTCATAGTTCTGGATGAGATAGACGCTTTGATTAGAAAGGTTGGTGATGAATTTTTATATAATTTAATAAGGATTAATTCTGAATTAAATAATACAAAAATCAGTGTTATTGGCATTACAAATGATTTGACGTTTACTAATTACCTTGACGCGAGAATCAAGTCGTCGTTGGGCGAAGAGGAGATTATATTTCATCCATATAATGCAATGCAATTGAGAGATATTCTAAAACAGCGCGCAAAGGAGGCGTTCAATAAAAATACTATAAAAATAAATATTATTAATAAATGCGCGGCAATTGCCGCGCAGGAACATGGCGATGCAAGAAGGGCTTTGGATCTGTTGAGAGTTGCCGGAGAAATAGCTGAAAGAGAAAATAGTAGTGAAATTTTGGAAAAGCATGTCAACATCGCGGAAGAAAAAATAGAGCTGGACACTATAATAGAAACAATAAGATCATTGCCAAAGCAATCACAGGCAATCTTATATGCAATAATAAATAATAAATCTGAAAATAAAATATCAACAAAAGAAGTTTTCAGTGAATATAAAAAAATTTGTTTAAAAAATAATTTACGAGTCCTGACTCAACGGCGTGTGAGCGATCTTATTAATGAGTTAGATATATTGGGAATAATTGACACAAAAGTGATATCAAAAGGTAGATATGGAAGAACAAGAGAAATATCTCTTTTAATAACAAATGACATTCTTGATAATGCCAAAAAGATATTGATACCCATTTTTGAGTAACTCCTTTAGTATTAAAAGTGTTTCATTTTAAACTTTGATTATGGCAGAAAAAAAAGAAATTATCAAAAAATTCTTTGAAAGGGGATATTTACTGACGCCGGAGTCTGTAGATTTTTTAGTTAAATCGAAAAATTATGAAAACTTATTGAATAAAATAGGATATATAAATAAATTCATACTTTCTATTGAAGATTTCAGTAAGTTTGAGAAATCGGAGAATCGAATAAAAATTATAAAAAACCTGACAAAAAGGCCGGAAGAATTAACTACGGAAACATTTACCAAATTTTATAATTCAAAATTCGAAAAGATGAGAAAGATAATTTTAGAAAGGATAAAAAAAGAGTTTATATCGATAGATAAAATCGACGATTCGAGACAGAAGGTTCATGTCATTGGAATAGTTAGAGAAATTAAAGAAAACAAAGAAAAAACGATATTAGAAATAGAAGATCCGACGAGATCTATAAATATCGTTTTTGATAATCTAAAAGATAAAATTGAAATAGATGATGTGATAGCGGTGAGTGGCATTGGTTCAAGAAACATGATTTTTGGTAAAGAAATAATATATCCAGATATTCCATTGAGACAGCCGACAAAGGGGTTTGGTGGTAAAATATGTGCTATATCGGATTTGCGTCTTGAAGAAGCTCCCATAGAAAAACTGATCGCTTTTTTGAAATGGTTTAATAAACTCGATATAAAATATTTGATTGTCGTTGGTGATATAGGAGATTTGGAGAAATTCAATAAATTAATTAATGAATATATACTTGAAAAGACAATATTTCTAATTCCGGGAGAAAAAGATAAAAAAGAGTATCCATCATTACCGCTCAAAATAAAAAACGATAATATCGTATCTCTAAGTAATCCTTCGATAATAGAGATTAACAATATCAAATTTTTACTTATTCATAAATTTAATATTGAGATGCTCAAAAAAAGATATTTGGGTAAATCAAAATTGATTTTGGAAGACGATTACTTGGTTCTGGAAGACATCCCGGATGTTGTAATTTGCGGTCATACGCAAGAACCAAATATTTTTAATTACAAAGCAATAACGATAATTAATTCTGGGTCGTTGCTGACGAATTTCAAACCAACGATTCTAGATCTCGCCACGCGAGAATATGAGCAAATGACTTTTTAGTATTTAAAGATTCGCCAAAAAAATATTGACTTATGAACGGATGGCCGGTTACGGATGGTAGATACAAAATAGGGGACGAGAAATCACCGATCGCTATTTGTACCCAAGCATCTGTAGATTTGATAGAAAAAATACCGTTGGATGACGTTGCAATAATAGGAAAGTTGGTGACAGAAAATATAGGCATTGAAAAAATAGTTAAAAACATTATATCAAATCCAAATATCAGGTTTCTCATAATTTGCGGGAAACCCTCGAAAGGGCATTTTGTCGACAATGCTTTGTGCTCATTAATTGAGAACGGAGTAGATAAAAACAAAAGAATTATAGGAGCAAAGGGAGCAATGCCCGTTGTAAAAAACCTGACCCAAAATGAGATAGAAATATTCAGAAAACAAATAACACCCGTGAATATAAACGGAGAAGAATCTGTTGAAAAAATTATTGACATAATTAAAAAGTATAAAGAAAAAAATCCCGGCCCGTTTAAACAATCCAAAAAAATTGATGAAAAGAAAGTAAGAGAAATTGTCGCATTTCATAATGATGATGAATATAAACAGGATAAAAAAGGATTTTTCATAATCAAGATAAATTACGAAAAACGGGAAATTATAGTCGAATATTATAATAATGACAGGGAATTGTTAAGTGTAATAAAAGGAAAAAATGCGGTAGATATTTACTATACAATTTTAAGAGAAAACATGGTTTCTGAAATGACGCACGCGGCATATCTTGGCAAGGAACTTGCCAGAGCAGAGCATGCAATGAAAAATAAATTAGATTATGAGCAGGACAAAGGTTAAGCGCCGGCAAAAAATAATATTGTTTGTAAGAGTAAGACTCCCATAAGGTGGGTGCGTCTTACATTATTTAGGTTTGTAAAAATACCGAGGCATGTCGCTATAAATGTCAAGAATATTCCATGAAGACCAGTAAAATAAAATATCAACAAGAAAAGAAATAATACTATAAGTTTGTTGATTAAAACATAATTTACTTTTTGTACGATATTCAAAATTATTTTCGCGCTTTTAAGTGTTATAACAGTTGCTATACCGCCAGCTATCAATGCGGCGAGAATCATGACCAAAAATTCATTGAAACCTATTTCAACAAATTGGTTGACAACTGCCGCCACTCCGCTTCGCGGCTTTCCTATTAACCATATAGCAAGAAATGAAAACAAAATATTGGTAGTTGTTACGGCGCCCATGGAAATCAAAAAACCGGCATCGGATTTTCGTTGACCGATTGACGCCAGAACAGTTGCCTGCGCGACGCCAATGCCGGGAAGCAATCCAGTTATCAGGCCGGCGAGAGAGCCTGCTACAACAGACCTGTTCAACACTATTCTTGATACGTATTTATCCTTAATTTTCTGGTTTGGGACAATGCTGTTATTTTTTATAGAAAGAATCAGCATGGGAAAACCAAACAATCCGGTCAGAACAGCAAATAAATAAAAGTTTTGATTAATGGGCAACTGGCTCCCCAATATGCCAATTAAACCGGATAATAAAAAACATGATGAGGCGATTAGCCTTTTCTTTTCCGCAAGTATCATATAAATTACGACAGTTGTCAAAGCCCAATGGAGATTGGGCCTCAGAAGATTATAAAGGATTGGAACGATTTTAATAATAATAGGTAACAGCGCCGCGCATATAAACAAACCACCGAGACTGCCGATAACAGTTAGTTTAATCGCGTGATAACCATAACCTTTTAACAGCATTTTATGCCCGGGAAGAATAGTTAACGAAGTTTCTGGGTCCGGCACGCTGAACGATATGGACGGGATGACATTTACAAATGAGTTAGACATACCCATTGAAACCATAAAAGAAATGAAACAAAAAGTATCCGGAAAAAAGTCCATGCCCATTAAAACAGAACCCGCTAAAATACTAATTAAATTTGGATGTATGCCCGGTAGTAATCCGGCCACGACACCGGCGATGACCCCAAGAAAAATGAAAAATAAAATTTCAGGCATCATTGTTAGATATTTAATTTTCCAATTTCTTATAAGAAGATTATGAAAATAAGTTTCATCGCATTCGACTCCTTTGGAGTCAAAAGCAGTTGCACTTTGGTTAAAACAAAAGATGTTGTTATTTGCATAGACCCTGGAATAGCGGTTGAGACTGGGTCGTTTCCACTCCCGTGGTCAGAAAAATTAAGATTGAGAATGAAATATGAAAAAGAAATAAAAAACGCCGTCAAAAAATCAGATGTCGTTATCATAACTCACTATCATTACGACCATTACATACCAGAAGGCAATTTATATAAAGATAAAGCACTTTTGATAAAGGACCCTGAAAAAAATATTAATCGGAGCCAGAGAGAACGATCGTCCGATTTTTTAGGGTCGGTTGAGAATAAGGCAAAAGACATTGAAATAGCAGACAGAAAAAAATTCCGGTTTGGCGATACTACGGTTGAATTCAGCAAACCTCTTTGGCACGGAATGAGAGCAACGAAACTCGGGAAGGTTTTGATGGTAACGATAGACGACGGAAAAAATAAACTATTATTTTCTTCTGACATAGACGGCCCGTATATAGAAAATTATTCTGATTTGATTATAAAAAAGGACCCGGGAGTAATAATTCTCGACGGGGCGCCAACGTACCTGCTCGGTTTCATCATGTCATTCAAAAATCTGAAAAGAGCAATTAAGAACACAGTTAAAATACTGGAAAAAACAAATGCAAAATTCTATATTCTGGACCATCATCTTTTGAGAGATTATAGATACAAAGAACTTTACTACGAGGTTTACGAAAAAGCAAGAGATGCTAACAAAAGAGTTTGCTCTGCCGCGGAGTTTATTGGCAAACGGCCATGTGTTTTGGAGGGTTATAAAGAATACGGCCCGACGAGATGGAAGGAATGGGAAAAAATGACAACCGATAAATTAAATGAAATTATTAGGCACGCCAAGAAAGTCGGTGAAAGTAAATGAGATATGAAGCATTTGTTGGTCGGTAGTTGGATCACGAATTGAGAGAAAAGGGATATAAAACAGGAATCGCGACAGCACCGGTTCATATCCCCGATTTGGAAATTGAAATGCGGAATAGAAGATTTTGACGCGAGTGTGATAGCAAATATACCCGACGGAATAAAACCAAAACCGCATCCTCATGAAGAAATATTTAAAAAACAAAATCCTCGCAAACGTTAATAACCAATTTCTTATTTACGTAAATCGGTGTTCCGCTTCTGACGGCGACGGCAATCGCATCGCTCGGCCTTATATCCACGACTTGTGGTATAAACCATTTTCGTAAAACCAGCTCGGCGAAGTAGGTATTTCCCGAAAGTTTTGTTATTTTAACCATGTACGGTTTTATACCGAATTTTTCAAAGATCGTGACGATGATGTCATGTGTCATCGGCCTTTTTGTCGATATTTTATAAAGGCCCATCTCAATCGATTTTCCCTGCTCCAATGTTGTATAAAACGAAAACTTAGAGCAATCGCCCTTTAAGTATATAACAGACGATTCTCCGATATAATCAACCTTTTCAACGCTCATCTTAACATAGTCTTGCGTAAGAGCGGTGGATATGGTATAAATAAAGATAGAATACAATAAAATGAAAACAGATAATGATACAACAATCAAAAAATATTTCTTAATATTTCGTTTTTTCTCAATTCTCTTTTTTGAATATTTTTCCTTTACTTTTCGTTTTACCATAGATATAAATATATTCGGCTTTTTATATTAATTATGAATCCATTAAAAATGCAAAAAATGATGAAACAAATGGGCATGAAAATGGATGAGATAGACGCCAAAGAAGTTATTATAAAGTGCGCCGACCAAGAAATCGTGCTACAAAACCCGCAGGTAATAATAACGGAAATTATGGGCAAAAAAGTTTATCAAATCTCTGGCGAAGAAATTAGAAAAACAAAAGAACCAAAAGAAGAGGATATAAAAATTGTGATGGACCAGACGGGCAAAGACAGGGATACGGTCGCTCAAAAATTAAAGGAATTGAATAACGATTTGGCTAAGGTGATATTGGAGTTGAAAAAAGAATAATTTTTCATGTGAAATAAAAATGAATCGGAACACCATACTTTGATAAATAAGAGACTACACCTGAAGAAAAACTTAATCTACCATGAGCAAACATCGAATAGATTTTATTTATTGGTAAAATTCTTTTTTTCCAGTTCTCCATTTTCATTCTTTCTTACAAAGTAAACAGTATTTTGTTTTCTTTTTAAGATTCCATCTTTGGTTATGAAAAAATTTACTTTCATTTTATCAACCTCTTAATGATAAGAATAAATTTTTCTACTTCTTCTATCAATAATTTAGCATCATCTTTTGTTGGCGTAAATTCCAATCCATATAGAGTTTCATGCCTTTCTATTCTGAAATTATCAAATGAATTAATGAGACTTAAAGGAATCTTATTGGAATATTTTTTCCTAATATAAATTACTGTACACAAATGACTCTTTTCTTGTATACCATCTCGATACAATATAGCTCTAGCAGCATGAAACATAGCTGTATATCCAAATACAATGCACATATCAAACAAATTTTCTGAAAGAGCAACTCTTGCCTTCTCCAATTTATTTTCAGCTATTTCAATTGACCTCAAAGATTTATCTTTATCTGGTCTTATTTTTCTTAAAAATCTTTTTCTGAAACACTCTCCTAGATTCATTCCACCACTGGTAAATTCCCATACAAAACAATACCAGAAGTTATTACATCAAGATAAAATGCTTTATCTTTTTTAGATTTTTCTTTCCAATCAGGCCATTTCATAATTATTGGTTTAATTTCTCTTTTAAGAAGAGATTCAAATTTTGACAAGTTAATAATCTTTGGCTTTTGCCCTATAATTAACAAATCAATATCACTTTTTTTGTCATCTTCACCCTTTGCAACAGAACCGAATAGAATAACAGATGCTAACGCCGGTATATTTTCTACTAAATGTTGAATAATTTTAGAATCCATAATTTTTTTGATGTTAAAGGATATTTTAAGAAATTTAAAGAAAATATTTTCTAAATTTACTTTTACATATCTCATCTTTCCTTTTGTTTCCTCGATTAAAATCCCTTCACTTACCAATTTATCTATTGTATTTTTGACTGTAAATACACTAAGTTTAATTTTTCTCGATAACTCTCTCAGATACACCTCTTCATATGGATTCTCAAAAAAATATTCTAGGATAACTAAGTCTGATGTTTTTAATTTCATATAATTGTTATAAATTTTTAACTATTTAAAGTTTTTGTTATTTTAAAATAACATTTGTTATTATTCTCAAACAAAACAAAATTCAAAATAGCTGCATTTTCTGCAATATTTTTTGTATTCCGGCTTCGGTGGTTTTTCCAATCTCTTAAATTCCCCAAAAATTAGCCACTAGGTTTAATAAAAACCCCAGAAAATCGTATTTTTTGGCCATTTTTGTGGTTTTTCTGTATTAGAAAACTATTTATTTATATAGTTACTAATTATATACTATGAGCTACAAAGTAATAAGACGGGTTGGCAATAATCTGTATGCATACGAAGTTGTTTCTGTCTGGGACAAAAAGAAGGGAATGCCTGTGCAGAAAACAATCAGATATTTAGGACCAGTTGATGAGAAAGGGAACATCAGAGAAAGAAAACAAAAACCATTTATGGTTGTGGACTATGGTGATGTAATGACAGCAAAGAGTGTGTTTGAGAAAACCAAACTACCAAGAGTTATTGAGAGACTTTCATTTGACAACGAACAAAAGCAGCTAATAGAAATAATGTTATTGAATAAAGTTGTTTCACCATTACCAGACTATCAACTCGAAGATTGGATTAACGGAAATTACTTGAGTTATATATATGATATATCGTTGGATTCAAGAGAAATCTCTCGGATGCTCAAAGGAATAGGGAGAAAAGATATTGCAGATATTTACTTTGAGATTGTACGCAGAATGCTGCGAGTAAAAAACGTTGTTGCATACGACATCGCAACTCTTCCGACAACAGTTGACCTTATCCTATCAGAATGGGGAAGGTGTGGAAACGGTAAAGATAAGGTTGTGAAGTTAGCAGTATTTTTTGATGTGCAAACAAAAACACCGCTTTATTTCAGACTCATCACCGGGAACGTTCAAGATGTATCTACACTATCGGATTTAATAGAGTATACTTGTAGATTCTTGCCTAAAAACGTCCATTTTTGCCTTGTTTTAGATAGAGGTTTTTATTCATCGCCAAACATTGAAGCTCTAAAGAAAATGCACGGAGAAATGCAAATAGACTTCATCATACCAATTCCAAAAACAACATCACTATTCTACAGGTTTGTGAGGAAAAACATCGTAAAAGCGAAGAATCATTTTCTTATAAACGGGAAATACGTTTACGGGACGAAGACGAAATACGGGTCTTCATTCATCTATGTTTTCTACTCTCCACAAAAATCTTTGCATGACATAGAAAGAGCAAACACTGCAGTCATGTCTGGAAAAGTGGATGAGAAGAATCTTGACAAGAAACTAAGTGCATCTGGTTATACTGTCATGATGTCAACGATGGATACAGAACCTGAGGAAATCCTAAAAAAATATCACCAACGCTCCTATCTTGAGAAATCGTATTCATATCTCAAATCAAAAATCAAGATACTTCCAATAAGGCATCATACAGAAGAAACTGCGATTGCACACATCTTCATCTCGATACTCTCACTCTCGCTTTACTGGTATTTGCATGAAAAACTAAAAAGGAAGTATTCATTGGAACATGCATTCCTTCTGCTTAGAAGAATAAAAGCAAAAATCTACGATGATGACAGAGTTTTCTTAACAGAAATCGGAAAGAAACAAAGGGAGATACTCAAAATGCTAAATCTGGACCTAGTGTCTAAAATTTGCGGAATTTAAGACATTAGTCTGATTCTAACCGACTATACAGGGATAGTGTTGTATCAGGGTAAATTCTTTCAATCCTACATTAGTCTGATTCTAACGCAGCGAGACGACCTGAAGAAAAAGTTCGAGGCGACGCACTTTCAATCCTACATTAGTCTGATTCTAACAAGGCTGCATAGTCGGACCCACGTTCACGATTTTGAGCTTTCAATCCTACATTAGTCTGATTCTAACGTGGCGTGCTCCACTAAAAATGAGTTAAGGGAGACCTGCTTTCAATCCTACATTAGTCTGATTCTAACGATCTGAAAGCGAATTAAAGGTCGATGCTATGGGTCAAGCCTTTCAATCCTACATTAGTCTGATTCTAACATAAGAGAAACGAAAACATTGAGTCCCGGCGGCGTGGACTTTCAATCCTACATTAGTCTGATTCTAACTTTGTTTGTATTGGAACAGAGAGAGAGAACCGCAGAACTACTTTCAATCCTACATTAGTCTGATTCTAACGCATTGCCGCCACGAACTTGGTTGACAAGTCGGCGAGCTTTCAATCCTACATTAGTCTGATTCTAACACGGATAAAAACTGAAATGCCATCAACCATTGGTAGTCTTTCAATCCTACATTAGTCTGATTCTAACAACTCAAAGCGGTTCCAAACTCTCCTTTCACCCAATTGCTTTCAATCCTACATTAGTCTGATTCTAACCAGGCTTGGTTAAGCAAATTATATCGCCTACTGACATCTTTCAATCCTACATTAGTCTGATTCTAACAGAAAAGGTTAGCCAGAGAAGTTGCTACTGAAATTGGCTTTCAATCCTACATTAGTCTGATTCTAACCGGTGTCGTTGTCCAATTGCAGTTTGAAGTATCCGTCTTTCAATCCTACATTAGTCTGATTCTAACAAAATATAAAAGCATATAAGGCTGGTTCTTTTTGCCTGGACTTTCAATCCTACATTAGTCTGATTCTAACATAAAAATGAGTCAGCGGGAGCAGGGAATAAAATTTCTTTCAATCCTACATTAGTCTGATTCTAACCTCCAATTTTCTTATTAGAAATTAGGTTTTTTGTTATTTAAAGTTGATTTCCGGTCGTGAATCGGTAAAATTTTACTTATTTATAAATATCCACAACTCAAATAACAAAAGAATGCCCGGACTTTTTAATACCCAAATGTTCTTTTTGAAAAATTTTGTCAGAATGGAAAAGATAAATAATGATGGAATCTTCGTGAATATCTATAATTTCCTTTAAGCCTTCCTTTACTCTGACAAGTTCACTTTCTGTTAATTCTCCCTCAAAAACCGAGTTTTGGATCCAGTTTAAGTACCGCCTTAAAAATTGACAAACTTTATTTACCCTCCCAACAGATACATCATAAACTATTATTGTATACATTACCACCAAATCCGGAAAGCCTTAAATTTTTTCATGCCGATCAAATGCTTTATCAGCTTGTAACACTCCAACCTTATCAATCTTTGATAAGAAA
>JAGGUE010000053.1 GCA_021158665.1 Candidatus Aenigmatarchaeota archaeon
GCATTGAGGACGTCACGCCGATCCCGACTGGCGCATCGAGAAAAAAAGGAGGCAGGCGAGGAAGAAGGGTATAATCTCGTGCGAAATACAGAAACCGATGAAACTTTTGGTTTTCCAAACAGAAATTGATGCGGTGTTTTGAAAATTACGGAAATCGCCAATGAAGTTTGTCAGATTTCCTATTTTCAAAACGGTAATTGGTGAGGTGTTTTGAAAATGAAAATACAAATAGTTAAAAAATCTGACAGAAAAATGAAATTTATTTTAAGTGATTCTAATCCAGCATTTGCAAATGCGCTGAGAAGGGTCATGACGAACGAGGTTCCGACCATGGCAATTGAATATGTTGAATTTCAAAAAAATTCTTCTGCCATGTTCGATGAGATCATAGCCCACAGACTTGGCATGATACCGCTGACTTATTCAAATGCTTATAGTTTGCCGAGCGAGTGTAAATGCAAAGGAAAGGGATGCTCTCATTGCCAGGCAAAACTAAGCTTTGATTCGTCGAAAATTAAAAAACCGAAAAACACCGACACCTCATATACCGTTGTTTCTGGCGATTTGAATCCATCGGATCCGGACATCAAGCCGTTAAACCCGGATATCCCGATCGTAGAATTGTTCAATGACCAAGAACTGAAGTTTGATGCCGTCGCCCGGCTCGGCGTTGGAATGAGCCACGCAAAATGGCAGGCGGCAAATGTCGGTTTTGAATCCAGCAACGACACGAGATTTATATTTAATGTGGAGTCCGTCTCCGGATTAAAGACGATCGAAATTCTTGAAAAGGCGTTAAATATCCTCGAAGAAAAGGTGAAAATATTTTTAAAAGAAGTGAAATGAATTCTTTAAATTTTTAAGTTATTATATATTCTTAACAGTTATGCAGGGGTACCCAAGTCTGGTCAAAGGGGCAGGTGGAAACGATATCGGGTGAAAATTTACAGAAATGATGGAGATTTGCCTATGGCAGACGAAAATAAAAATATTAAAAATGATATCGTTTTCTGCCAAACTTAAGAACGGGCTGCGAAATCCTGTACGTTAGTCGTTGCGTGGGTTCAAATCCCATCCCCTGCATTTATTCAAAGCTTCGCAAGAAATCCATGTATGAATTGCCATGCGCTATTGTATGCCATATGAAATCTGCGGGCATCGGCCAACGGTTCACATAGATGCATTTTTAAATATTGTAAAGTAATTAATTTGGTAAAAAAGATTGATTGCTATGATAATAGACGCAAAAAATGCTGTATTGGGAAGACTCGCAACAAAGGTTGCGAAAGAATTGCTGAAAGGTGAAAAGGTAGACGTAATTAATGCGGAAAAGATAATTATTACCGGAAGCCCCGATAAAATAGTAAAAAAATACCTAACAAGGAGAAGGAGAGGCTCTCCACAGCACGGGCCGTTCTTTCCAAGAAAGCCGAATCTAGTCGTGAGGAGAGCAATAAGAGGCATGCTGCCGTACAAAAAAGCCCGTGGCAGAAAGGCGTTCAAGAACCTGAAGGTTCATATTGGAATTCCAAAAGAGTTCGCAAATAAAGAGACGATTATATTCTCCGAAAAGCAAAAACCAGTTAATTGCAAATTTATAACAATTTACGAATTGTCAAAGAGATTGGGGTGGAACGAGTAATGGCAAAAAAGCAGAAGATAATAAACGCCGTCGGCAAGAGAAAACGAGCCGTTGCGATCGCGACATTGCGAAAAGGCGGCGGCGAGATTAAAATAAATTCAAAGCCGTTGAATCTGATCGAACCGAGATACGCAAGAATGAGAATAGAGGAGGGAATAGTGCTTGCCGGAGACGCTATAAAAGATGTCGACATAGATGTAAATGTAAAGGGCGGCGGAATTTTCGGCCAGGCGGACGCCGCGAGAATCGCGATATGCAATGCTCTCGTAAAATTTGACGGCAAACTAAAAGATATATTTATGAATTATGACAGGTCGCTGCTCGTTTCGGACCCGCGCAGGACAGAGCCACACAAACCGTCGAGATCGTCTGCGGGGCCGAGAAGAAAGAAGCAGCAGAGCAAGAGATAATTCTTTTTATAAACCAAAACAAAATATTATCAGGGATATATATGAAGATGGCAACAAAAACAGTTTTGCTTATCATCTCACTCTGCTTTGTAACGTTTATACTTATTCTATATGGCATAGGTGCTTTTCTTGTCAAGTCGTGCTACAAGATTGATGAATGCGAATACTGCTATGATGTGATAAACGATACGGCCAAGCATAACGCGGCAGTTGATGTTCTGCTTTGCGCATGCCAGAAGGCCAGGGCAAATGACTATGAAAACAATTCGCTTAATAATGAAATAATAGACATGTATAAATCGATAACGGGCAATACCGGGTCCACAAAAGATATATGCGAAGGCAGAAAGCCATTGATGAAATACAAATGAACGCCTTTCACGTTTTTGAAAGCAAAATCGATGGACATTATCCATTCGCTCAAATAATTTCTTAAGGTTTTAATTTTTATAGAAAGATATATTTAATAAGCCTCGGTAGCTCAACTGGCAGAGCATCTGAAAGCCTTTTTTCTGAAATAAAAGGCTCGATGAGACTTGTATCTGATATTTTGATTGGGAAACCAAAATGATAGCACGATATCAGAAGGTTGGGGGTTCAAAATGGCTTTTTCATACCTTTCTCTCTTAAAAAGAGAGAAATTCGGGCGAAACTTCGTTTCGCATATATTATTTTAAGAAAAAGACTAGGAATCGCAGGAGGAGTTCAACAAAAGAAGATAAAATAATTGAACTCCGACGAGAACGGAGCAGGAGGTTTTCGCCAATTACAAATAATATAAAAGCGAAAACCGACGAGAATCGCAGGAGGTTTTTGCTAAATAGAAAATAAAATAACAGAAACCGACGAGAACGTGGAGAGAGAAAAATTTGGTTGCTTTGCAACTATTATGATTATGCAAAAATCAAAATAAGAAAAAGTCATGAAAGTCCCTCCCGGGGCTTTGAAGAAACCTCTCGGTCATCAAATTATTAATTTAAATCCAACTCAAGGTAATTGATAATATGGACATAGAAGAAAGAATGCGATTAATAAAAGAAGTCGGAGAGGAAATCATAACAGAGCAAGAATTAAAAGAGCTTCTCCAGACAAAGACACACCCCATCGCTTACGACGGATTTGAGCCGTCCGGTAGGATGCACATTGCGCAGGGGCTTCTGAGAACGATCAATGTCAATAAGATGATAAAGGCTGGCATTCGCTTCAAGATGCTGATAGCCGACTGGTTTGCATTGATGAACAACAAACTCGGCGGAGATATGAAAAAAATCAGAACAACGGGAAAATATTACATAGAAATATGGAAAGCGTGCGGGATGAAAACGGAAAAAATAGATTTTGTGTGGTCAAATGATTTGGTTAGAGACGAAGAACATTGGAAAACCACAATTGATGTGGCAAGGCATTCAACTGTTAAAAGGATTGTCAGGTGTTCCCAGATTATGGGAAGAAAAGAAACAGAAACGCTGAGCGCGGCACAGATAATATATCCGTGCATGCAGGTGGCAGATATTTTTCATTTAAAGGCGGACATAACCCAGTTGGGAACGGACCAGCGCAAAGTAAATGTACTGGCGCGCGAAATCGGTCCAAAGCTCGGGTACTGGAAGCCCGTAATTGTAAGCCATCACATGATTCTTGGCCTTGGAAAACCGGTCTCAACTTCGAAAGACCGTGACGACATGATTCTCGACTTGAAGATGTCAAAGTCAAAGCCAGACAGCGCCATTTTTATGCTCGACTCGGAACTGGAGATAAAAAGAAAAATCGGCAAGGCGTATTGCCCCGAAAGAATTATAGAAATGAATCCGGTAATGGAATATATGAAATACATCATTTTTGAAAAGTTCGGCTCCGTGAGAATAGAAAGAACTGAAAAGTTCGGCGGAGATATTACCATAAACTCTTATGACGAATTATGCGAAATCTATAAACAAGGAAAACTGCATCCGCTTGACCTGAAAAATGCCGTTGCATTTTATCTGAATGAGATGCTAAAGCCAATAAGAAAGCGGTTTGAGCACGGCGGTGCAAAAAAGTTATGCGAAGAAGTAAAAAGTTACAGCATAACGAGATAGGCGAAAAAATGGAGCACGAATGTGAGAAATGTCTCGTTGATTGCATAAAAATATTTCCAAAATTAAAAAGATATCTGATATGAAACTTGCTATCTGTAAAATTTTGTCTGAAATTAAATTTTAGTTGGGTGTTCATTTTTATGCTCGATATAAAATTAATAAGAGAAAACCCAAAGCTAGTTGAAAATAATCTGAAAAAGCGGGGAAATAAAGAAAATATAAAGATGCTGCATGAATTGATAATATCTGATAAAAAACGAAGAGAAACGATACGGAGTGTTGAAAAATTAAAACATCGGAGAAATAATCTGACAAGGGAAATTGCAAAATTAAAAGCTGAAAAAAAGGATGCATCAAAAAAATTGAATGAAGTTAAGAAGATTATAGAAAAAATCAAAGAACTTGATGCCGAACTTAGAAAACTTAATGAAAAATGCAATTTCATTTTGATGAGATTGCCAAACATGCTGCACGAGTCGGTTCCCGTTGGCAAAGATGATTCTGAAAATGTGGAGATAAGAAGATGGGGCAGACCGCCGAAATTTGACTTCACGCCAAATAACCATATCGACATCTTGCAAAATCTCGGTCTGATAGACGAAGAGAGAGCCGCGAAGGTTTCTGGCAAAGGATTTTTCTATCTCATGAACCAGCTCGTGATGCTGGACCATGCAATTCTGAAATATGCGACGGACTTTCTTGTTAAAAAAGGTTATACATTGATAGAACCGCCTTTCATGATGAGAAAAAAACCTTATGAGGGGGTCACGGATTTGTCCGACTTTGAAGACGTTATGTATAAAATTGAAGGCGATGACCTTTATTTAATAGCGACTTCCGAGCATCCCATAGCATCGATGTTTATGAACGAAACGCTCAATGCAAATGAACTTCCGATAAAATTGGTCGGGATATCGCCATGCTTCAGAAAAGAGATTGGAACCCATGGAAAATATACAAAGGGTTTGTTCAGAATGCACCAGTTTAACAAGGTCGAGCAGTTTATTTTTTGCAGGCCAGAACAGTCATGGGAACTGCATGAGGAACTGCAGAAAAATGCCGAAATGCTTTATCGGGGGCTCGGGTTGCACTATCGCGTTGTCAATGTATGCACGGGAGACATCGGCAACATAGCGGCAAAAAAATACGATATAGAGTTTTGGATGGCCGACAACAAGTTCAGGGAGATCGGCTCCAACTCCAACTGCACCGACTATCAGGCAAGGCGATTAAATATACGCTACAGGGAAAAAGAGGGTCAGGCCCCAAAAGGATTCGTCCACACCCTGAACAACACGGCCCTCGCCACGAGCAGGACCATGATCGCCATCATAGAGCAGTACCAGCAAAAAGACGGTTCAGTAATAATTCCAAAGGCATTGAGACCGTATATGAACGGGATGAAAAAAATAGAAAAGAGGTGATTCTATCTCACAAAAGAAAAAAGGCGGTAATTTTTCAATTGAAGAGATGGCAAAAAAATTGAAAATGAGCGAACATATGGCGAATAATATTAGAAAGAGGGGTATTGTTTCTGCTATCGGCAGTAAAAGGGAAAACCAACGCAAACGCGTGTATGGAATCGAAAAAGAAAGCCGAGAAACGAGCATAGAGAATCAACTTGCAAATGAAACGCAAAAGTGGAAGAAGAGAATTAAAATTAAAATGAAAACTGTAAAGTTCGCCGATGAACAGGGCAAGGAATTTTTAGACAACATAAAAGCGTATATTAATGATTCCGATTACTTTCTCGGGAAAAAAGATTTGGTGAGGGCATTTGAAGCCATAATATGGGCATGGTCGTTATACGAAACCGGGAAAAGGGCTGGTTTGCTGGTCTGACAAAATTTTATATAGCCAAAAATAATAAATAGATTATAAAGTTGTCGGTTTTCATATGAAAGGAACGAGTCTGCCAGTAAATGTTATTGTAATTATAATTATTGCTTTGTTAGTTTTAGTCGGGCTTGCCGTGTTCTTCAGTACGGGCATGCAAACCGGGCAAACGTCGATGTCGGATCAGCAATTGTGGCAAAAGGCGTGCAGCGCCTTGAAGATGAGGTCGGGGCTTGGCAAATGCGATCAAAGCTTAATTAGTGACATTACGGTTGACGATCAATCCTTCACCGATATATGCAAAAAGGTGATTGGAACTGATGATGAAGCACAATGTTGCGAGGCGTGCTGCGGTAAAGGCAATTGCAAATCATCATAAAAACTTTATAAATACCAAAATCAATATAATTTTAGGTGAAAATGGAATGAGTAAAGGAGTAAGTTTGCCGATAAACATGATAATCATACTGGCGATTGCAGTAATAGTATTGCTTTCAGTGGTGGCATTTTATACAGGCGGGCTTACGTCATCAACGACATCGATATCGGATGCTGATGCGTGGAACAGGGGATGCGGAATCTGGAAACTAAGGGGATGTAATGAGACCGATGATTTCCAGATAAGTGGCTACGACTTTGATGGCGATGGAACGGCTGACAAATTAAGCGATGCGTGCCGAAATTATCTTGGATATACAGATAGGTCAGAATGTCACAGAGTATGTTGTGAGACAGAAATACCGAGAATCCCGAGACCGGAAGAAACAACAACTACAACTGTATCAGAATAATGTTGAAAGGTATTTCTTATTTTTTCTTTTTTCTATAATTAAAAAGTCGTTTTCCATGAGCAAAACTTGAAAAATCGTCCACGAGTTCGAGATTTTTAATTTTTCAAAGGATGTAATTGGCAAGACATTTTTGAAAATTACAAAAAATTGCTTATGAAGTTAATGAAATTTTTTATTTTAAAAACAATGATGGGTGAATCATTTTGAAAATGTTTACCGTATTGGTTTCTGCAATTATAATAATCATACTTATTTCGATCGTCGTATTCTATGCCGGAAAACTTACATCATCGATATCGGATGCTGATGCGTGGAACAGGGGATGCGGAATCTGGAAAGCACGCGGATGCATCAACAGGCAATCAGAACTCGTTGATATAACAATTGCCGGTTATGACCCGGATGGAGACGGAAAAGAAGATAATCTCCAGTCAGCATGCAGACACCGTTTTGGATATACGGACACGGAAGATTGCTGGAAAGCATGCTGTGGGAGCGCGATAAGATAAATTATTTTTGTCCCCCCCCACCATGAATGGCGTCCGCCGTTTCATAAACCAAAGATTTTTAATTATAAAATCGCATGGGCTACTCCTCCACTCTTGGCGCCAGTATGAACGACATGGTGAGCTTACCCGGCAAAGAAAATGTCATTTTAAGCGGATAGTTTGAGTCCAGTTCAATCTTGACCTTGTCCGAAAGTTTTTTTGCTTTTATCATCTTTTTCAGATAGTCGATGGAATACCTCGCCCTTACGTTTTTTTCTGTATTTATTTTTACTTGATCTCCTTTTTCAAGCCTTAGCTCGGTTGAACTCGAGTCTCCCTGAGATTTTAATAACACACCATCTTTTTCTATTTCAAAAATAACCGAATCGCTTACAAGGTCCGCGTCATCTATCCCGTTGCTCAGGATTTCTGAACTCAATTCGATCTCCGATTTAAATACCATCTTATCTATTCCAGAGGGAACATCTTCTCTTATATCAATCAACGGCAGAGTAAATTTTCTAGTTGACCCGTTTTTGAATTTCAAACTCAGACTATTTTCATCAACATCAATTTGCAGTACATCATTGGCGTTTGCCCTGCGCAGGACATGGAGCAGACTGCTCAGGTTTACGCCAATATTTATATCGGACTTATAATTATACTCCTTAAAGTTTTTTGCAGAAAAATTAAAATCAACGACCGCCACGACCGCCCTGTCGCTCGCGAGCAGTTCGATGCCATTTTTTCTTATTTTAAACTGGCCTTCATCGATCAGTTCCGAGATAGTTGCCACGGAATCCCTGAATAAACCGATATTATCCAAAACGGCACTAAACATTTAAACACCTTTTAATTTATATATGAGTAAGGACAAAAATATTGAACATATTAAATGTCCTTTAAAAAGCTCGTTTTCCATTCCAACATTGACGGCTCTGTTTATAATTAATCTTGGCGACCGTGCAACTTCCGCCCCTAACATATAATTGACCGATAAGTTATGTAAATTTTATTTCCCAAGCTTTAAAATATTCATGTTATTATCATCGAACCCCTAAAATATTTATGGGCGGTTTTTAGGCATCACTAATCTTGGAGGGTGCATATTTAAAATCTTTCAATTATAAATTATCTCCAAATACGGCACCGATTCAGCAAAATTTACTATCAAAGATTCAATAACGCGCTTCAATGCCCGTATTTGCTCACTCTCTAATCCGTTAATGATTTATATAAATCAATGTCAAGGTTGCTCATGTCCTGA
>JAGGUE010000008.1 GCA_021158665.1 Candidatus Aenigmatarchaeota archaeon
AATGCCAGTCGCGTTTTTCCTTCTATATCCAATACAAAACACCTGCCGGCGCGGTATAGCATGCTTTTAATTCCTTCCAACTCAAGCAATTCTCTGACCTGCTCCAACCCTCTTTTATTGGTGCTTGCCGCCCTTATATTTCTCGTTTTAAACGTCTTGCGCGGGGTTTTATTGATCCCGGATTTCCGCGATTTAATCCTTATTATTATAGTTCCTTTGCTGTCAAAAAATCCGCGAAGAAACCCGATTCTGAATCTTCGGTTTTTAAATGCCTGTCCGGGAACCTTCCACTGGCGCGCCGGTGATTTGCGAAAAGAATATTTGTCCGCGAACTTTAGAACTGCCTTTTTTCCGTAAACGCTAACCAAGTATGCTGTGTGACGTTTATTTTTATATAGTTTGTCATATTCACATAATTTTGGTTGTTTGCTCATAACTTTATGAAGATTCTCCCGGAATATGACTGCCATGTCCTTGCTTTTCGTCTCCAGCGAAACGGAGTAGTTTCCGTTGGACCCGATGCTGATGTGCCCGCTTCCGCACAGGACTCCGCATACGAATCCGGCTTCGGATTCCATATGTATTCATATGACATTCACATATAAATACATTGGGTATTAGGGGGAGTCCTTTATTTCACGTGAACATGAAAACCTTACGATGAATTTCCAGTGGAGATAATGAGAACTTATGTCGTTTTTTCCTATAATTTGCAAAATCCATTGGAAGCATGAAGTTGCGGTGAAATAAGAAAAAGCGCGCAATAAATTCACAACAAACCCAAAACTTTCATAACAATAAAAAAATGAAAACGAATTTTTTGTCAGCGGTTTCAAATTCGTTAGCGTCGGAGACACCGTCTCTTTTATGATTCGATATTATTCGTTTTTCTTATATTTTCGCGGGTTGTTTTTTTCATGCAAGTTCATGAAATCAGATAATGTGAAGCGTCGTGAACGTGAAAAAAGATTTTAACAAACTTGGACAGGAGATGCGTTTGAAAACCGCGGAAAGAACGTTCTTCCCGCTTTCAAACCGCTTTGCGAAGTTAGCGAGATTTTTAGTTTTTTATGAAGAAAAAGTGCTTCAGCATCGTTAAATCTGGTGTAATTGTTTATAACTCAAAAATCAATTGAAATATCTTTTCATCGATGCCGGGCTCAATCTGTATGGCAAGACATAGAAATCTATTTAAATACGAAAGACAATAATTATAGTATTCCGAGAAAATAACCAACGTTGGTCGGTGAATGAGAAACCTAAGTAAAACCGTCAAACACCGAAAAGGGATTTGTGAAGATTTGGACCTACAGAATCCGAGAGTCTGGAAATTTATGCAATGTGACTTGCTAACCAAATTGAGCAAAGGTTTAGAATTAGATTTATAATTTTGGTTTGGCAGAACCAAAATTATAATTAAAACCGCGCGATCAACCAAAGCATGAATTCTTTAGTCTTACTTAGATTTATGTTACCAAACATATAAATACTTTTCTCTTTGGTAACATATAGATTGCAATCCCGAATTGCGCTCCGTGATTCGGGTTTTTTAAAGAGGTGCGTGAAGATGGAAGACATATGGAAACTACCGAGCCAGGAAACTAAAGAAATGTACCAGCAATCGGCGCCTGAAGTACAGAAAGACGCGGCAGAAGACGACTTCGACTCTTACAAGGCAAGAATACTTGTTATAGGGGTCGGCGGTGCCGGCAACAACACAGTAACGAGATTGTCAACGAAAGGGATATCGGGAGCAACCACAATAGCGGTAAACACCGACGCGAGGCATCTGTCGTCAACCGTGGCGGAAAAGAAAATACTGATCGGCAAAGATGTTACAAAAGGTCTTGGAGCTGGCGGATACCCGGCCATGGGAAAAAAGGCTGCGGAGGAAACGAGAGGCGAAATAAAGGAACTTCTCAAAGACGTTGACATGGTCTTTATAACATGCGGACTCGGAGGCGGCACCGGAACCGGCGCATCACCGGTAATAGCAAAGATAGCAAAGGACCAGGGAGCGATCGTAATAGGCACGGTCACGTTGCCGTTTAAAATAGAGGGAGCGAGAATAGGAAAGGCCGAAGAGGGGCTCACAGAATTGAGGCAGCATTGCGACACGGTAATTGTGATAGAGAACCAGAAATTACTAAAACTTGCCGGCGACATGCCGCTAAAGCAGGCGTTTGCACTGGCAGACGATTTAATAGCAACAATGATAAAGGGGATATCAGAAACCATAAGCCAGCCGTCATTGGTCAATCTCGACTATGCCGATGTTAAGGCCGTGATGAAATCCGGCGGAGTTGCGGCAATCGGCGTTGGAGAATCGTCGAGCGAGCACAGGGCACAGGAAGCTGTAACCAGGGCACTAAACCATCCGCTGCTCGAGGTGGACTACTCGGGCGCGACCGGCGCGTTGATTCAGATAGTTGGCGGGGAAGACATGAGGCTCGATGAAATAAATGAGATAGGAGAGGCGGTGTCAAAGAATCTCGACCCAGAGGCGCAGGTTATCTGGGGTGCGAGGGTTCTTCCAGAGTATGAAAACAAGCTGCACGTGATAACAATAGTGACCGGGGTAAAATCGCCGTACATACTCGGGCCAACGCCAAACAGAAATGTAAGCAAAAGCGTGATGTCCGACGAACTCGGTATTGAAATAATAAAATAATTTTTTTCTTTTTTTATTTTTCTTATTTTTTGGGGTTTTTAGCCCAAGTTTGACGCTTTTGGACCACTCTTTCTAAACCCTAATAAAACTCAATAAAAAGCCTAAACCAAAATTTTTTGGAGGCAGAAATTATGCCCCTACAATTTAAAGGGGTTTAAACTTGAAGTGTCAGAGTTAGGTTTTAGCATAGCGAATTCTTTTTGTTATTCATTTTTCTTATGGCTCAATCGGCACTCTTTGCGGACCGCCGGTAAAAGATGGGATGCGGCGACCCGTTTCACGCGCCGATAAGATAGTTCAATGCCAGCCTGGGCCATCCGAGCAAAGGGACGGCAAACACGACCTTGCCCTTGACCTGGCTTATGTCAACCGGGCACGGGTCCTCATGCTTGTTGTTGTCGCCTTTTGTTATCATTTTTCCGTCTTCGATTCTTACAACGCGATGTATCACGTCCTCTTCTGGAATGTACGGTTCGCAGTCGGAATGATAGATTATTATATCACCGACATTTATGTCATACCCTTCGAGGCTCATGTTGCTCACAACCGCTCCGGTAACGCCGGGCTCAATCCTGTGCACCCCGGTCACGACGGCCAAATCGCCTGGATGAAGCGCTGTCAGCATGGAGCCGCTCGCTATAGAAACGATGGGAATGGGCGTTCCGGCGGCAAACGCCAATCCGCGATAAGCGAGGAATGCTATTAAAAATGCTCCGGCTATCTCAAAAATTTCTTTTAAAATTTTCATAAAGACCATGTTATAATCATTAAACGGTAAGCATAAAAACTTTTCACGCCCTTCCGTGCGACTCTCCAGACAATCCCGTGGCAATGAGATGCGCCACCCTAATCGGCTCCGGCACAGCAGAATGGGTTGTTGTCAGGGAAATTATTTCTTCAGCGTCTTTTCTCGTGAGCCCTGCTTTTTGAAAAAAGGTTTTCCCGAACTTGTAAATCTTTCCGGCACGCCTTACGATGTCCCTCCTTTTGTCGAAATCGTCAAAAATTTTCATGGCATCCACGAACTTTTTAATGTCCGGTTTTTTTCTCTGGATAACTATTACCGGCAGCGATGTCTTCTCAAAAACTTCTTTTATGTCGACGAGATTAAACCCGGCAAACGATATGCCGTCCGTCATCACAATTTTTAGCTGGTCTTTATGCCGCGACCTGTTCAAAGAATCAATTATTTTTTCTGTTGCGTCCAGACCGTCGTATTCAACTTTCGTTGACAGGAGGCCGTCAATATAATTGCCGCCCCTGAATATAACGCCGGCCAATGTTACGAGCTGTTTCTTTCCCTTTACGAACGGGGCATCGTCCCAGCCGATGACCCTTATCTCTTTTTTGAACATAAGACGAGACGCCTTTTTTGCCGCGCACAATTAAAAAATAAACCTCTAAGATTATTAATCATGTTGGTTTCAGTAAACTTTAAATTCATTTAGTTTTATCTTTCAAATTTTGGCGCAAAAAAACACTTTCATTTTCTACTTTAGTTTGCTTAAGGTGTATTAGACCTGTTTCAAAATCAATGCCCCGCCGTTTCAGATTTTTAACTTCATCTAAGCCGATAGACTGGCATAGTAAAGCAATGCCAGAACAGGTTTATGCTCGATGTTTGTGATTGCTCCCATCATTTTGTTAATTTCTTCTTTACTCGATACAACTGGCGGTTTCAAACTCTTCTTTGCCAGCTGTAGCTTCTCATCAAATCTCTCATCGAGAACATTCTCGTAAAAGAATTTCAAGGCAAAGTAAACGCTTCTCATCGTCGATCTGCTCTTATTTGAGTAAGAAAGCGAGAATTCTCTGAGTCTCTTTCCAGATTTCAGAAATCTTTTCACAATTGAAATGTAAGCTTTGCCTGTTCGGTAAACTCTAGAGTTGCCTATCAGTCTGTATCCTTCTTGTAGCGTGAGTTTTTTAATATTCAAGTCCATAAATATCATATGGGTTTCAAAACAGAGTTTAATTGGGCACTGAAATTAAAACCGGGACAAGGATTGGACGAAGAAAATTTAGAGGTCGAAAAAATTTATAAATTCTCAAAAAAAGAATATAGAGTCTATCCTGTAGGAATTCCCATAGATTTACTCAATAGAAATTGGGAGGCTGTAGCCAAAGTGGTTATTATTGAGTTTAAAAATAATGATGGGAGAACAGAGGGAAAATATAAAGTCGTCAAAATTTACGAAGGAAGGGAAAAAGAGGTCCTTACAAATTATTGGAGAGAAAATGTCAAACTTATTAAGCAGGAAGAGATAACAGATTTCTCAGACGTGAAAGTATCATAGACGGGAGTACCAGTGGATGTTTTAGATTGGCGCGCTGTTTCAAATGTAAGCTTTTCAATATTTCGAGCCCGTAAACAAAAGTATGAGCACAAGAGTTATAAAACTTCGCTTTAACTCCAATTTAGAGGATTATACGAATGAAAAGTGCGTTTAATAGGTGTTGCGACGGGCAGAAGCCCCAAATTTCGCCTCGCAGAATATAAAACCCCAAAATAATAAAACCCTCCAAAACCCCACAACACCCTTAAAGATTGTGCTCGGCGAAACTTCGCGCAACAGGAGATTAAGCGGTTCGCTCGGGACGCTTACGCTTAAACCCTCGCTCACCCAAATCGCAAAGCGACTTCGCTTAATCCCGATGCATTAAACTCAATCGTCGGCATTATTGATATTTAGAAAAGAGGCAGGTAAATTTATATAAGACTTACCCATTTTAATATTATGGTCGATTACAAATTACTTTTTTCAAAATTTGAAGAATCAATTAAGAAAAATCTTTTCATATCAGAAGAAGAATTTTCAAAAAGACTTCAACCGTTCTTGGAAATGGATTTTAGAAAAAAATCCGACAAAGATATTTTTTGGATTATTGTATATGTGAATTTCTATTCAGGGATTCGTGCCGTTACAATTGAAAGAAAATTAGATTTGATAAAATCAGAATTATATGATTACCAAAAAATATCAGACTTGGACGAAGATGAAAAACTGAGAATCATCTCAAAAATCGGTTTTCCCAAAAAATGCGGATATTGCTTCAAAAATGCCAAATCATTTCAAGAACTTATTGATAAATATGGTTCTTTTGAGAATTATGTAAAATCATTTAACATTAATAGTTTAACTCCTAATACGGATAATATTGAAAGACTTAGAAATGATTTGAAAAACCGATTTTATGGATTAGGTCCAAGAACGGTTAATCATCTACTAACAGATTTAGGTTTTAATGTTTTGAAACCCGATAGAGTAATCTGTCGAATTTTTTTCCGTTTAGGCTTAATTGATTCTATTGATGATCTCAATGGAGCAATCAGAGAGGGAAAAAATTTTGAAAAAGCGATTGGAAAACCTATTCGATATGTAGATATAATTTTTGTAAAGTATGGACAAATGGGTAAGTCTGAACAATTTGGAACTAAAGACGGAATATGTCTTGAGAATAATCCTAAGTGCCAAATGTGTAATGCAAAAGAATTCTGCAAATATTATAAAGAGAAGATACAACCTGCCTCTTTGCAATTTTGATTTATGTGCCGACGACTTTGAATTTTTCCTCCGCTTCGCTACGGAACGTTGCACTAAAATTCAATCCCTATCGGGAGAGTTTAACAGCGATTAAGAGGTTACGCTCGGTTGCACCTCGCTTCACCCAAATTCCTCACTTCGTTCGGAACTTCTCTTAATCGCGATGTTGTCCGAAATGCCAGAGCCCGCTTTGATAATGTGAAATGAGGTAATGATGATGGAATCATCTATACATGATTCAGAAATAATTAAAGAATTACAAAAGATAGATAAAGAAGCAGCAAACGCATATATTGGAGCTCTAATAGTGTTAAAAGATAAAGAAAATCCTGATAGGTTTTCTCAAGCTTCACATTCTCTAAGAGAAGTTACTGCTCTAATTTCTCGTAAAGTTAGTATACCTCAAGAAATAAAAAAAGAATCCTGTTTAGACAAAAAGAAAGAGAGTTTGAAAAAGAAGTTAGAGAGGAAATTTGTAGAAAAACCAGAGTTAATCCCGTTTCCAGCAGAAGAAGAAGTTAAGAAACTCATTAGGAAATGGGATAAACTTAACAGGTATTTTACTGCTGTTTCACATCACAGAAAGACTACTGATGATGAATTTTTTAGTAAATTATCTGAATTTGAAGCGATATTGCTATACTTTCTAAGACCCGCTCCTGAGGTCATTGAGGAATTAGGTCAACTTTTAAAAATTCAAACACCATCAGATAAAGATATTGAAAATCTTAAAGAATTACTCAGGCATCCAACTTATGTCCGCTACTTCTTTTCTAGGCTTAGTTTCCCAGACTGGCTTATACCTCTTAAGGAACAGGGATTTTTCTCTAAACCTCCTTCTGGAATAAAAGAAGGGGGTTATGTTATATTTCCCTGTTGGCTATTAACAAAATATCTTATAAAGATTGCAAAAAATAAGCCAAGAGAGGTTATGGAAATAATAAAAGAAATGGAGAAGACAGACAATTTTAGAGTCTATATTGACTTGATTGATTGTGCTATCCAAATGCCTTCTTCTATCGCAAAGGAAATTGTTCCTTTTATTAAAGATTGGGTAGATACACCTTATCATACCTTATTACCAAGAAAATCAGTGAATTGTCTGTTAAACTGATCCATGAAGATGAAACCGATGTTGCTTTAAAAGTTTTAAACATACTTCTTGATATTAGAGAACAAGAAGACACTTTTTATTTGTGGCAGTATAGCCAGAATTTAAAACAGATAATCCCAGAATTTCTTCAGAGGGAGCCATGTAAAACAACAGAAATTCTTTGTGAAAAATTGCAACAAGCAATTGAATTAGATGATTTAAAGGAGAAGTACGATTATTCTTCTATATGGAAACCGGCAATTGAAGAACATACGCAAAATATGGAAGATAGAGATGCAAAAAATCTTTTAGTATCGCTTATAAGAGATGGTTTAGAAACTTTGGCTAAATGTAATTCAGAGGTATTTGAGGAGTGCTTCAAATTGCTTTCTAATTACAAATATTCTATTTTTAGGAGAATAGAGTTGCATCTAATGAGGAACTTTCCTGAATTACTAAGAGATGAAATTATCAAAGTATTTTCAGACAAAACGGTTTTTGAAGATATTCATCTTTGGCATGAATATTACCATTTACTCATGACGCAATTTTCAAAGCTCCCTCAAGATATTAAAGATAAGATCTTAAGTTGGATTGGAGAAAAAGAAGAATCCAGCCAATTGAGGTATTTATCCGCAATAAAAGATGATATTCCTCCAAAGTGGAAAAAAATTTGGAATAAGTTGGTAGCTAAATATGGTGAACCTGAACATCCTGACTTTCACTTTTATACAGAATCTTTTGTGGGGTCAACTTCTCCATTAACTTCAGATGAAATGAAAAAGATGAGTTCAAAAGAAATTATAGACTACTTAAAAAACTGGAATCCTCCTAAAGGAATTTTTAAACCTTCGAGAGAGGGTTTGGGTAGAGTTCTGAGAGAAGTTGTTAGCGAAAGACCTAGCGAGTTTGTCAAAGTGTGTGAGGATTTCAAAGATTTGCCCACTGTTTATATTTATTATTTACTCGATGGCTTCAGGGAAGCAGTAAAAAAAGAATACAAAATTGAATGGAAACCTATAATTCAATTTTGTAAGGACGTTCTATTATCTCTTCCCGAGGAATCTTATACTATAGAAGAAGACGGGTACTATAATTTGAAAAGTGTTAAAGGAGCAATTGCGGATCTCCTAGAAGAGGGTCTGAAAAGTAAAAATTTATCTCCACCATATGAGCTTAAAGATACAATTTGGAAGATTATTGTTACACTCCTCCAAGATGATGAACCAAGCTTAGAATATGAAGAAAAATACGGTGGCGATAATATGGATCCAGTAACCCTTTCTCTAAATACTGTAAGAGGTAAAGCGATGCATACGCTTATTCAGTACGCCTTGTGGTGTGCAAGATGCTTAAATCTTAGTGAAAGTAAAGATAAAATGGTTCCAGAGGTTAAAAAGAAACTTGAAGAAATGTTGAATCCTGATATTGAGCCGACTCTTACAGTAAGGGCAGTTTATGGTTTGTATTTACCAGCATTAATTTATTTAAACAGAAATTGGACTAAGAACAATTTACAAAAAATATTTCCAAGGGGCGGAAAATATAGAGAATTATGGAGGTCAGCATGGGAAATTTATATACTCCATTCCAAGTTTTATGATGATGTTTATCAAATTCTAAGATCCGAATATGAAAATGCAATTAATAAATTACAATCTCCTAAAATTTCAGTAAAAGCCAAGCATCGTCTCTCGGAGCATATAGTAATAGCTTATCTTAGAGGGTTAGAAGACCTTGAAGAAGAATCTCTAATAAAACAATTTTTTGAAAAAGCTGAACCCAAAGTAAGAGGGCATGCTATATGGTTCTGCGGTCAAGTACTAAGAGAGTCAGCCAATAAAAAACTAAGTGAAAAAATTATAGAACGTTTAAAGGATTTATATGAATGGAGATTGGAAGTGGCAAAAGGTAATGATGCTATTGAGGAACTTAAATGGTTTGGATTATGGTTTATTAATAATCAAAATCAAATAAATAAAAGTTGGATGATTTCCAGATTAAACGAAACATTGGAAGTAACAAATGGTGTGATAGAATTCGCAAGCGAGATAGTGGAAAGACTTGAAGATTATCTAGGAGAATATTGCTTGGAGGTATTAAAAATACTGAATTTACTTGTAAAAGCCGATAACCAAGATTGGTTTTTAATATCCTCTAAGGAAACAATTAAAAAATTACTTATTCATACAACTGAAACATGTTCAGTTGAGGAAATAAAAGACTCCATAAATGAAACAATAAGTAATCTTGTAAGGAAGGGATATCATGAGTTTTCAAACCTTTATATCAAATAGAGAAAGCGGGCTCTGGCACCCTTCGCCGACGCTTCGGCCCCTTCGGGGTTCGGACAACAAGCGGGTATCTGGCTTCGGCATTTCGTGCCTTCGCCCAAATCCTTCACTGTCGCTCAGGACTTCAGATACCCGCCAATGTTGTCCGAAATTCGGTTACAGCGGGATTAAAGAAACATTAATAAATAATGTAAATTAATCAATTGTTATGAAACCAAAAATTGGGGGTTCAACGTATTGTAAGTTAGATTTAAAATCTGAATTGCAAAATCTCAAAAGGATAGGTTATGATTTTGCAGAGTTAGACTTAGGTTTACCAATAAAACCTAATAAAAAATTTGTGATTAGTTTAGACGAAACAAAAAATATTCTTCCTATTTTAGTTGGACATTTACCCGAAATTGATTTTAAGAAAGAAGAAATAAAGAGATGTAAAAAATTCATAAAAATTTTATCAGAAAGAGGTATAAAACTCTTTGTAATTCACTTATTTAGTAGAAATTTGCCAACTAAAAATAACCTTCGCACTAAAATAGAAAAATTAAGAGAACTAACAGAGTTTGCTAGAGAAAATGATTGTATTTTAACATTAGAAAATACAGAAGAAGATGCCAAAATATTAAAGAAAGTTTTTGATAAAATTCCAAATTTATTTTTCTGCTTGGATATAGGACATGCTAATTTATTTGCAAAAGAAAATCGTTCGATAGATTTAATTAATAATTTTAAAGACATTCTAAAACATGTTCACGTCCACGACAATGTTGGTGGAGATGCGGAAAAATTTGATTTACATCTTCCAATCGGTGCTGGGAGAATTAATTTCATACCAATTTTTAATAAACTAAAAGAAATAAAATATTCTGGAAATATCACTTTAGAAATTTACAATCCAGACGAAGAGTACAGGAAAATTAGCATATACAGAATTAAGAGATTATTATAGCCCGCTTCCACCGAACTCTCCGCTCACTGTTGCTCGCTACGGTGCTAACGCACTCGGACAACAGGAGGATATGTGGCTTGCTATCGCTTGCCCAAATTTCGCCTTACGGCAAACTTCACATATCCCCGGAACGTTATATTTAATCGGGGTCGCCGTCGGGTGGCTTCGCCACATATTACCTCACTTCGTGAGAATATCATCTAGTTCTTTCTTGACTAATTCTATAATTTGTCTCGAAAGAATTTGATTAACTTTATCTCTTTCTGATACTTTGGTGAATATTCTATCTCTTAAAAAGATTTCATTTTTAAAGTTTGGTTTTACTTCTATTCCAAAATTCTCTTCTATTTGTTTTTTTCTCGAGGGATCAACATCATTCCAAACGTAAAGAATCATGTGTTTTTCTGAATTTTTATCCCCCGAAATACTTAAAACTTTTTTACTCAATTTCTCAGCTTTCTTAAGGTAATTTTGATCTAAAGAAACAGTACACTCTATAAAATAAAGTGTATCTCCTGATTTTGCAAATATATCTATTGGACCATTTTGATTTGGCAGACACCATTGAACTTCTACAAAGCCTTTTTTGTGTAAATAATAGAGAACTATAGACTCAAAGAACTTACCGGATATATCAGAAATATAATTTTCAAATTTATTTAAAGCAGAATTTATTTTAAGTTTTATTTCTTTTTCTTTAACTAATTTCTTTATACTAAAATCTCTAACAGATTTCTCTGCCAAATATTCTTGAAATATTTCTTTTTTTACTTGGAATTCCCTTACGTCTATTAATCCTTCTGTTTGGTATTTTTTAATAAACATTTCAGCGAAAGCATGTTCTGAGCCAGCAAATCCCGAATAATCCCCACAACAATCATAAAATATGAGCCAACCAGAATAATCAGAAATACCAATACTACCATATGCCTCTATAAGAACACCATAGCTATAGTCGTTGCCTTTTACTTCTGGGACTGGGTGTTTGAATCTTAATACATAAATGCTATCATTAACTTCAAGTTTTCTCTTTATTTCTACTGCTCCTATAAATGTAGAAACAAAAGCTGGTACACCATTAAAGATCAAACTCTTTTGTGTATCGAGAACTTCTACATAAGGATACCAGAATAAAAGATAGTCCAGTTGTTTTTTAATAGATTCTTTGTCGTATTTATTTAAATATTCTGGTTCTTCCGGTATTTTTGACAATAACTCACCAAATACCTTTTTATCTACTTTATTTTTAATTATAAATAATTTTTCAAAACCAAATTTAACATCAAGTTCCTCTTCTATTGGAATTATTATCTCGTCTTGAATTTTACCAAAAAATCTATCAATAGACCTCCATTTTAATACAGTTGCAAATTCATGATTTTTAAGGGATTTTTTGTTTCTATCAATTAGTTCTTTTTCAAAGGGATCTATTAAATCTTCGACCTTCGCGTTTTTCTCAGCATTATGAAAATCCTTTAAGCAAGATTTTTCAAACTTATTTCCAAGAATTTTATACCACAAAAATTGTAATCCTATTTTATATCCCTCAAAAGCCTTATCCATATATTTGCTGTTTAATGTTTCTTTTAGTATAGATACATAATATCCTTTTGGGAGTCCTCTCCAATTATCAATTAAAAAAATATATGCGTAAAACATTGAAATAATTTTTAATATGTCTTCTTTTGTTTTACCAGAAAATTTTTTATTAACATCTACTTGATTTTTTAATATCTTGGAAAAAATGGACAAAACCTCTTTTGTGAATTTTTTTATGTTAATTTCAAGCTCATTCCAATTATGCGATTTTTTTATAATTTTCAAATACACTGAAAGGTTTTTTAACAACACAACCTTATCACAAGTGTTTGGTATATCCTCAATAGGTATACCCACAAATCTTGCTCTAAAGAATGTAAAATCTTCTTTTATATCCAAGGAGGAATCCATTATAATAGAATCTATAAATTTCCTAATGCAAACGTCTAAAAGAAATTTAAACCCTTCAAATAGGTTCTGATCGTTTTTTATTTCATGATATTCTTTTGACCATTCTCTGAACTCCTTCACACCTCTTAGAACCCGAATTATGTTATAAAAAGCAAAAATTTCATCAGGTGACCTAATAAACTCTTCTATTTTTTTGTTTTCAGAAGTCATAATAAATTCTCCTCAACAACTTTTCTCTCCTCTTTTGTAATGCCATATATCTGATAAACCAATTCATTAATTCCTTCTTCTAGCTTTTTGATTTTTTCTTTAATCTGAGACTGGTCAGCTCCACCTTTTTTAATAATCTCCTTTAAAATTTCATCAGATTTTGGAACAGAAATATTGAGAATCAAGTTTTTGACATCTTTTGATTTGGATAGTTTCTCACTGTTGAAATTTAAATAAATCTCTACAAAGTCCTTTATTTTCTTGTCTTTAATCTTAATGAAGTCATTAGAATTTATGTAAACTTTGCTTCCCTCTGTCTTTACTTTCTCAAATTTGGCATTATCGCTTATATTGAATGATACTTTTGGCAATCGGTGTAGTTTTTCTGTTTCCTCATCATCAAGAATAGCATCTATATCAACAATTCCAGATTTATGTAATTTAAGAATTTCATCAACTTTCTTAATTATTTGATTTGCTATTTTCTTTTCTTCTGGCGTTGAAGGAAGTTTTATTGGGAGTTTTTCTAGATATTGTCTATTATATTCGTACCACCCGCCAGATTTAATAGGTAAGAATTGTTTTAGATAAAATTCTAACAACATAGAGTTAAGCAACCCTAGAACGTAAAAATATCTGTCCTCTTTATAATCTTTCAATAATACACCATAGCTACCACCTGCACCCTTTGCAAAAAAGAAGCCAGTTGAATCATAAGAGAAATTGTTCTTATTACTTAAACTAGGTGTTAATATTTTGGGTTTGGTAAAAAGTTCAAAGCTTCGTGCTGTGGGTAATTCATACCATTTATTTACTCCCCATCTTTTCAATAGCTTGTCCTTATATGTTAGAAGATAGTCGTAAGTGTTCGGATAATCATTTTTTAATGATTCTTCTTCTATTAAGGTTGTTTTACCATCTTTCTCTGTATAAGGATAAATGACATACAAGCCACTCCAATTTATGTGCCATTTCCGGACATCTTTACTATCTAATAATTTTCTAAGTAGTTTTTTCTCGAGTTTGTATCTCTTGATTGTTGTAGCATCAATCACAAAAGCTTCATTGAATCCGGTCTGAATTCCTACGACAATTCCTTCTTTACTCAAAAGTGTTTTTAATGTAGGGTTCTTTTCAAGTTTTTTCAATATCTTTTGGGTTTTGGAGGAGACTAAATTCCACATCTCTTCCGAAAGTTCCTTCTGTACGATCTCATTCACTTCTATAAACTCATCGTTATATTCGGTTTCTTTATATTTTATAAATATGTATAGTATAAGATTATCTTTAGCAGACTTTACTTTGATGAATTTAAACGAATGGTTTGCTGAGGGAAGTTTCCTTTGAACTATAATTATTAATGGGTAATTGGTGGCATCCTTAAAAACTCCCGCATCAGAAAAATCTACAAGATTCTTAATAGTAACATTTGTAGAAAGGAAACGTCTAAGTTTTCTCCCATATTCTCTAGTGATGAATTGGTTGGAAACTATATACCCAAAATTTCCCCCTTCTTTTAGCCATTTAATTCCTTTTTCGATAAAGATTATGTACAAGTCAAAATTACTATATGCTGATTCGTAATTCTTGAAGATATATTCTTTTGTTCTTTTATCCAACATCTGTACCCTAACATACGGCGGATTTCCTACAACAAAATCAAACTTTTTGTTCTTTATTGCGTCTATTTCTTCGCGTTCCTGTAAGAATTTTAAATGATTTCCAAAGTCATTTATTGTTTTTTGTTTTGGTAGTTCCAGAGAATCTGTCTGATAAATTTTGAATCTTTTGAGTTTAAAATCTGGATACTTTTCCTTTACTTTTTGATATAAATCAATAACTTGAAAAAGCATATTCATTTCTGCAATATGGCAGGCAAACGGGTTAATATCCAAACCGTAAATATGCTCCTGCATTGCTTCAAGAATTATTTTTGCTTCATCTGGAGATAATCTGCCTACTATTTCCTTCCAGTTTTTTGGATTTCTCAATTCTCTTTTGTCTGTTTTCCTGAATTTCATCAAATATCTGCTTATTAATCTCCTTGATGCCCTTACCAAGAACCCACCGGAGCCACAGGCAGGATCTAGCAAATCCTTGGTTTCAATGTCATAGCTGTATGTATATCCAGCTGATGTTAAAATGTAATCAATAACTTCTGTTGGTGTGTAAAACTCACCTAATCTTTTTCTCTCTCCGCTTGGTAGGTATTTTTCATATAAGTTTCCTAAAATGTCCCTATCAACATAGGTAAAGTCAAATTGGTTTAGAATCCATAAGACCCTATTGAGTAATTCGTTTAGCTCTCCATCTCCTGTCCTGAACCAGTCCAAAATACCTGTTTCGTAAAAATGGGCGTATAAAGTTCTTGCACTTTTGAATGCAATCTCCAAAAGCTCTCTGTTTATGACATCCTCTTCAAACCTCTTTTTCAGCATTGCTCTGAGTTCTTCTATGCCACCATTTGATATATTTTTTTCAAGAAGTTGTTTATCTTCACAAATTCTTATAAACAAAAGCTTGTTCAGAAGGACATAAATTGATTCCTTGCAGAAAATTTCTTTTGCTTCATTATCAGGAACATTTTCCTTATCGGAATATTCTTTCCATAAATAATAGCCACTGAATGTCTTATATTTGGAATATTGTTCCTCAATTTTCTGTTTAGCTTTTGCTAACATATACCCATTTTTTTCATTGTTTGGGACTCGTGATAATTCCTCAAGTTCTTCCTGATACTTGCTGTATCCTTCTTTGTATTCCCCAAAAGCTCTAAGCGTATAACCTAAAAGCAGATTATTAGCTATAAAGTTCAATCGGTCAAGAAGTTTTCTAAACCCCGCGTCTTTTGTAATATCTATCCTAGCGTAAGTTTCATCAAATTTTTCATATTTGCTAGGATCAAAAAGGGTTTCTTTGGTTAAATTGTTCAAGAATAATATCTGGCTTTTTTCCTCACCAGATAATTTCTCTGTTGGCTTTCTCTGTTCCAAAAGCTTGGAGAAATCAAGATTAATCTTTAATTCCTTGCCTGCTCTTTTAATTTCCCATAACTTAAATTGCCTGAAATTTGTCAAACCGATAAATCTTGTTGTTTCTTCTTCATATTTGAAAGCCTGCTCTTCATATTGAACCTTATCTATGCTTTCAGTTGGTCTTTTCGTTTCAATCTTGATAACTGCAAAATCATTTTCATCTATGATAGTTAAATCTGCTCTCTTCTTCTCCCATTTGATATATTTTGGCTCATAACCAAGAACTTCTTCAATAAAATATTTTACAAACCTGTATCTTACATCATGCTCAGATGAGCCTTTCTCTATTTCTTTAAGTATGTTTTTGAAAGCCTTCAATACATTATCTACAAAGCTTGTTTCACTTGTCATTATTCAAAACCTCTTTACCTTGTTCAGTAATTTTTAATATGACAGACCTGCCCTCTCCAAATTCCCTTTTAACTAATCCTAATTCTTCCATTGATTTTAGAATTGCAGAAGTGAGAGGTCTAGATAAACCCAAGTGTTCGGTTACATCCTGAACCTGACACCCCTCATTTTTGCTGATAAATTCCAAAATCTGAATTGTTCTCTTTTCCATGTTATCAATGATTACCAATAGTAATTAATTCTTTATAAATTTAACTATGAATCCAAATAAAATATATACTCTAGTATATAAATCGGCGACGGCGACCCACAAACCCCCAATTTTACCTGCCTATCGGCAGAAATATATTATAATAAACTCAAACTCAACTTCGAGTTTTTCCCTTCGGGAACGTTGCACTAAAACTCGACCCCTCTAAGTATTCGGGAACAACTAACAGCCGTTAAAAGACTACGCAACCTTGCAGGTTGCTCCGTCCAAATTTTTGCTAACGCAAAAACTTCATTTAATGCCATATGTTAAGTGCGATATTGCTCGGGCGGGCGCCATTCCAAAACATTAATAAAATAACATATACTATTATTTAGCATGATACCTCAAAAACTAAAAGAAGGAGATGAAATAAGAGTAATCTCTCCAGCAAGAAGTCTTGCTATAATTTCACAAGAAGCTAGAGATATTGCTTTGAAAAAACTTATGGAAATGGGGTTTAAAATAACTTTTTCTAAACATGCTGAAGAGTGTGATGAATTTAGTTCATCTTCAATTGGACACAGGTTAGAAGATATTCATGAAGCTTTTTCAGACGAAAATGTAAAAGGAATTTTAACAACAATTGGTGGATTCAATTCTAATCAACTATTGAAATATTTGGATTATGATTTAATAAAATCTAATCCGAAAATCCTGTGTGGATATTCTGATATAACAGCATTACAGAATACCATTTTCAAAAAAGTTGGTTTAGTAACATATTCTGGACCCCATTTTTCAACATTTGGAATGCTAAAAGGTCTTGATTATACAATAGAGTATTTTAAAAAATGCGTAATGGAAAAAAGTCCTTTTGAAGTAAAGCCATCAGAAGAGTGGAGCGATGACGAATGGTATAAAAATCAAGAAAAAAGAGAATTTATTAAAAATAAAGGATTTTTAGTTATCAATGAAGGTAAAGCAGAAGGGACGATAATCGGAGGGAATCTTTGTACATTAAATTTATTGCAAGGTACAGAATTTATGCCAAGTTTGAAAAATACAGTTTTATTTATTGAAGATGATGAAGAATCAAAACCACAACACTTTGATAGAGATTTACAGTCTTTGATTCACTTGCCCGATTTTGATGGAGTTAAGGGCATTGTTATAGGAAGATTTCAAAAAGCATCGGAAATGACTGAAAGATTATTAACTAAAGTCATCAAAACAAAAAAGGAACTGAATGATATTCCTGTAATAGCAGGTGTTGATTTTGGACACACAACCCCACATATTACGTTCCCAATAGGCGGAAAAGCCCGGCTCCTTGCAAATAAAGATAAAACAAAACTTGAAATCTTAGAACATTAGACGCCCGCCATGCGTCATACTGTGCCTACGCTTCGCTTCGGCATTTTTTCTTGCAGAAAAACCACATAACACGGGTTAAGCGGAAAATTCTTGCAGAATTTTCCCAAATTCCTCACTTCGTTCGGAACTTCTCTTAATCGCAATATGTTATCGGAAATGGCGGCTCATTGAGAAGGGATAAATATGGATTATAAGTCCAAAACTACAAAATGCTGTGTTAAATCAAGTGATTTAAGGGAAAATAAGCCGGATTCGGGTGAATTTGTTTTTGACATGCTTGAAGAAGTGGGGAGATTACAATATTTCTTTCATTGCCCTTCGTCAGAATTGCCAATAAGAGATGTATTGAATGAACAACACCAAGGTCATAAAACAGAACCCCCATATTGAAATCGGTGCTGAAAACTACATAAATTGTTGTTATCAATTAAATAATATCATCCCTTTTCTCAAGGGTAAAGAAAGGTATCTGTTTCTTTTTACTACTTGTAAATGTCAGAGTCTTAAGAGTCATTATGGTAAGAGATTTATTGTAGGGTATATAATCAAACAAGGCTTTATTGATTATAATGGACATTACGCAGTTTGCGGGATCACTAAACTGTATTCATTTAGGGATGCATATCCTTTAGAACGCCTGTTTCCTAACCATAAAAACATCATGAACATACGAGTTAAGAGGTTGTCCCATAAGGAAACTAGAAAGCTACTTAATCATTTTAAAAGTAAACGGAACATACTCCGTAAGTGTATAGAAGAAATAAAATGTTTAGATAAGGACAATAAAACATGCTTAGGAAAGAAATGTGAATATCGAAATGAATGTGTAAGGTGGAATAAATGAAAGCAATGCTATTACGAGTAGGGATAGACAAAGGAACAGATGGAACATTAGCCCCAATTTTTGAAGACGGTTCTTTTGAGTACATTCCTATCTCAGAAGGGGATTCAAGATCAAAAGAAGATAGAACTTACAAAAACACTATCGGTAGAAGTGGGAAACCGCTTTCTACATATCTACCTAAAGTCATTGAAAACAGAACAATGCACTTTGATCCAGAGTTTGAAACTTTTACTTATGGCGATCCTACCTCAAAAAGAAAATACTTATTGAAACTTGAAAAACGTGATTTGTTGGTCTTTTACGCTGGTTTGACACCATTTAAAAATAATAAGTACAGAGAAGCGTTATACATCATCGGATATTTCACACTTTGGAAAGTTATAGACTTTAATCAACTAACGGAGAAAGAGATTGAAAAGTGTTACCAATTTTATCCGAATAATGCTCATCTTAAACGAAGTTATGATACAGAAGATTTAGTTATAGTTGTTGGGGATAAGAACAAAAGTAAGTTGTTAGATAAGGCAATTCTGATCAGTCAAACGAAATATGGTAAAAATGGAAGACCCTATCAAGCAGTTTCAAATGAGATGGTGGCATCTTTAGGGATATCTGGATCCATTCAAAGAAGCATTCCTCCAAGATTTATTAGAAACAAGAACAACCTTAATAATCTAAAACATATTTTAGGTCTATAATGTTCTCACCGCCGCATCAGATAACAGCATATCTAGCTTCGTGCTTTCGGCACTCCGCCAAATTGGCTCGCTACGTTCGCCAACTTCGGATATGCGTCAGCCGTTAGTTTCAATCGCTCGGGGTTGCAAAATTAATAAAAGATAAATAACATTTTGGATATTATGGAACAAAAGATATATTTTAAAAATTCAGAAAATCTCAAACTCGCAGGAATTTTGCATATTCCGAAATATAAGAAAGAAATTGGAATAATAATCTGTCATGGTTTTACAGGAAGCAAAGATAAAAATTTTATTCCAGAGCTTGCAAGAAATTTAGAAAGAAATAATTTTTTGGTTTTGAGGTTTGACTTTTCTGGAAATGGAGAAAGTGAAGGTAAATTCGAGGAAAGAACATATAGTAAATACGTTGAGGATTTAAAATCTGCTATAGATTGGTTTAGGGAACAAATAAAGAAAATTTGTGTCATAGGACACAGTATGGGAGGTTCTATTGCTTTAATTGAATATTCAAAATATAAAAATTATGATAAAATTATTTTACTTGCCCCTGGAATTAAAATAATTAAAAAAAGCTTTACAAAAGTTGATTTTGAAAAGTTGGAAAAACAAGGATATATTGATTTTATTGATTCTTGGGGAGAAAAAAGAAGATTAACAAAACAATATTTTGAAGACAGAGAATCTTACAATCAAATAGAACTTGGGAAAAATTTGGATATACCTGCTTTGATAATTGTTGGAGATAACGACGAGTCAGTAAGTGTTGATAAATGTAGAGAACTATTCCAAATTTTACCCTCAACTGATAAAAAATTAAAAATATTGAAAAATGAGGATCACGTATTTCATAACAAATCAAATAAAATATTAAAATATATCTTAGAATTTTTGTAGCGACCCCTCGCGGCTCTCCACTCACTATCGTTCGCTTCGGTCCTAATGGACAAGCCTAACGGCAAATATGCGGGAAATCTTCGCTACGCTTGATTTCCACAAATCGCCTACGACACTTCGTTAAATTCCGATGTTAGTTATATCAAAAATAAGTTTGCGGGACATCACGTGAAAGATTTTTAAAAATGAATAACCACATCATAATGATGATGCCAACGCCTTTCGAATGCAAAAGGCATAGTTTCGCCGGGAAGTGATTGTATGGAATTTAAACCGAAAATAACCGAAAAGGTTTGGAATCAGAAACTTGAAAAAGAATTGGCGAAAAAGTGGGAAAATGAAAAGCTTTATGCTTTTGATAAAAATAGCGATAAGAAAGTTTTTAGCATAGACACCCCGCCTCCCTATCCGTCGGGTCGCCCATGGCACATAGGGGCTGCGTCCCACTACTCGCAGATAGACATGATCGCGAGAACCGCGAGAATGACGGGGCATGAGGTTTTTTTCCCAATAGGCATAGACAGGAACGGCCTGCCAGTTGAGATATACGCGGAAAAAAAATATAATATAAAAATTCATGAAACTCCGAGAGAAAAATTTGTAAATCTTTGCATCACGGCGCTGGACGACCTCGAGGCGGAAATGCTGACGATAATGAAAGACATGGGCTTGAGCGGAGATTTAAAGAATTATTACAGGACGGATTCCGAAGAATACCGGGCATTGACGCAAGCCACGTTCATTGAGCTCTGGAACCGTGGACTCGTGTACGAAGACACGAGACCGAACAATTATTGCCCCGAATGCGGGACGACGATAGCGGATGCTGAAATAATTTACAAAGAACTTCCGACAGAGCTCGTGTATGTTAAATTCAAAATCAAGGAAACGGGAAAGAACTTGGTAATAGCGACAACCAGACCGGAACTGCTCTGCGCATGCCAGGTTGTCATGGTAAACCCCAAAGACGCGAGGTACGAAAATCTGAAAGGAAAGCACGCTATCGTTCCCATATATAATAAAGAAGTTCCGATCATAGCGCATCCGTACGTTGACATGGAGTTTGGTTCCGGGGTTGTGATGATTTGCTCTTACGGCGACTATGGCGACGTCAGAATATTCAGGGAGCTTAACCTGAAAGAAGTTATAGCGATAGACAAAGACGGGAAAATGACAGAAGCGGCTGGAAAATACGCGGGACTGAAAATTTCGGAAGCAAAAAAGAAAATAATCGAAGATATGGAAAAAGAGAATCTCGTGGAAAAGAAAGAAAATATAATCCACAGGACTCCGATGTGCGACAGAAGCAAGACGCCGATAGAGATAATACCGATGAAGGAATTTTATCTGAAGCAGACGGATTACAAAAAAGAGATAAAAGACATCGCAAAAAAATTGAAGTTTCACCCGGAATGCCACAGGAAAATACTTTTAGACTGGATAGATTCCGTAACAATAGATTGGCCAATATCAAGAAGAAGGGTATACGGGACCGAGATTCCGATATGGTACTGCAAAGAATGTAAAAAACCGAACCTGCCGAAGCCTGGAAAATACTACAAGCCGTGGAAAGATGACCCGCCGTTCAGGAAATGCCAACACTGCAATTCTGATAACGGGTTTATAGGAGAATGGCGCACGTTTGACACGTGGATGGACTCAAGCATTTCGCCCCTTTTCATTTCAAAATACGAAAAAGACGACGAATTCTTCAAAAAAATATTTCCAATTACCGTTAGACCGCAGGCAAAGGACATAATAAGAACATGGCTATTTTATACCTTGTTAAGGTGTTACCAATTAACCGGAAGGAGCGCCTTTGAGCATGTGTGGGTCATGGGATACGGCGTCGACGAGACCGGGGAAAAAATGAGCAAAAGCAAGGGAAATGTAATAGACCCGCTCCCCATACTAAAAAAGTACGGTGCCGACTGTTTCAGGCTATGGTCCGCATCGGAGTCAAGCCTCGGTTCCGATTTTCGATGCTCTGAGGAAAAAATAAAATCAAATGGAAAGTTTCTTACAAAATTATGGAACGTATCGCGGTTCATATCGATGTTTCCGCAACCGGCGGAGCCAAAGCTCACCGCCACCGATGAATGGATTCTCTCCGAGCTGAACGAGCTGATAAAAAAATGCTTATCCGGTTACGGGGAATTTAATTTTTTCACGCCAGCGACAGAAATCAGGAATTTTGTGTCGAATCTCTTTGCCCCGCACTATATGGAAATGGTAAAGCAACGGTGCTATGGAATCGGGTTTGAAAAAGAAGAACGGGAGGCGGCGTGGCACACGCTGCATCTCGTGCTGAAGACGTTGCTAAAACTCTCCGCGCCAATCATACCTTTTATCACGGATTATATTTACAGAGAATTGTACGGGGCATGCGTCCACAAACAGAGAATGCCGAACATAACAAAGGAATATAAACTGCAAAAACTTACAAAAGAAATAGAAAAGTTTAATATGAAAATATGGAAAATGAAAAA
>JAGGUE010000069.1 GCA_021158665.1 Candidatus Aenigmatarchaeota archaeon
CTAAAAGAAGGAAAGATTATTGGAGGGGGGATAATTTGATTGTTATCTTAGGTTTAGATGGTTTAGAATATGAATATGTTAAGGAATTTAATTGTAAACATCTCATGCAAGCTTCGTTTGGAAAAACTGATATATCTGAATTCACAGAACCACGAACCATTGTAATTTGGTCTTCTTTTCTCGCAGGAAAAAACTTAGAAGAAAAAATCCTTAGTTTAGGTAAGGAAGATCTATGGATGTTTAGGGTTAAACCAGAAGAAACTTTCTTTTCTTCCTTTAAAACATGGAGGGCCATAGATGTTCCTGGTTTCACACACAAATATGAAAACCATAAAAGAGAGAGGGAACTTTTGAAAGCTTTTTTTAAAGAACGTACTACTGTGGGAGAATATGATAAAGTTGCCTTTGAAAACTACAAAGAAAATAAGGAAGAATTCTTTGAAGTATTGGAAGACGACTACGAAATAATCATGGGGTATTTTGCATTAGCTGATACCATAGGACACCTAAGCTTTGGTTTGAAAAACAAAATGAAGATTGTTTACAAAGAACTTGATAATCTTGTTAGAAAAACTGAAGACAATGTAGACGGTAAAATTTTGATAATTTCTGATCATGGAATGAAAGCGATAGGAAGGTTTGGTGATCATAGCAGTTATGGTTTCTGGTCAACAAGTTGTGGTACAAAACTCGAAAATCCAAAGATAACGGAGTTCAGAAAGATTATATGGTCATTGGCGAATCGATAGCAGTGAAAACATAGAAAGTGAGACATACAAAACCCTCACTATAATGAGAACCAATAAAACCAGCGCCACCAGTTACAAGAATTTTCATCTCAATCATCTTATCATCTTCTTCACAAAATCTATCACCCAATCGGGTATGGGCACATTAATTTTTCCCAAAATCTTTAAATCATCTATAGTCAGGCACTTTGCGTAAAATATCCAAAGCAAATAAAACGAGAACGAGAATATCAAAACAACGGTCATTTCCAACCATGGATTCGCAATTATCAAAATATTTTTTAAAACAAATATTATCGCAAGTGTTATCAGCCCACCAAGAAATGTTCTCATGAGTGGTAAGTAAGGTATTTTAAACTTAATGCCAATTCTTCCGAATTCCTTGTTCAGAAAATAATCGGAAAGTAACAGATAAATCAGGTAAGAAACCAATGTTGTCATTGCAGCGCCAACCGTGCCATAAATCGGCACCAAGATTATATTTGCTATTAGATTAAAGATGGCGGCAAAAAAGACGATTTTTGTGTTTATGACTGGCTTTCCGATGCCATTCAGCGTTGTTGTTAAAATTACCCCGAGCGTGAAAAATAAAAAGCCAACGCTCAATATTTGCAGTGGATGCACTGCACCGAGATAAGAAGAGCCGAAAAGAAGGTTTATGACAATTTCTGGAAAAGAGAAAAATATAAGACCGGCTGGAAGGATTAGGATAAACGAGAATTTCAACAACAAACTCAAACCTTCTGATATAAAACTATAATTCTTCATCGTCCAAAGTTCAGAAATGACTGGAAATAAAACAGAAATCAGAGCCGAAGCAAAATACATCATAACCTGTGCCGTTGGCATGGCAACCTGATAAAGACCGACCTCTTCCAGACTCCTGAAAAATGTCAGGCAGATGGTATCAGTATAACCGATTATAAGATTTGCTATGCCGGCGATTAAAACGGGGAGTGCGAAGAAAAATAATTTTTTGGTTAGGTTCTTGTCTATTTGGATTTTCTCACCGAAGAATCTTGGAAATATTTTGACGAGTGATAAAAAGCAAATTGCAGAAACGATAGATGTTCCTATCAGATATCCGTATGCCACGTTGATTGGCGATGGACCAAAAAGAGCAAAGAGAATAATTACGGATAAAAATACGAACAATATATATAAAAATTCGGAGAATGCGAAAAGTTTCATGCTCTGAAAGCCCTGAAACGTGAACTTAAACAATTGAAAAAACAGCTGAACCAAAAAAAATATGAGAAGCGTTGCAACGATTCCGGTTGCGGCTGGGTTTTTGAAAAAAGACAACGCAAGCGCATTTGAAAAATATAATAGAACGGATATTATTACCAATGAAAGAGACGATTGAATCAGTACCGATATTACTATAGAAGATTTTATCCGGCTAAACTCTTTCTTTACCAAAAATTCCGGAATAAATTTTACAATCGCCTGATTCAGGCCAATATCTCTAAATAATCCAAACAGAGAAATAAACATAAATACCGCATAAAATAATCCATACTCGGCGACGCTGAGATTTCGCGCCAAAAACATTCTCAGCAAGTACCCGACAAAGCCCGATAAAATCAGCATCGCAAAAACTATCACAGTTCCTTTGGCTATTCTATCAACATAGTTTGTCATTTTATCATCACATCAATATTCTACCTTAAATATCTTGGCAAACGTTTTGTTCTCTGTATAAAATGTTTTCAGCAACTCTAAATGCTCTTGTATTCCATCGCTCCATGGCTGTGTCTGGTTCCAGTTTGCAGGGATTATTGCCAAGACATCATACTTTGGGTGATATTCGCTCCATGCGGGATCCAAGTACGTATTTACCTTCTGGAATCTCACGCCGTATTCTGATAAATAATCTTCATATTTCAATGACGTTAGAGAAGGCTCATTTTGTGCAAAGTAGAGCCAGTTCGCATCCCAGTAAAGGTATGAAACATTGTATTCATTTAACAATTCAAGCGATTTTTTTGTATCGTTTCCATATAAAATTACATAAGCGTCTGCTATTCTTTCGTCTATATCAAGATAAGGGCTGAAATGAGTTCTTCTCGATATCATTATTTTCCTTCCGGTCAATCCATTCAAAGCGAATGACAATTCTTCATTAGATAAGAATACCGCATTTTTGTCGGTGTTGTCATTCACCCATTTTGCAATCTCAGAGAATGCTGGATTTGGTTCGCTTCTGCCAACATTCGCCCATTTGACATTATAACTATCAGATATGTTCATTCCAACGCTAAGTATTGCAAAAAAGGAAATCAGAAGCACAAACAAGGTTTTTGAATCTATTTTTTCTTGTAATTTGCTGACACCAAACACGAACAATAATAGAACACCGCTATGCATAAGAAAACCGTAGAAGTACATCGGAATCAATGCTTTGCCAAACAATGGCAGCGTAAAAAAATAATGAAAACCGGAAATGAATGCAGATATAACCAAAATCAACAGAACCTTCGCTTCAGTATCTTCTCTATGCTTAATCGTTTCATATAATCCAAACAATACTATAACAGAAAATATGAATGACAATATATTTTCGTTAAGTAATGCATCGAGGTTGAAAAAAGTATTTGAAAGTGTTGAACCGAGCATCGGCAATCCGTATCTTGACATATCCGGCTCCGTATATTCCTGAAGAGGGTTTACCGCATTTCCATGATATACGAATATAATAGGGCCAAAAAACAGCATGGCTATTGCCGTTCCGATTATAAACATGGGAAAAAATAACTTGATCGCATTTTTAATCGAAGATTTTACACTCAATTCTTTATTTCTTGAAAAAATTATTTTCATCTCCTTTGGCATAAAATTAATATGAAACTGGAAGAAAAACGATTTGTATATAAAGAGCATAAATAAAAAAACAGACGCGGCAGGAAAGGCTGAAACATGCGTCAGTCCAAGCAGGCCAAGAGTCATGCCAGCGAGAATGTTATATTTTATTTTTCTGGTTCGCATCGACTTTAAGACAAACAAAATCAGCAACGGCATGAGAATATCGTATCCGATTATTTTCCATATGTCAGTAACCGTATATCTCAAACCAATCCACAAGAAACATAGCAAAAGAGCGAGTTTTCTATCCCCAAAGAGTTCAAACCCCAACGCGTATGCCACTATTCCCACAAAGAGCGTAAGAATTACTGGAAAATACATGTATACTGAAACTAAATTTAATGTTGTAATCTTGGCAATAAATGCAATTAAGAGTTGAGTAAGCCATCCATAGTATGCATACTCACCGGATACCTGCGGATTGGCCCATGGCATGGCTCCATTATAAATGTTCAAAGTTTCGCCAAAATGCCAATATATATCCCCTCCATAAATCGGTCCCGGGAATTGCTTGAATTGAGAAATAGTGAAAAACTGTATAAGAATTATTGGAATTGTAATCAATAATGGATATTTAAGTTCTTTTATTATTTTTGAATATTGCTTCTTTTTTTGGACGGAGTCCGGCGATAAAGAATATGTGTTATCAATATTTTCCATGATTCATTTTAGATTTTTAAGAATATAAAATTCATTAAAATCTTTAGAGCGAATAGATTTTAAAGATTTGAATAAATTCATAATTATTGAATGATTGATATGAAAAACCTACTTGCCAAAGTAAAACAGAATGACTTTACTCTCGGTGTCATAGGAATAGGCAGAGTCGGTCTTCCATTGGCTCTTGTCTTTGCTAATTCGGGAGTAAATGTAATAGGCATCGACAGAAATAAGGAATATGTTGAAAAAATCAAAAGAGGAGAAAAACCATTCAACGAGCATGGCATAGAAGAATATATGAAAACAAAAAACTTTACACCGACAGCGAATATAAAAGACGGCATAGAAAAAAGCGACATCCTGATTCTGACAATAGGCACCCCGATAACAGAACATATGCGTCCGGACTATTCACAACTGCGCTCAGCAATCAACAGCATTTTAGATACTTCTATAAAAGGAAAGCTCATCATAACGAGGTCAACCGTTTCTCCCGGAACGGTAGAAAACTTTATCAAGCCGTTGTTGGAGAAAAAGACCGGTCTAAAAACGGGCGATGACTTCGGGCTTTCCGTATGCCCGGAAAGAATTTTAGAAGGGAAGGCGCTGGAAGAGATAAGAAACTTGCCCGAGATAGTCGGAGCAGTGGACGAGATGAGCGCAGAAATAACATCAGAATTGTTTAGGAAAATAAATAAAGATAAAAAAATCTTTGTAACAACGCCAAAGGCGGCTGAACTGGCAAAATTGTTTACAAATGTTTACAGGTACATAAACTTTGCCCTGGCAAATGAGTTCGGATTACTGGCAGAAGAGTATGGTGAAGATGCGCATGAAATTATAAATATTTTGAATGATGGGTATTCGCGCGGCGGCGTTCCCGTTCCGGGCATGACCGGAGGACCTTGTTTAAGCAAAGACGGCTATTATCTTATTTCTAATTTAATGTTCCCCGACTTCATACTGACCGGATGGAGATTGAACGAATCAATACCGCAGCACATAGTAAATCGCCTTAAAAAACGATTAAGCGACAAGGGAAAAATCATTCACGACTGCAAAGTTTGTGTGCTTGGATTAGCATTCAAGGCGGGGATTGATGACACGCGATACTCGCCCGCCGTCAGACTTGTTGAACTTCTGAAAATTGAAGCCGCGAATGTCGGCGTTCACGACCCTTATATCGAGGAAACGGATAAATTAGAAGACGCGGTCAGAGACGCCGATGCCATCATCCTTGCGGTAAATCATCCGAAGTTTGACGGGGTGCACAAAGTTATACATAAAATTGGAAAACATAAACCAGGATGTATTCTGGTCGATTGCTGGGGATTTATTAACAAAGACGAAGCAAGAAATTTGGGCTTTGATTACATAAGATTTGGGAGTGGTAAATAATTTAAAGTAAAGAATTTCGCATGCCTATTGGCTGGCGGTTATTTATATTTTTTAATTAAGAGGTGATTTAATGGATTTATCAAATAAGCATGTTTTGGTCACAGGAGGCGCGGGGTTTATTGGCTCAAGAGTTGTGAACAAGCTTGTTGAAAGAAATTGCAGAGTTAGAGTTGTCGACGATTTATCAAAGGGGGAGGCGAAAAACCTTGAGCCCGTTTCTGACGAAATCGAGTTCGTGCGTGGAGATTTACTCAGCCATGAAACTGCAGAAAAAGTTATGAAAGACATTGACGTATGCTTTCACTTTGCAGCCAAGATAGGAGGCATAGGATATTTTCATAGATATCCGGCTACAAGTATTCGGGACAATGGCATATTGAACATTAATCTGTGGGATGCCGCAAAAGAAACAAAACCAAAAATGGTTTGCATCTCTTCTTCGATGGTATTTGAGAGGGCAAATGTTTTTCCGACACCCGAAACAGCGGTTGAAACCTCACCGCCTCCCATGACCGGCTATGGATTTTCAAAGCTGATGAGCGAATACATAGCGAGAACGTATTATGAGGAGTTTGAAATTCCTTTTATAATTGCGCGGCCATTTAATGCATACGGACCGGGAGAAACTCCCGGCGACTATACCGGATACGCTCATGTAATCCCAGATCTGGTTAAAAAAGTTCTGTCCGGACAATACCCGCTTGAAATTCTTGGAGATGGCATGCAGTCGAGAAGTTATACATATGTTGATGACGTTGCTGACGGCATTATATTTGTTACAGAGCATGCCGAAAACGACGACTTTAATGTGGGAAACGGAGTTGAGACAAGTATCACAGAGCTTGCCGAACTTATCTGGAAACTTTGTGGCAAAAAAGAGCCTTTGAAACTCAAACATCTGCCACCGTTAAAATATGATGTTAAGAGGAGGGTGCCCGACATTTCAAAAATAAAAAATCTGGGATGGAAGCCGAGCGTTAATCTCGAGCGCGGGTTGAAGATAACGATTGACTGGTTGAAAACAAGATTGTGATAGAAATGAAATTTTTGCCAGAGGAATTCTACAGAAAAGTCATAAAATCTGTTCCAATACTTTGCGTGGACCTCGTTATCGAGAATGAAAAAGAAACCTTGCTCATAAAAAGGAAAATACCACCATGCAAGGGATACTGGTGCCTGATCGGTGGCCGCGTGCATTATGGCGAAAGAGTTTTGGACGCTGTGCGTAGACAAGCAAAAGACGAACTTGGACTAAAAATTAAAATAGAAAAATTTATTGGAGTTTACGATAATCCAAAAAGGGATCCAAACAAACACGCGGTAAGTCTTGCATACATGGTAAAACCAGTTGGCGGAAAGATGAGAACGGGCCCAGAAAGCAGTGAAATAAAGTTTTTTGGCAAACTTCCCAAAAGGATCGGATTTGACCACAGAAAAATACTGAATGACGCTGGATTCGAATGAGTTTAGATTAATATCAACCAAGATATGATTATTATGAATAAAATAACAATCAGTTTCGTTAATTTTGACGGCATTGTAAAAACAGAAAATAAAAACCATTTCAGATAATTTTTGCTTTCTTTAATCATGTTGAATTTTGATTTTCCGATATCCCTGTTTTTCCAGACGGTCGGCACCTCAGATATTGAAAAACCCATTCTTGCCGCCTTTAGTGTTAATTCGGCAGATATGTCAAAAGAATTCGATTTTGTCTCCACGCTATTGATAACATCCTTGCTATACATTTTGAATGCGTTCGTGACATCCCTGCATTTTACTTTGCTGAAAACGCTTATCAAAATAGATACGAATGACGAAATCCGTTGTTTCGTGGTGTTCCCTATTATTCCACCACCTTTAACATATCTGGAGCCCGCAACCACATCATACCCTTCATTTATTTTTTCTAGCATTTTTGGTATTGTTTTTGGGTCATCGCATAAGTCTCCCATCATAACCAAAATTACATCTCCTTTTACATTCTTGAAACCGAGCCGCAAAGCGGAGCCAAACCCCTTTTCATTTATTCTGAAAATTGTCCAGACGCCGTATCTCGATTTCAATCTTTTACATAATTCTTCGATCTTTGATTTGAGTTCCAGTTTGGTTATATCATAAAGGAGAATTATTTCTGCTTTTTTTACATTTTTTTTGATCTCTTTTAGCGTGTCTTCTAATCGCTCTTCGTAATTTAGTACGGGTATAAGAATCGATATTTTCATATTTGTTTGTTTTTGTTTTGAATTATTTAAAGTAAAAAAGTAATTATAATTCTTATAGGTGAACTTATTGAAAATTGCCAATGAAGTTGATGAAATTTTTAATTTTTCAAAGGTTTGGAGACGGAGGATCCATTGAAGGGCTCTTTCGGAGGTCGGAAGACTCCTTTCTTGATTGAACTCTTTTCAAAAAAGTTCAGGTGATGCATTCTGAAAAACATAAAATTCATCATTTTGTTTATAATAAGCATTTTGCTTTTGATGGCGGTCGTCTCGTTTACAGACCCCGCCGCAGTTCTGGATGCAATATCAAAGAGCGATTTGAACTGTCTGCTCGTTGCATTTGCCGGGGCAAATCTCGCTTTGCTCATCAGGGTTCTGAAGTGGAAGGTCCTATTGAACGATATTTCTTTCATGAACCTGATGCCTGTCCAGATTTTTGGATTGTCGTTGAGCAATCTTACTCCCGGAAAGGCCGCGGAGCCGATAAAGTCGTTTGCCCTGAAGTTATGGAAGAATACGCCAGTTTCATCAACACTGCCGACGGTCATATGGGAAAGGGTAATGGATATTATTATTCTGATAATTTTCGGGTGCGTCGGTGTTTATCTTGTGGTTCATCAATATTTTTTTCTCGGAATCGTTTCTATAATTATTTTCACCGCTTTCATTTTTTCAATGATTTTCATCTTATATAACAAACCGTTTGGATTCCGCGTTTTCAATGCATTAAAAAAACTTCCAGTTCTGAATAAAATCAATGAGCAATTTCTGAAAACATTTTATGAATCAAGAATCCCTGGCAGAAAACTTATGCTATGCTTAATAATAACGCTCCTCGCATGGCTTCTCGACGGACTTACATTTTATTTAGTTTTGTTGTCGTTTTCCGTTAATCTTCCGGTATCTGCAATATTTTTAATGTCCTGCGTTCTGTCACTTTCAATTCTGATAGGTCTGCTAAGCACTTTGCCCGGCGGAATCGGCGGAACCGAGGTCGTTATGGTCGTATTGCTCATGTCCATGGGAGTGGAACAAGTAATTGCCGTTTCCACCGTTATATTGGGCAGGTTTATAACGCTTGGCTACAGCATGATCTTGGGTTACGCATCTTTCTTATATTTATCAAAGAAAATTGATATAAAGAATATAATGGAAAAAATATGGATTTGATTTTTCGCAAACGGTAATTGATGGGATGATTTAAAAATTACGGAAGAACATGCGTTCTTCCTATTTTCAAAACAGTAATTCATGAGGTGTTTTGAAAATGACTGGTTGACTTTGTCAACCGTCCTTTTTAAATCGGTAATTGATGAGATGATTTAAAAATGAAGGCAGAATTGCACTGTCATTCAATTTATTCGACGAATAAAAGAGTTGTTGTTGAAAGCATAGAAAGACCGAAAGATATCTTAAAATGCGCAAAGCGTCTTGGCTGCGAGTGTCTTGCCATTACCGACCACGATACAATAGACGGAATAAAAGAAGCGAAGATGCACGCAAAAAAACTCGGCGTACTTCTAATCCCCGGTGAAGAGGTCACGACCATGCGCGGGCACGTTCTCGCATTGGGAATAGAAGAAGAGATAAAGCCAAAACTTTCTGTGGAAGAGACGGTTGACATGATACACAAGCAGGGTGGAATCGCCATCGCGGCGCATCCGTATGACAGGAGGCGCGGAGGTGTCGGAGACCTGTCAAAAAAATGCGACGCAATAGAGGTATTTAATGCACTAAGCCTCGAGAGGGTATCGAACTGGCGCGCAAAAAAATTTGCATTGAAGAACAAAAAGCCAATGACGGCGGGGAGCGATGCGCATTGCCTGGCGATGCTCAATCACGGAATCACAAACATTGAATGCGAGAGTGATATCGATGACTGCCTGAAAGCAATAAAAAAATCGAGAACATCGGTTCATGGAGACTACGTGCCAACAACGGTCGTGGTCGACTGGATAGTCCAGAGGCTAAAATATTCGTATTATTATACAACAAATTATATGAAAATGAACTACGGGCAGCCAAAGAGGTGGGTCGGGACAAATCTCATAAAACTCGTTAACAAAAGCCCGGGAAACATTGACTACGTATTTAGAATGCTCGGATATGCTGCATTGGGTTGCCTTACCGCTTATGCCATTTTCAGGAACGCGATACTTGAAAGTATTTTTAAGTTTTGATTATTAAATAAATCATGGACTTTTCATTATTGGCACTATCGCCGAGATCTTTAATATTATTGATTGTTCTGTTAATAGCATTTCTTGTTATATCCATAAAGGCGTTGCACATCGTTATAAGACTGATAACCGTTGCGATACTTTCCGGCGTTTTTCCCGTTTTCGCCGTAAAGGTTTTGGGACTTTCATTGCCGTTAACGCTCGATACGATAATTTTCTTCGTTGCCTGCGGGGTCGGGCTTTACTCTCTGTATTCCTTTTTAAAATCTTTATGGCTGGTTAGCAAAGTGATTTACTATATTGGAAAGATAATTGTCGCGCCATTCAAATGGGCTTGCGATGGTATCCGGCGGTTAAGAAAAAAGCGAAAACCGAATCAGAGCTAAACAATTAACAAAGACAGAAATTCTCTATTCCTGAAGCGCGACGCGTTTTCGCGAAGTTGTAAAACTGCTCACTCGTAATCTTTCTCGATAACATCTCTGATTTTTCTCGCAAGTTCTTTTCCAATGCCATTTACCCGTCTCAATTCCTTTTCGCTCGCCGTGAATACAAACTCGGGGCATTTAAAATGCTTGAGCAGATTTCTCGCCCTTATGGAATCGATATCTGGCAAACCGGCAATGAGATATTCTTGGCATCTTTTAATATCTTTCGGCTTTCTCTCCCCCCTCACTCTTATTGGTCTTTTTTCTCCGAACTGCTCTCGCTTTGCTATGATGTACAGCATATCCGCAGTTTCTTTAGGCGATTTCGTCCACAATATCGGGACCCTGAAATTTATTGCAATCGATGCGAGCGCTCCGCGTATTGCATCGGCATTTACATTATTGTCATACAACCCATTGCCTTCAATTATCAGGAGCTGAATCGGGAAATTTTCCTTCATGTTTTTAAGCTGATTAAACATTCTCTTGTCAACGATACTTTGCACGAAATCGGTCGTCGTCTTTTTTTCGCAACAAACCCTGTCCGAGAGCAGAAAGTCCCCGACGTCAAGCAGTTTTTCTTCTAATTCGCATTTTGTTTTCAGGTTTTCAACTACAAGAGATTTTTTCTCGCGAGAATCAAATATGATTTTCGGTTTCCGTGATTCTTCCATAGAATATATTTGTAACGACTATAAATAAAAAGAGTTGATGAACAATTTTAATTCCGATTCGCTCGTTTCTTTTTGCATAACAATTTCTGCAATAAAACCGTTAGGGTTTGAACTTTCGGGCCAAGTCTTTGCCAGGGCTCGGCGTCTCTTGCGAAAAATGGAACGGTTAACAAAAGCGGCTTATCTGTATTTTCTTCTTTCCCATTCGGCAGCCCTTCCCCTTTCCGCGGCTCTTCTGCCAACCATGGTCCATTCTTCCTCTGGTATGGCCATCACGCCCTTTAACGGGTCAAAGGCGTGCTCTCTCATCGCAATCATTTCCCTTGCCTCAAACTCCTTGTCTATGCCAAAGAACTCCTTTGGCAGGTCCTCCGGCTTGGTCGGAGGGTCTTTTAACAGCTCATTGACGATGTTTCTGAATGCGATCGCGGACTGCTTGACGCCGTAAGAGCCCATCTCCCATATTATATATGAATTTTTCATGCCAGCCTTCCTCAGAGTGTATATCCATTTGTAAATGATATATAAATCGTATGAAAATCTTTCAAGCGGCGCGTGAGCGCCCATGATCGGTCTCGGCGCATTCGTGTGCAGGCAGGTTATGTACTTCCCGTCGCCCGGCTGATTTTTCAGCAATTCTTCCGCCTCTTTTATCGGGTCTATCAAATTGGTTAGTAAATGCTCAAAATCGATGCAATAGTTGATTATGTTTCCGCCGTCTATCGCCTTGCATATTTTTACCTGGTCGGTTGCCTTTATTATTCTGAGCTCTCCCTCCGCCCCCTTTTCCGGCATGGCCGTTTCTATATAGATTATCATTTTATTATCTTTGCAGAAATCATAAACCGACTTGTACTTTCCGTTTTCTTTAACGGCGTACTGTTCCGCTTTTGTGAATAAATGACCTTCTATATACTTTGCCGCAACGGCAGTCACTATGCTTTTTAACTTGTCCAGCTCGGCCATGGTCAGCGCCCCGAGCTTCTTGCTCGACTCTCTGGCAAACATGTATGGGCTTCTCTTTACTTTTGAAACCGCTGACCACAACTTATCATTGTTTCTGAACATGTGCTCGGCAACGGTAAGGTACGCGACATATTCTTCGCCCTCCGAACCCTGTCTCAGCCAGTAATTAAAGATGGCGTCAAAATCGTATCTTATCGTATATTCTGCAACACTTATGCATCTCCTCGCATGTTCTTCACTCGAATTAATGACTTCGGCAACTTTTTTAATGAGATATTCGTATGTGCTTTTTTCTTTATATTCGAGCAAAAGCATTTGATATTCCTTTATTTCTTCTGGCGTCATTTTTCTGCCGCCCAGCTCTTCGTCTCTTCTTATTCTTTCTAAAACATCTACTCTTGCCCTTATTTTCATAAGTTCTTCTTCCCTGATTGCGGCGCCCCTTCTATATGCGTTTTCGGCATATTTTTTTGCTTTGCTGAATGACTCCTTTTCTTCGAAATAATCTATCACTGCCGGGTCGCCAGCAACTCCCATGGCAGAGAACATGACCCTGATAAACTTTGCCATGAACCAATCTTTCATGCCGTTTTTTATAATCCAGTTGCCGAAGTTTGTCCCGTCCGGCCCGACGAGTTTTCCTGGCGCCTCCCTTCTTCCGAGAAACGCGGCCGTTATGTTGGGTCTCATGTGAGAGGATGAATGGAATAAAATAAACTTTGCTTTGCCGTCTCTAGCGGCGCGGGCTCCTATCTTTAACTGGTCCTGAAAATAGCGCCACTCAAATGCGTATGCGATGCAAAGGTCTATGGCAACGGGCAGATGGATTCCTATCTCTATGTTTTGCGCCTCCCTTATCGTTCTTATCTGCCTCGCTATTTCTGGTTCATATGCCTCGCCGAGCTCTTCGAAATCTATCATGGCGAACTCAAATCCCAATCTCGCCGCCTTGGTTATCTTTCTCGCCATGCCCATGTATCTCAGCCTGTTTTCAACGGACGGCTCCATTGAGGCAAAGCCCGGAGATACGCCTATTATGTAGCCGATGGGTTTGTTCGTCTTGTCCCATCCTTTTACTTTATTTTCATCTTTTGGTTTGTTCCATAACATTTTAGTTGCACCAAACAGTAGCGCAGTTCCGCCACATTAAAATGAGCTCCCGAAATCAACTAGTTAAGAGTCGGCCAACACAGCACGCCTTGAGGGATAAATACTTCATAACCTATTATTCATTGGTTGATAACTGACCATCTATAAATAGTTTATATGTAGTTTATTAATTAAATATAACGACACCTTCAGAATTGCCAATAACTCAGAAAATATTTTACACCATAATTTTTTTTCTCAGAAAATTGACGACGGGCCCATAGTAGAATTTTCCGATATTTTTTAGATGAAACTTCGTTATTCTGTAGCTGAAATCCGTTTCATATGGCCCCGCCTTGAATATTTTAAATCTGAAGCCGAAAAAGTCATTGAATTTTTCCCAAACCGAACCGATTGTTTTTGCAATATTTCTGACGGTTCCAGCTTCTTCCACCCTCATGGACGCAACCTTTTTTTTCAGATTTTCAAGTTCTTTTTTCGACTTTTTCAAAGCAATTTCCCTTTCTTTTAAATCTATTTCCGCTTTCTTCTTTTCTATCTGATCCTTGATTTCTTTCAGCTTTTTTTTCTTTTCCTGAAAATCAAGTTCCATTCTCTTGATATCCTTTTCTTTTTTTAGAATTTCTATTTCCATCTCTTTTTTTCCTATAAATCCCTCTTTCGCTATCTCTTTTTTTATCCCAAGCAATGAATTTACATAATCTTCAAACTCTTCTTCCCTTGCTTTTAGCTCAAGCAGCTTGACGAGCAGAACGTTCTGGGACATCCAGTACGACCTAACCGTTATCATGGTGTCTTCTTTTTCGCTTCCGGTCGGAGAACGAGACAACCATTTGTCAAATATTATCTCCATGAACGAATAATACAAATACGGTCTTTTTACTCTTTTTCTCGCTCTGAACAAATCATCCTTTTCAATTATTTCCTCTGTTTTTTCATGAACCCACTCTTCCGTTATCCACGGATATTTTTCTTTTAACCCAACTTTATCATCCATGATCAGATGCTCCATTGTCCATCGGTCGCACATCTTTTTTGTTTTTTCGTCATAAAGCTTGACGCCCCGCTTTAATGCCAAAAGCTCGCCGGGCACTTTGTAAAACTCCGGCGGCTCAAATTCTTTCCACGCCCATAAAGTTATTACGGTCTCGCCCGTTGCCTCTGTGCTCGGATACCAATATTTAAACGGTCTCGTTTCTCTCTCTTTTTTTTCTTCCATGCCTTCCTTAAGCATCTTATGCCTTGCGATGTACGGCTTGATCCAGTTTCTCGATTGCTCTATCATTTTCTTCTTGCTCGCGATCAATTCGCCGAGGTTTTTGAACCTCTTTTCAACCTCTGCGCCAAACAATTTTTTCCATTCCTGGTATGCCCGCCACTTCGTCTTCAGCATGTCCTTTTCGACGCGCGGGAGATTTTTCAACCTCTCCTTCTTTTCCAAATCTTCTTCGGATGTCATCTCATAGAAATCTTGTATTATTGTCGGGAAGATATTGTTTTGCTGCATAAATGACATGGACAATCTCCCGGCACCGCCGCCGGCCGATTCACCGGAATGAAAATCAACGAGGTCCACGAAAACCGCTTTTATAGAGTGCTCGTCATTTGTTTTGAAATAATCATTGAATTCTTTATATCTTCTGAAATCGTGTTCAAGAAGTTCAAGGTCGCTCACATGCTTTATGATATCGTCTATAACCGTCTTTATCTTAACTTCCAGTTTTTCCTTTTCTCCCATAACGAGGTCGTAGTATCCTTTATGTGTTGGCGATATTTCGATCCATTCGTCAACCTTTCTTACGTTGAATTCCCAGTTGCCGAGCTGGGCCACCAGCGGATAATATAATTTCTGCCACGTGCCGACCGGTGCCGTTATGTCAAGCGTGATTGCCTGGTCAAGGCACTGTACGAGGTCGGCGCGACCAACCCATTTGCCATTTGCTGCCGGGTTCAAATACCGGCTCCACGGCACATCCGAACTTATTATGCCTCCGCCGGGCTCTGGAATGTACAAAGGGTCGAGAATATACGGCATATCTATCACAACTTTATTTTATATTTTTCTTTCAGGTATTGTTAAAGTATTGAAATCATCTTTCTTGGATGGCAATTTTTTGGGTGGCATAATTTTATTTGTATGGAACACTATTAAAATTTTGAGAATTTTTGATGGGATAATCATTCGCCGTATTCGTATCCGCACGCCTCCGGGTCGTCTGACAGGCAAAGCCATGTCGAAGCCAACGAAGTAGCGGTTTGCCCTTTTGAAAATAATATGAACGTTGCGCCGTCAGAAATATCCTGTTCATCGTCATCATCTCCCGGGCATACGAAAAACGGGATACGAACCGAGAGTTCTCCAAAGTCTCGTATTTTTTTTGTTCCGCATGTGTCGAAAAATTTGAATACCCACGTCCCGGGAGGGACCGCTCCAATCGGCTCGTTTGATACCTTTTCTTTACATACATTTCCATCAACAACCAACCATCTATCAGAAGTGTTTGTCAGTCTTATGGTGCCGCCTTTGTCATTATACAAGTATATGGGTTTTGACCATCCGTCTTCTTTATAATACATATCACGAATGTCATGAGCGCAGAAGTCTGTTAGGTCGTACGCCATTTTCCAGCTACACAACGATGC
>JAGGUE010000063.1 GCA_021158665.1 Candidatus Aenigmatarchaeota archaeon
GTTTGAAACGGTGCAGTCTATCTGCAGGTAGGCATACACCAATCCGCCGGACGATGTAATAACGCCGACCGGCGTGGTGACCGTTGACGGCATTTCGCTCAGTTTTTCGATCGTAATTCTGACGTTCATCACATCGCTTGCAAATGTTATGTCAACCGACTCCACGCCCAAATCGCTTGCCTTGGACATGTCAAATGTCTTCATATCTCCAGCGTACGCTTTGCCAACATACCCGGTTGCCTTTGTCGGCGAATAGGCCGAGCTGGACGGCGTTGTAGACAGGCCGCCAGACGCGGCAATCGTCGTGGTGGTTGTTGATGTCGTGGTCGTGGTGGTTGTGGTTGTAGATGGAGCTGTGTAGTTCTTCTCGCCTATACCATATGAACTGAAGTGAGACAGGTTCGCCCAAACATAATTAGCTGTCGTATTTACACCAGACCCATATAATTTTACTATAATTGTCGAGCCAGAAGAATTGTCGCCCATATCTGCAGGGCAGCCACCAAATGCATCACAGTCAAGTCTTACCCATGTCGTACCATTAAATCTAATTGGCACCAATTTGCTTTCATTTAATCCAGCCGCCTCAACTTTAGTTTGGTTATAATACATTCTTAGCTCTATTGCCGATACATAATCATACCACGATGTGTCATTTACATCTATTGTATAATAAAAGTCTGTCATCACACCGCTCATGTCCGACATATTTGGTATTCCAGCCGGCGGATTGATTCTCACATCAACCGTTATTTCAACGGGTGGTGTTGTCCCATTTGTATGAATAATATACTCAGAACTTTCTATTGACCCCAGCGGGGTTTTTATTAATCCAGATGATTTGGATGTATTTGCTGGTATTGAAGGAATTGATTGGGTTTTAATTATTTGAGTTGGAACAACGTAAATTGTTTCTGTTGTGCTTGAAAATTTATAATTCTGATTATTATTGTTTGCATTTGCTTCCAATCGCACATTATAATTTCCGTATGAAAAGCCGGTCGTGTTCCATGTGATGTTATACACAAGTTCGGATGTTGCATAACCTTGTTGGTTTTCGTATCCGTAACCATATCCGTAATTATATCCGTATCCGTAACCGAATGTTATATTTTGTGTTGACCATACAGAACCATCATATCCGTATCCGTAACCAAACATATATCCGTATCCGTAATGGACATAATTGTTCATGGAAACTATTGTTATGTTGTCACAACCTGATATCGGAGTTCCATCAACATTAAAAACGCATGTTACCGAATCAGAACTACCTGTTATTTCAAGGGTAAGATTTTGAATGGGGATCCTTTCATTTGTTTCTATATCAACATAGGCGAGAAAGCTTGTCGTTTCACCCTGATTAACTACAGGTTGAAAACCAATAAAGCCGACTTTGACAGCAGAAGCAGGACCCGCCAATAATATAGCGAAAACTATCAATGCGGTGAGCGAAAGAGATGTGATTCTCGTCCTAGCCTTTTGATTCATTGAGTCACCTTACTAAAAATAATAACTCGGGCATATTTAAAGGTTTTTATGCTACCTAATATTTATTTTTATTAAATTTAAATGTTTCGTTGCCCATTTTTATTGGTCAGTATACTTATTTTTATGATTTTTTTATATTTAAATGTTTTTATTTGCCCAGTACCTCCGCGAGTTCCCTAAAATCCCAATGATTTCTTGAACGTTTCAAACCTTTTATCTGCCAAGTTTTTGTAGAAGCAATAAAAAAATAATCAATCCTCTAAAATCTTCTTAATAAATTTCATTAAACAAAAATTATTAATTTGTTTTTGGATTAAAATTCAAAAATTTCTCTGTCCCCATGCCCGATAAATAAAATCAAACCCTTTTTTGCAAAATTCAACAATTTTTAATCTTTTTAAAGAATTTTTTACATAATTTTTCATATCGTCACCTCGTTTTTGATTCTTAATTGAATCATTAACGAGGCTTTCATATTAATTTTTGCTCAGAGAATTAGTTTAATTTTACTTGCGGAGGTACTGTTGTCTTGCTTATAGTTATTATAGTTAAAATCAATTGATATAGTTTTATTTTTTCAATAACTTTTTAAACTCATCTTCTGAAATACCGGCTTGTTTTAAAATTCCTTTTATTGTTCCAATCTTGAGTTCTTTGTGTAATGGAACAGTACAACCTATTTTTCCTCTTTCTGTTTCTTTGATTAAAATTACATGACTGCCTTTTTGCCTTATTGGTTTAAAGGCTGCTTTAGAAAGAAATTTAATAAGCTCATGTCCTGATAACTTCTGGGTCTTTGACATGTTCTTTAACCTCAAAAACGGTCATAATTGGTTTTGCTTCCGCTTTAACCGGGAATTCCTCTAAATAAAGTTCTGTTGCCTCTTTCAAATTTTTTATTGCTTCTTCTATAGTATAACCCTGACTAACAGTTCCTACCTCCGGACACTCAGCAACAAACATATCTTCCTCTTTATGAACAATTGCCGTAAATATAAAGTTATTATTTTCCATACATCTTCACAATAATTAATTTACTTTTAATATATAAATAAGACTGGATAAAAATTCTTTAAAAATTTATTTCTCTTGTTTATAATTCTGGTCGAATTTTTTCGCCTTGAATTCATAGCCTCTTGAAAAATATTTTTTCTTCAGCGTGAATAATCTTCTTTTGATTTTTTCCTTGTTGAAAATAACATAAATTATTATCATGCCGGCAATTATGCCGAGAACAAAAATTCCCGCCGTTTTTGATGTTGTTGAAATAGCTGCTCCGGTTGCGAGACTCTTCTGCTCCCGCGTGAGATTCGATATTCCGCTCTCGATGATGTAGAACTTGTTCAGAACGCTCGCGCTCATGTTTTCTTTTGTTTCGTTCAATGTAATTTCGAACTCGTTTTCAAGAGATTTCAATTTTTCAAAAATGTTCGTTTCCAACCTTTTTATTTCATCGCTCGTATTGGCCAGAATCCGAAGCTCTTTTATTTCGCTTTGAGCGAGCGTAGTCTTTATCGTCATGGTTGTCAGAATATCTCCGTTTGCCATTAACTCGATGCCATACGAGTTGAGGCCCGGCGGAACAGAAACCGAAACGGGCAGAAACGCGTAGTAGTGCTGCGGTATTTGAACCGATGTCTCGCCGAGATTTATAATGCCGCAGTCACCGGAGCAGGTGATGTCTGCGGTCTTTGCGCTGTCTTCATTATTTAAAATAACGAACATGTACTGGCCGGTCGTGTTCTCGATGAGAATCATTTCAACGTTTTGCTGGGCCGCCGGCACCTCAAACGCGTGGCTCATCGGCAACAGCAAAAAAAGAAAGAACAAAAAGCATTTTTTCATAATTATAATTGTTCGTTGGTGTATAAAAAATTTATGAAAACGAATTTGCTTTTTTCATGAACTGCCCCTGCCATCGCATTTTTAGTTATTCGTTTGCAGAAAATGGTTTGCCGCGATTAATCCTCGGCATGAACTGCCGCCGGTAAACCAACGGCGACAAAGTTAAGTTTACGTTATTTTAATTCTTCTACAAAACTCTTGATGTTTTTCTCAAATCTCTCGGCCATGATTTTGCCCATTTCAAACCATTCATTACGCTTTTTTCTATAAAACACGACGTGCCAAAATCTTCTGAACATTTCGTATATTATATTTTGCTGCCAGAACGTGTCCTGCGGATACTCTGAAACGAGAGTTGGCCGAAACGAAACGGTTGCCTTGCCAACATTGTTGGACGTGAATCCATTGAGCTTTATTTCGATCCTCATGTAACTAAAATCGTCCAACTGTCTCGTCGCCTCCCACCACACGCTAAATTCCTCGCCGTTTTCCGTCTTGTTCCACGTGTATTCCCTTTCCTGAACATTTCCTTCCGGAACCCTGAAAATCTCGCGAATCAGTTGGTTTATCTTCTTATAGAGAATATGAGGATGTCTGCCCCTATACTCAATAGACATGGTCTTGAATGTCGGGTAAATGTCATCCCATAGAGTAAGTTTTGTGGATGCCCACACCATACTAACAACCCTTTCTTAATCTTATTGATTCATTTGGATGCTCGCATATTTAAAATTTTTCGGGCATTAACGTAAACCATTCGCCGCCCAAAAGCCAAAGAACGAAGGCGCGGCGGCAAGAATCGCCGAGAGCCGCCGGGTTAAAGATGCGCATCTGTCGCGAGCGGGCGACCGAAGTTAAAAATTATTTAAATTTTGGGTAATTACAATTTTTATGTCGCAGGAATCCTTTGAAGAATGGCTGAAAGGCCTGAAACCCGGAATCAGAGAAGACACTTCAAGGATCGTGGATATTTGTGTAAAATATTTTAAAGATAAGGAATATTTTTTCAGATCGTGCGGATTTTACGTGGTTGGTTCTTCTTTGGTTAGAAAAGATTTTAATGACATAGATTTGGTTTTAGTTGGACTGGATTTTAGGCAGGTATTCGATTATTTAGAAGGGGGGGGTGCGACGGAGACGTGCTAAAAGCGCATGGAGAAATTATACAGCTTGGAAAACTCATTGAAAAAGAATTCCCAAAATACAGATTCGATGATCTTGATGATTCGCCTTTCAAGTACATGGGTCATTATGCCATCAACGGCGGACTCGTCTCTTCCATAGAACTCTTTAAAGACATTGGCACGGATGACGTAACAAAAGAAGACGGTCGCGGAAGGGAAAAACCAACATATCATATAATCTTTCACGGGCAGAATTTATTGGTGA
>JAGGUE010000035.1 GCA_021158665.1 Candidatus Aenigmatarchaeota archaeon
CCTCCTGCGATTCCGATAGTCTTTTTCTTAAAATAATATATGCGAAACGAAGTTTCGCCTGAACTTCTCTCTTTCCGATAGTCTTTCTCTCTTTTTAAGAGAGAAAGGTATATTTGAGGGCTGGCATAGGCGTAGGAATCCGTGGGCTGAATACCTCGTTGCCTCGGTACTTACACCCCGGCTCCATAACTTCTCGTCTACCAAGTGCCGAATGTCTATTTTTGAGGGCTGCTTCTTCCTTAGATGCTTTCAGGAATTATCAGCTGTGGCGTAGCTACTCAGCAATGCCTTGTCAGACAACTGATACACCAGAGGCCACGGATGTGTGTTCCTTTCGTACTTACACATCCTTCCTCTCAGACAAAAACACCCCCAGCAGATATAGACCAATCTGTCTCACAACGATCTAAACTCAGCTAACGTGCCCTTTTAACCTGTGAACTCCAGTACCCTTGGGTGCTTGTGCACACCCAGGAGAGGACGAGCCAACAACGACGCCGCAATGCGCGAGGTCGATTTACGCTTCGCTGACTGCTGTATGGGAAGTCGGACCCAAAGAGCTGTCGAGCGAATATGAACTCTCACTCGCCACGACACCATTTTAGGGATGAATCTGCGATTTCAAAAAAATAATAATTTCCTCTTTTGTTTTAAATTTTTCTAAATTCTTTTTCTTAAAAATGAATGTTTTTACAGCTAAATCAAGAATTTGGTTTTTTTCAAAACCTGTCCAATTTTTACTATCTCTACCAATGACGACTTTATTAACAAATCTGACATCCTTAGCAAATTTTAAAATATCTTTTTTTCTTTCTAAGGTAATATTTTCACATGAAGTTCGGGGGAGTAAAACCAGTATTTTTTATAAGTTCAAGAAAATCCTTTCTTAAGATAGGATGTTTACATGTTAATTCTAATCTTCTTCTTATTTCCCAATTTTTATTTCTTCTATGCCATCTAACACTTACTGATATACTACCATCTGCTGAGAATATTACTCTTAAAAACTTAGTTAATGCCGATGCCGACAAATTTTTGACAAACTCTGGCAATTTAACTTGTGGGAATTTACCGTTTTTAAATTGTTTTCTTCTAAATGTTTTTATATTACAAATTTCTATCAAATTTTTTACTATTGATTTACTTGTTACCTGAGTTCGTTTGGCTCCATTATTTTCTATTCTTTCTGTAAAATGAACGTTACCGAATATATTAGTTACTTGTTTCCGAAAAAGTTCATGCATAGCTTCTGATTTGTTATGAAATACTATAAATCTGGAACTATATACGCAGCCATCGGTAAGTAAAAGCCCTACTAATATTCCCATATTTTCTCGGTTTTTATTCATATCCCCGATACTTATTACTTTTTATCATATTAAAGCTTATTTTAACGAGATAGATCTTTCGCAGACCCATTATCCCCGAGTTAGCCATATATGAGCAATAACTCATATATTGTAGCTTTTCTCTTGTGACTGGTGGCCATCTACGCTGACCAGCCTATCGCTAACTCATGCTTTCACACTTGGATTTCTCGTTTTTCGAAATCCAATCAACCCAGCTTTTGCGTTTGCACTCGACTCCGGATTTCTGACCCGGATGAGCTGGATTTTGAGGACCCTTGATATCCTTTCAAGGGTGTACCGCCCCAGTCAAACTGCCCATCTGACGCTGTCCCAGTCTCGCGACCAGTAAGCGATACAGACGCGAAAGGGTAGTGTTACATCGTCGTCTCCACGCCGGCTGACGCCAGCGCTTCTAAGACTCCTACCTACTCTATACAATCGCAACCGTACCACAACATCAGACTGCAGTAAAGCTTTCCGCTTAGAAGGAGTAATCCGCTTCAAAAAGATTTTCTTGGCAAAGATGTACAAAAATATAATAAATAAAAAAGTTTGAATAAGAATGTCAAATCACTGGTATGCCGTAATTTGATAAATCAAATTTTTCTGCTCGATCTTCATCTTTTGGATACGTCCCTATTTCTATCGCCTTTATTTCTCCTTCATACGGTCTCGGCGTCAAACCCGAAAAAGCGGAGTTGTCGCGATTTCCGTACTCTTTTGCTTTTTCTATCATTTCACCGAGCGTCATTCTTCTCGCATCGTCTTCGTCTCCAAGATCTTCTAATGGCACGATTTCTCTTTTTTCTATCATTTCAAACACCTATTACTACCATATAGTAATGTTCATTTAAATACTTTTCGCCGTTCGCACGCGCATCTCCTAGATGGCAATCTCCTTCTAATCTACGGGGTCTTTTCTTCCCACTGGGGGTCTCTGGCCTAATCACCAGAACGATAGTTTCGCCGGGTTCCAGCCCGGGACAGCAGAGATCTCGTTGTTCAATCATGCAGGTCGCCAATTAAGCGACAAGGGATTACGCTACCTTTGCCTCTAAAGCGGTCTTTACTTCATCCTTTCGTCAGATGACCGACCAAGATAAGACGGTCAGAGTTACCGCCAGCCTATACCGGGGCTTGGGTTGGTTGAAACCAACTTTAACACACCGGCAGTGGCTACGATTCACCGGCTATACAAAGCATTTCCACTTAGCAGCCGGCTATGTTTATTAATCTGCCGTTTCATTTTTGAAAGGGCAGTTTATTAAACAGTCGGATCCCTCTTGTTTGCAGCCGAGCAAAGCCGAGAAACAGAGCATTGATCGTTTTGATGATTATGTAACCACCATCTCCGCTCCGTTCTTTAATGCAATAAAACTTGCTGCAGAAGATGCCATCGCCAAATTCTTCTATATTGGATAGAATTTTCATGATGGCAGTTGCTTATTTTCGACCTTACCCGGTCACTGCGACCTGATGTTCCCCGCTTGAGCGAAGACATCAGGCATTCCTTCTCCCGAAGTTACAGAACCATTTTGCCGAATTCCCTGGGCTGGATTCTCCCAAACACCTTTGCCTTTTGCCGTTCGAAGAACGGTAAAACCGAGAGTGGTTACGCCGCTCTTCGAGTCTCAGCAAGGACACCTGTGTCGGTTCTGGGTACGAATTTCTGGTTTTCTCCTTCTATATATTTTCACGGGCTCCAAGAATTGTCCGAAGCCGACATACGTCGGCCCGTTCGCACATTCTCCGGGTTCTCCTCATTACGAGACTCCCCCGAATTCGGTGCTTAGCCGCAACGACGGTTGCGGTCGAACCATCTTGAAGCGTTTATATAGAATTCTACGAAAACCAGAAAGCACCGGAATATTAACCGGTTTCCCTTTCTCGCTTCTCCGGTTAGGATCGCGATTAGGATCGGCTTACTCTCGCCAGAAAAACTTTAGCGAGAAACCCTTGTCCGTCAGGTGGTCGGGCTTTTCACCCGACTTTTGCTGCTACTCCTGGCAGGATTCTCATTCCTGAAAGGTCCATTTCTGCTTACGCAGAAACTTCTACCCTTACAGGACGCCTCCTTACCATTGCTTCTTGCGAAGCAATCCAAGGTATCGGTAATCGACTTAGCCCCGTCCATTTTACTGACGAGCAAAATGGTTTTTGTCTTTGCTCGTTTTCAGCACCTCAAACCTAGACGGGTCCGCTATTACGCGTTGTTTAAAGGATGTCTGCTTCTAAGACAACCTCCCCGTTGTTTTAGGTTTGAGACAACTTTCGCCGCACTTAGTCGATATTCTGGGACCTTAACCTTGGTCTGGGTTTGGAATTGTGAAATAGTAACAAGCTAATTTAAAACTATTTCACAATTGTTCCCCTCTCGAGCGCCAAACTTACTCCGGCACTCTCACTCCCACCTTCTGCGCTTGAATGCACATTCGGAGTTTGACAACATAGCCGAGGATTTCTCCCCTAACTATGTAGTCAGTAGCTCTACCGTGCATCAAGCTCTGGTGAGGCTGAGCTGAGACTCATTTCAGGAGGAACCAGCTATCGCCAGACTCGATTGGCCTTTCACCCCTATTCCCAGGTCACGGGAGCGGATGTGATCCCAGCACCCCTAGCAGGCCTCGATTGGGCTTTCGCCCAACTTCACCTTGCCCGGGAATAGATCGTCTGGCTTCTGGTCTTAAGCTTATGACTAACCGCACTTTCATACGGAAGACCCACATCGCAAAGCGATTACGGTCTTTTCGCTTTCGCTTCGGCTTTCGCCTCGCCATAAGCATAAACTCCCTGCCTCGTTTTTCAAAACGTACGACGGCTTCACCTCTTATTGCTAAGAGGCTTATTCCGTCTAACTATAGCCATCTGGTTTCAGGATCTTTTCATTGGGTTTTACCCCTTCTTTTGCTGTTGAAAAACAGCAAATAAATTGCTATTTTTCGAATTTCAGCTTTCCGTCACCGTACTGGTTCGCTATCGGACTCGGGCAAATATTTAGAATTAGGTCTAGATGAGACCCATATTCTGTCTGGAAATCCGACCAGACATACTCTTGAAGTAGAGCATGTTCTTTCTTACTTTCCCCTACGAGGCTTTCACTCTCTGTGGCAGGGCTTTCCAGCCCACTTCGGGTCAGTAAGTTAAGAACGGCCTCTACCCAACTCCACATCCCCATTGCATTTCTGCAAGGGTTCGGTTTGTTCTCCATCGCTTTCGATCGCCTCTACTAACGATATCGCGTTTGCTTTCTTTTCCTGCCCCTACTAAGATGCTTATTGGAGAATAAACCTATCCAAAATGGTTTTCTTGGGCATATTGCATAAATCCATTTCCTTTGTTTCCAAATCGAAGCGTTTCACTTTCGTATTATTTGCAGTTCTAAATTCTTGCTTGTCGGTTCATTCCCTTTCAATCCGGGGCGTCTGCTCTTGAAACCGGGTTTCATGATCGAAGCCACAAAACCCGGTCCCAAGTTTTATGGGTTTACCATAATGGGATGTCCCATTCGGCAACGCCCGGTTCTATACCTGCATACGGTTCGCCGGGCTTTATCCCAATTTGCTAGGACCTTCGTCGCTGCCCGAGCCAAGCCATCCCCCAGATGGCATGGGAGCCAGCTTTCCTCTGGATCTATTAGATCAACTTTGCTAAAAAGATAGCCAATAGACCCCTTGACCTATGACCGCTAATCGAACTAAAAACATTAGTTCTAGCGCTTCACCAACAAAATGTTATTTTGCAGGTTGCATACGCGATAAGCGATTTTCGTTATTGGCGAATAATCGCTTCGTAGCTGTTCGAAATAAAACGCAGAGAATAGATTGTATTATGAATTAAAAAATATAAATCAATCATTGCCGTAAGCATGCGCAGCGCCGCTGCACAAAACCTACACCGAACAGCTTTAGTAGTTTTTGATTCTTTAAATTTAAATATTTAATTATTGTTACAAACTTACTACTATCAGTAAACTATATAAACTTTTATTTAATCTTAATCTTTAAAGGGCCGATAGTCCAATGGCAAGACGCCTGCCTTGCAATTATACGAGATCGCAGGAGATTCTGGGTTCGAAAGACCTTTTCTTTTTAGAAAAAAGAAAAGACTCTCGGAAAAGAAAAAATTCAGGCGAAACTTCGTTTCGCATATATTAAAAAGAAAAGAAAAAGACTCTCGGAAAATCGCAGGAGGTTTTCGCCAATTAAAAATAATATAAAAGCGAAAACCGACGAGAAGAGAGCAGGAAGAGTTCAACAAAAGAAGATAAAATAATTGAACTCCGACGAGAAGAGAAAAAATTCAGGCGAAAAATCAGAGATTCGAATTAGGAAAAAATATCTTGTTATAATTAATAAAAAAATAATATATGCGAGTGAAATGAAACAAGGTCTTTCTTTTTCCGCGAGTCTTTTTCAAAACTGAAAGAAAAGGGTTGAACGAAAATCCCAGTCGGTCCATTTTCAAAAATATGAGTGCCGGACTTTAAAGTTCGGCTCACCATTAATTTCTTTTTTTAATCTCTCAAAAAATTTTTTCATATATTCTATCCTTTCTAAGCCCAATTCTTTACCTATTTTTGTATAGAGTTTTTCCGGTATATACTTAAATTTTGTTTCGAATTCAAGATTTGGCGAATGTTTTCGTAAGTTAATTATTCTTCCGTTTTTTCTTCCTCCTTCCAAATTTTCTTTTACGTATTCGTTTATGTCTATATCTCTATGGATCTTTTGCTTGTACATTCCCACGCTAATAAAGGTTCTTGCTATCCCCGTGGCACCGATCACATCCAATTTGTCGGCATCAAATAGAATTTTTGCTTCTATTGTTTTTGGCTCATCATTTCCTCTGAACCTATGTGAAATGATACATTCTTTTATCTTCTTTATCTTTTCTTTAGAAAAGTTAAACTTTGTTAAAATTTCTTCTGCCATCTTTGCCCCTTCCATCTCATGACGTATTTTACCTGTTTCGTCAAAATCTTCTTTTGATCGTGCAACATCATGAAGCAACGCAGCAAGTTTTAAGACTTCTAAATCAACATTTTGTTCGTATTTAGCAATTTTCAGGCAAAGATTATAGACCCTCATAACATGAAGAAAATCGTGACTGGGATCTGTTCCTTCCATCTCTTTCTCCACTATTTTCTTTATTTCCTCAACGATTTCTTTGTTTTTCATCGTCATAAATTTATCAAAGAATGTTTTATAAGTTTTTCCTTTCCAACGGCGAGCTGGCGGATTGAAACGATTGAAACTAATGACGAATATATGCAATTCAAAAATAAATAACTCATAAGTTTCTCGTTTTTTTTCCGGCAGATGTCATACCTCTAAAGACCCTTCTCTTTTGATTTAGAATCCAGTTAATGTTTTTGTCGCGTTTTATAACGGGATGATTCGGATCAACGAGAATTACCTCAAACCATTTACTGACCCCGTCGTCCCCAACTTGATAGCTGTTCAAAACTTCCATGTTCGGGAACCGCCTCGCGACCCTCTCTTCTGTCATGCGTTGCAATCCCTTTTTTGGCGTGAAGTGGGACAGCCCGGACTTCTTCGGCTTTCTTCCACCCGAAGGTTTTTGTCTTTTTCTTCCACCTTTTTTTATTCGCGCCCTCACAACGATAAAACCCTGCTTTGCTTTGTAGCCCAAAGACCTTGCCCTGTCGATTCTCGTGGGTTTTTCAACGCGTTTTATTGCCGGTTCCTTTCTCCATTTTATTAAATTGTTTTTATAATTTTTCAGTTCTTTCGGCTTTTTCCAAGCATTTCTTATACTCTGATAAAGATTCATAAAAGCACCTTTCATCCTTTTATTAGTGCGAATAAATCTTTTATATATTGCGAATCGCGCAACGCCGTTGCACGAGTGTTTCCGCGCCGCGCTTGCTGCTTCGCTCTCCTCGGCATCGACCTGAAAGATTTTGGCAGTTTCACGGTAAATAGGAACTTTTGTTGCTTTTTGTATAGTATTTCATCAACCTATTTATAATTTCGTCATAAGTTTCTCTTTTTGTAATCCGCATTTTTTTCATTTTCTCTAAAGTTTTGCGTTCAATTTGTATCGTAGTTCTTTGTTCCATACATAATATATACATAGGTAAGTTTATAAATGTTCCCGCGCAATAATTATATGACCGAATCGTCTCCAACCCAAATCGCGTATTTCGGAGCGGGGACTTCTTTGGCAAGTAATTAAATTTTTTAAAACAATTTAAAAACGTGGCAACGACATTTACAGCCCCATGGTGTAGTGGTCAAGCATTCGGGCCTTTGGAGCCCGGGACAGCGGTTCGAATCCGCTTGGGGCTATATATTTTGGGTATGAATATGATAACCGTTCTGCGATTAAATCACAGATTAAAAAGAGATGCAAGACTAACGACGCACTGTTGCATGGCGTCGAGAGCCTTCGGGGCAAAAGAAATAATTTACACCGGAGAAAAAGACGAGAAACTTGAGGGCACCGTCAATGATATTGCAAACAGATGGGGCGGCAAATTTTCCATTAGATACGAAAAAAATTATAGAGCGGTTTTGAGAGAATTTAAAAAGAAGGGGTTTTTTATCTGTCATTTAACCATGTTTGGCATACCAATACAAAACAAAATCAAAGAGATCAGAAAAAAGAAAAAAATACTTATAGTAGTTGGCGGAGAAAAAGTAAGGGGAGACGTTTATCAGATTGCCGACATGAACATCGGCATCACAAACCAACCGCACAGCGAGGTCGCTGCATTATCGATTTTTCTTCATGAATATTTTCAAGGGAAAGAGCTCGGCAAAAAATTCGCGAGGGCGAAGATAAAGATAGTTCCGATGGAGAGGGGCAAGAAGGTGATCAAATCATGCGATTGATTTCAAACAAAAAAATCGATGAATTCAAAAACAAACTGCGTGAAAATAGCATCGACGCCGCATTATTTCTCTGTTCAGAGCCGATACACGATATTAACATAGAATACTTTACTGGATTTCAACAGATAAGATATCATTCGTTTTCTTGCTTGTTGTTAACACAAGATAAAACGATTTTAATAGTTTCCCCGTTGGATTATGAGCGTGCGCAAAAGGAAGCGGAAGCGGATGAATTGATTAAATCGGATAAGATAAGTTTAAGCGAGATTTTAAAAGAAAAATTGAGAGCGTTTTCAACTATAGGCATCATAGAAAACCTTTTTCCTTGCAAACTTTTCCGGAGGCTTTCAAAATTCAGGTTCAAAGACATTGCGAACATAACTTTTGAAATCAGGGCAGTAAAAGAAGAGAGAGAAATCGAAAGAATCAAAAAGGCGTGCCGGATAGCAAATCGCGGAGTGGAATTCATAAAACAAAACTTATCGGCAAAAATAACGGAAAAAGAGATGTCTCGGATTTTAGAGCAAGAGATGATAAGATGCGGCGCCGACGAGCTGGCGTTTCCAACTTTCGTGGCATCCGGTGAGCGGAGCGGTTTTATTCACCCGTGCCCAGCCGCTTCGAACCAAAAAATACAAAATGGGCTGGGCTTAATTGACTTCGGCGTTGTGTTCAAGGGGTATTGCTCGGATGTAACGGTCCCGTTTATTATAGGAAATGCATCGGAGAATCAAAGGAAAATTGTTAAGGCGGTGAAAGACGCTTATCGTGAAGCGATAGACGGTTTGAAAATCGGGATGCCAACATGGAAATTGCACGAAACGGCAAATAAAATAATTGCAAAAAACGGCTTTGAGTTCAAACACTCGCTCGGACATGGCTTGGGTTTGGAGGTTCACGACTCGCCGTCGATATCGCCGAAACCAAAAGGCGGAAAAAAGCTAAAAAAATGGAGAGAGAGCGTGTTAAAAGAGAACATGGTCTTTACAATCGAGCCCGGAGTTTATGTTCCAAATATAGGCGGGTGCAGAATAGAAAACGATATTTTAATGACAAAAAATGGACCGAAAATCTTGACAAAATCGAGGCTCATTGATATCTGATGTGGTAGCATGGAAGACGAATTATCAAAAATAATCAAAGCTGGTCTTGAGCTTGGAGCAGAGTTCGTGGACGCGCGCATCTTTATGGACAGAAATACGTTGGTTGCCAAAAATAATATCGAAGAAAAGGTAAGGGAAAATTGCTTTAGCGGAAGCAGCATAAGAGTGCTGTTCAAAGGAACGTGGGGTTATGGCACTACGCAGAGCACGGACATGAAGTCGCTGATGACGGCAACAAAAAAGGCGGTGAAATTCGCAAAGGCGAATAACAAAAATAATTTCGGTCTGGCTCCGATGAAACCAATAAAAGATAGGGTCGAGAACAAAGTAAAAATAAATCCGCACGACGTATCGGTGGAAGAAAAGGTCTCTGCCGTTGAAGAAATTTTTAATAATGCGGGAGAAGACGAGAAAATAAAGACGATAAGCGTCTCTTACTTCGATTCTGATAATAAAATGTATTTCTCAAATTCCGAAGGAAGCTATATAGAGCAAAATATCATAAGCTCGCGCGCCGCCCTATCTGTAAACGCGAGGAGCGGGAATAAAATAACCGAGTCGTATGACGCGTCTGGAGGGGCGATGGGATTTGAATCGGTCAAATATTTTGACGAAGCCGCTATCAAAAAAATAGTAGACTACGCAAAACTCCAGTTAAACGCAGCGAAATGCCCGAAAGGGAATATCACCGCGGTCGTTGACGGAAGCGTTGCCGGGCTGCTCGCTCATGAAAGCCTTGGCCATCCGTCAGAGGCGGATTTCGTAATGAACGGGAGGTCTTTTCTTTCCGGATTGATTGGAAAGAGGCTTGCGGACAGGAGCGTCTCAATAATCGATGACGCCACGGTAAACGGAAGCGGAAAATATTTTTATGACGACGAGGGCGTGCGCGGTCAAAAGACCTTTATAATAAAAAACGGCATTCTTAACAGTTATCTTCATTCGAGGGAAACCTCATCCAAATTTGGCGTGGAATCGACGGGCAATGGAAGGACCCAGGGCATTGGGAGAAAAATTTTCGTAAGAATGTCAAACACGTATTTTGATAAGGGCGACTACAAATTTGATGAAATGTTCGAAGGCATTAAGCACGGCATATACGTTATAAAAAATCTTTGCGGCATGGAGGACCCGGCCGGCGGCAGTTTTTATGCATCGTGCCTGATGGGATTTTTAATAGAGCGCGGGGAAATAACAAAACCGATAAGGGGGGAGGTCGTGCTCACCGGCAAGGTTCTCGAGATATTGAAAAACATAACCGCGGTCGGAGATGATGTCGTGCTGAATCCGGGCTCTTGCGGAAAGGGTCCGGAGGACTGGGTATCTGCGGGAACCGGCGGTCCTCATTTGAGAATAGAAAAAATAATGGTCGGTGGAAAATGATAGACGCAAAGAAAATTGTTGCGATGGCTGAGAATCTTGGCGCCGAGTCATCGGACGTTATAATATCGAAGACCAACACGTTTGGCAGTTTTATCGAAAGGAATATCGTCACAAACGTCTTAAGCGGCGTATCTGAAGGTTATGGCATACGCGTGATATCAAACAGAAGAATCGGCTTTGTTTCTGGAAACGATTTTTCCAAGAGCGCCGTTGAGAAAGCCATAAAGACGGCGATATCGATATCAAAACGCGGAAAAAAGGTTCCGCGCGGGTTTGAATTTTCATCGTCAAATAAAAAAACCGATGTAAAGAAAACCTTTGACAAAAAAATATCCGAAGCGGGCGAAGAGGATGTGGTATCGTTTTCAAACGATTTTATAAAAAACATGGGAGACGCGAACATACCTCTTGCGAGAATACGGTTCATGAAAACAGAGTATAATATTTCAAATTCTTCTGGCGCGGACATTTCAGATAAAGGCACTTTCCTCGTTCTCTATGCGAATACGCTGAAAAAATCCGGAGAAAAGATGATAGAATATGAAATTCTGGAAAAGACGAGAATGCTCGATATGATGAATCTTGACCGCATATGCTCGGAAGCGAGAATGCACATAAAAAAATCCATGAACACGAAGGCCGTAAAAACGCAGAAGATTCCGGTCATATTTTCGCCAAAGGTTCTCACGGAACTTTTGATAACTACATTCGGGGAGGCGTTGTGCAGCAAGTCGGTGCTTCTCAAGAACTCGCCGTTCTCGGACAAAATAAATAAAAAAATAGCATCTGAAAAATTTTCATTAACGGATGACGGGACACTCGACGCTGGATTGTCGACATTCGGCGTTGACCACGAAGGCGTGCGAACAAAAAAAACTGTTCTTATAAACAAGGGAATACTGAAAAATTTTTTGTATGATGCAATTGATGCGGCACGCGCCGGAAAAAAAAGTACCGGCAACGGAAGAAGAGGCTCGTGGATTTATGACGATTTGTTTTATCTTGAACCGTCGGCGCAGGCGAGCAATCTCGTGGTGGCGCCGGGAACTCTCGGCATCGATGAAATTATAAAAGACACCAGAAAGGGGTTGTTCGTTGACAAGGTATCTTGGCCGCGCGGTTCTGCGTATTCCGGCATGTTCTCACTTGAATTGAGAACGGCGTACATGATAGAAAACGGTGAATTGACGAAACCCGTTAGATGGGGCTCTGTAATAGGAAGCATATACGACGCCATCGATGAAATAGAAATCGGGAAAGAGGTGGAATCGAGAGCGCCCTATCCGACCGGGTTTATAGAAAGCGTCGTGACGCCCCACATAAAATTCGAACAACTCGATGTCGTTTCAAAAAATCGATTGCGATGCAACGGGTCTTGACGACGAATAACTTGAGTTGCATGGAAAAAAGCGAATTCCACAAAAACCGGAGATGGGCGTGAAACGGTTAAATCTTTTCAATTTTCTCGGCGATTATTTCCAGTTCGGTTTTGTATTCGCCGACTCTTCCGACCACGGAAATCTCGTCGCCCTTTTCAAGCTCTCTCAGGCCAGAAAATTTTTTTGTTTCTCTCGAAAACATAACAACTTTTATGCTACTGCCGTTATTTTCTAATGTTATAAATAGATTGTCACCGCGCCATGCCATTTTATTTATATATCCATTCAAAGCGACATGGTTTCCGACCATCGCATGAGATATGTCACCTATCTCCAGACGGACCGGCTCCGTATTCTGGACGACAAAATAAAGTGCAACGATTCCAACTATCGTCAAAGCCAAAGAAAACTTTGCCAATGAGTCATCGGAAATCATACCATGCTCACACTTTTTTTATTTTTCTACTTCTTACAACCCACTCTTCAAGAACTGTAAAATGGAATGAGATTTACTTCACCGTGACAGCTTTTGCCAGATTCCTCGGCTTGTCCGGGTTCTTCCCTCTTGCAACTGCAATGTAGTAGGCGAGAAGCTGTAGCGGTATAATGGTTACCAGCGGATAGAATATTTCTTCAACTTCGGGAATTTTTATCCATTCGTCAAATGCGTCATTGTTTTCATCGCTAACCCCAATGACGAACGCGCCCCTCGCCTTCGTTTCTATGGCATTGCTCAATGTCTCGTGAAACGTATAATCTTTCGGGCATATGGCGAGGACCGGTGTCCCGCTCCCTATCAGCGCGATCGTTCCGTGCTTCAGTTCGCCCGCTGGCATGCCTTCCGCATGGATACATGAAATTTCCTTTAATTTCAGCGCGCCCTCGCTAGCCATGGCAAAGTTTATTCCCCTGCCGATGTAATAGAAGTCGTTTCTGTCTTTCGTTTTTTCTGCGATTTCTTTTAACTTGTTCCCGTTCTCGTCGATGACATCCTGCACGACGTGGGATATTTTTCTTATTTTTTCAATCGCCTCTCCCAACCTGTTAACCATTGCAAAAGAAAGAAGATAAAAAATCACGAGTTGGTTAACAAATGCCTTCGTGGACGCGACCGCAATTTCCGGCCCGCAATTCAAATATATAACATTGTCGCTGATTCTCGCCAATGACGAATCGACGACATTGACGATTGAGAAAATCTTTGCTCCGTATTCCTTTGCTTTTTTAACGCCCTCCATGACATCCGCCGTCTCACCGCTTTGTGAAACCGCCATTACCAATGTGTTCTTGTCAATGGAATCCGCAAAATACTGAAACTCCGACGCCATGACGACATCGCAGAACTTTTTGGCAAGCTTTGAAAACAAATACCTGCCAATTAGCGCGGCGTATCTCGATGTTCCGCACGCGGTTATCACGACGTTTTTTGCTCTCAGAATGTCCAGAGCCATATCAGTGACCAAGTTCTTGTCTTGCACTATCGCGCGCCTGATCGCAGACGGCTGCTCCAGTATTTCCTTTAGCATAAAATGCCCATAACCTCCCTTCGTAGCCTGTTCCACAGACCAGCCGAGTTCTTTTATTTCTTTCTCTATTTTTTGCCCGGTTTTAAGATTCAGCACTTCTATTGACATCTGCACTTCACCACAGCCATTTCTCCGTCATCGAGATAAATAACCTTTTTCGTGTACTCGAGAAAAGCGATTACATCCGACGCGATAAAATATTCGCTTTGCCCGCCGTTTGAGTTGCCGATCCCGACCACAAGAGGAGAACCGTTCTTTATGCCGACCAATCCGTCAAAGTCTTTGTGCACGGCAACAAATGCGTAACATCCCCTCAATTTGGGAACAACGTCTTTAACCGCCTCCGGAAAATTGTCATTGATTTTATAGGACTCTTCAATTAAATGTGATATAACTTCCGTGTCGGTATCACTCCTGAATTCATGACCCCTTTCTATCAACTCCTTTTTCAATTCCCGATAATTTTCTATTATTCCGTTGTGAACGACAGCGATTTTGTTTTCGCAGCAGGTATGCGGATGGGCATTTTCCTTCGTCACCCCGCCGTGCGTTGCCCATCTTGTGTGACAGATGCCGATATTGCTGTTTCCGTTTATGTTCAATTTCCCGATATTCTCGACATCGCCGATGTCTTTTATCACTTCTATCTCGTTTCCGTTTTTGAAACCGAATCCCCAGGAGTCGTAACCCCTGTACGTGAGCCTCTTTATCCCCCGCTGCAAAACTTCTGACGTTCTGTGCCCAACATACCCGATTATTCCGCACATGGCATTGCCCCTCAAAAACGCTTTGCGATGTTTTGCCGTTTTTTTATGAATCGTTAAATTTTGAAAAGGGTGCCGCACTATACGGTGCGGTTGCTCATCTTTCACAAATATAGACTGTTTTGATCGCGTCCGATAGAAATAATTAATACGAGAAACTTTATAAATGTTATTAATAATCTTATAATAATAGTATAAAAAAATTTATAATAGTGATTCGAATGGCCAAATGGATAATAGAGCAGAAAAATGGCAAGCTTTTCGGTTTATTGACAAAGGATGTCCGCCCAAGGCATTTGAAGGGAGCATTATCCCGGTTGGCGTGGAAGATTCTGATAGAGCTCGCCAGAAAACCGGCTTATCCGAAAAAACTGGCAAGAGAACTCAATATTCACGAGCAGAAAGTATATTATCATATAAGAAATATGCAAAAAGCCGGGCTGATAAAAATAGTGAAAGAAGAAAACGTGCACGGCGTGACCGCAAAGTATTATGGAGCTGACAAGCCATCGTTTACTATTTTGCTGAAAGAGATGGAAAGCGTTGACAGACCGTTATTTAAATGCGGTTCTCAAAAAAGCGAAAAATTTTTAGAGCCTTTTATTTTTAATAATAAATTGAATGCTTTGGTTGTTCTAGGTTCTCCAGAACCGCATGGTCCTCACGGGGCGAGGGCAAAGGATGTGATAGAGGGAATAAATCTGGGTCTGTTCTTGGGAAAATTCTTAAATAAGATTCCCGCAGATGTTGTCAAGTTCGACACCGAGATTACCGAGGACGACATGAAAAACAATCTAATCGTTGTCGGCGGACCCGGCGTAAACAAAATATTTTCCATACTGAACAATAGACTGCCGATAAGATTCAAGTCTTATCAAAAACATCATTATTCTGCGATATACTCGCATATTTCAAAAAAGATTTATCCGGACGAAGAATGCGGGTTGATCGTAAAGACGAAAAACCCTCTCGACGAGAGCAAAAAAATCCTGCTGATAGCCGGCAGGCGCGCGCCAGGAACGCGGTCGGCGATGTTATCCTTTTTGAACAACTTTGATGATGTATGCGGCGGCAACAAATATAACTCAAAAATAAACGCAAAGGTCGTCAGAGGCATCGACTCCGACTCGGACGGCATAATAGACAAAGCGGAGATTATGGAGTAGGTTGACGAAGCACGAAACTGGAGATGCAATAATTATGAGCAAAAATAACCGAGAAAAATGTCAGTGGCTAAATATACCGTTTTGTCAAAAAGCCGCGAACCAATATATCAAACCATTTTCACGGTAATCATTCGTTCACAATCTTGCTCCATCCGCACCTTCCGCAGTACTTCCTGTTTTTATATGCGGCCAGGAAAACGCCGTCCCCGCACCTTGGGCACGTCTCGTTTTTTCTTTCTACCTTGCCGTCTTTTATGTTGTACAGTTTCCATATTTTTACTTTTGCGTGCTTGGTCTTGCTTCTGGGCCTTTCTTTCTGCGACTTCTTTTCCTTTTTTCCCTTCTTCGCCTCCTCTTTTGGTTTTTTTTCTTTTGCCATAAACATCACTCTTTTTTGTCATCTTTTTCGGTTTTTGGCTCTTGTTTTTCCTGTTCCTTTATTTCCGGCTCTCCGGGTTTTGTCATCTCCTTTGGTTCCGATTTCTTTTCTTTCCCTGACTGCTCTTTTTCTGACTCTTCTTTTTTCTCCGTCACCTTTTCTTTGGTTTGCTCTTTCTTTTCATCGCTCTCCTTCTTCTCTTTTTCGAGGTCTTTGACCTTCGGCTCCTTCCACACCTTCACCTTTGCTTCAGATTGTCCGATTCCCTTTTTTGAAAATATTCCGCGGATTTCTACGCGCGTTGGTTCAACTTTCAGTTCTTTGGACATGATTTGCTGCAATGCCGCCTTTGTCGGAGTCGGCTCGGCCTCATGACTAACCTTGACGATCAACTCTTTCCTACCAAGAAAAGGATTTTCTTTCTCGCTCACGATCTCTATTTTCATGCTCATCACCGACTTTGCGAAGCGTCCAATAAAGCCGTTTTCTCTGGAAACTCGCGACACTATTTCGCTATAAGAGGTTTTCATTTGCAGTTAAATTTCGCTCACACTTTTATGGCATATGTTCCTGGAGCGGTTATTCCCATCTTCTTCGCGACCTCGCTGTTCGTATCAAAAATTGTAATAGTTCCTTGGAAGTTTCTGGTTCCCTCTATTTTGCACACGGGACAAATCTTCCCGTTCAATATTCTTTTACATTGTTTGCATGCCCACATCTTTTACCATCTAACTACTTATAATCAGAAAGAATTTAAAGATTTTCACGATACTCATCCGAGCGCGCCCATAAGTATAAGATAGAGTACATAAAATAATAATAAGATTAAGCCCGCAAACCTGTCCACGGATTCTCTGAATATTAGCAAAGAGACAACGAAATAAGATAAAATCAATGAAAAGAAGAGAATGATTTCACTCAAACCTACCGCAACCGGAGCAATAATTATGCTGAGCCCAAGAATGAGCGCAACATTAATAAAGCATGACCCGAAAATATTTCCAATTCCTATGCTAAATTGTTTTTTTCTTACAGACGAGAATGTAATGGCCAATTCTGGCAAACTTGTTGTTATGGCGATAATAGTTGCCCCAATAAATGTCTGGGTTAAACCAAATATATTTGAAATTTCAACCGTTGTTAAAGTAACAAATTCGGCACTAATGAAAACTATCGCTACCGCGCACAATAACTTAACTAAAATTATTGCCTCTTTTGTGATTTCGTCGTGATCCCTCACTCCCGTTCTCGTCTGTCGCGTTAACAACTTTTTTGCCAATGCTCCGAAAATGATAACAGACAAAAGCCCCAAAATAATGTTAAAACCGTAAATTAAACCATAAATCAGTAAACCAGAAGTAATTAACATTATCCAATTTGCGTGTTTAGAATTTTCTTTACTGATTTTTATTCCGAGAACCGCGCCCATGCCCAAAACTAATAAAACATCTGCTATGTTCGAACCGAGCACTGTGCCAAACATCACATGACTTGCATTGCTAAAGCTTGATGACAGACAGATTGCCAATTCTGGCAAAGATGTCATCAAAGCCAGAATAATCATGCCGACGGTCATCTTCATTAACCCAGTAAGTTCAGAAAATTTAACCGACAAGTCAGTTGCCCAGTCACTGGCCTTTATCAATATGAAAAGTCCCAAAACAAATCCCAAAAGTGGAAGTATCATGCTCAAAACCTCATCGAGAAAGGATTTGCCATCCGCGCGAAAAAGACGCGCATAAACTGCGGTCGGAAAGCCGGAACACGCGCGTCGGAAAGCCGCGCATTTCCCCAACCAATTTCCGAGTCCCGCCAGTCGTGTGGAGCGACGACCGGCGGCGGTTTATAATAGAGTTGTTGTTTATTTTTATAA
>JAGGUE010000040.1 GCA_021158665.1 Candidatus Aenigmatarchaeota archaeon
GCCCGAATAAATAATATTTGTCTATGAAAAAATATATCGCGCCCCAGAAAACGTTCGCCGCGAGAAATGCCGGGAGCGTGTCCCATTTCACCATGTCGTGCAGGTATATGTATGTTATGGTCACGGGTGCCAGAATCCACTTGACCATGCAGACTGTGAACTGCGTGAGGGTCTTCATGTCAATCGGCCCTTGCCGGATTTCCAGTCGTGACGAAGGCGCAAAGCTCCATGCGAGAGATGGAGCAGTTTACTTCGATGCCAAAGGAAAAAAAGAATATAAAAATATTGTCGCGTCGAAAATATAAATACGTAACGATTTGCGACCGTGCGACAAAAACAAGATTCGCTTATCCTGCCCGATGACCGCGGCGCGAACTTTCTTTCCCGGCCCGGTTTGTTCGCGAATTTTCGCCGTTTTCGTGAGCGATTCTTTTAACCAGCCATGATAAATGAAAGCCCGGCAACGGCATCCGCGCGATGCGTTCGTTCGCCGCGCGGGTATTGCGACCGCGGTCGGCAAAGCAAAAAGTTATTTAATAAATTTCATTTTTAATTATAAGTATGGATGCGATAGGTTTCGGTGCCCTGAATCTCGATAAAATAATTTACGTGGATAAAATACCAAAACCGGACGAAGAGTGCGGTATAAAATCTATCCAGACGTTTCCGGGAGGTTCCGCGGCGAACACGGTGGCAGGTCTCGCAAAGCTCGGGCTAAAGACAGGTTACATAGGCAAGGTCGGAAGCGACGCCGAAGGGACCTCTTTAATAGAGAGCATGATTTATCACGGCGTTGACATAAAAAACATAAAGGTATGCGAAGGTAAGAGCGGCGTATGCATAGCGCTCGTTGACGAAAACGGAAACAGGGCGTTGCTGGTTGACCCCGGAGTAAACGACAGCATATCGATGGACGACATAAACATCGACCATGTCGCAAAAGCAAAATTTCTTCACCTGACCTCATTTATCTGCAAAGAGTCTCGGCGGTCATTCGAAACGCAGAAGAGGTTGGCAAAAAAATTGGCTGGAATGGGAGTGAAGATAACTTTTGACCCGGGCCAGTTGTACGCCGAAAAAGGAATCGATGAGCTCAGAGAAATTATTGAAAATTCGTATGCGATTTTACCAAGCGAAAACGAAATAAAGCTTATTACGGGGCTGGATTACAGGCAAGGCGCCGAACTGTTATTGAGCGAGGGCGCAAAGGTGGTTGCCGTCAAGCGCGGCCGGAAAGGTTGCTTCGTGAGCGACGGCAAAAACGAGTTCGACATCCCGGCCTACAAAACGGATGTTGCCGACACGACCGGTGCCGGCGACGCGTTCGATGCCGGATTTCTTTATGGCTTGATTAATAACAAGAATCTAAAAGATTGCGGAAGGCTTGGAAACAAGGTCGCATCTTTTTGCATTAGGAAAAGCGGGGCGAGGCCCGGCCTGCCAAACCTGGAAGAGCTGAAACGGGCGATTTTATGATAAATGAAAGAAGATTGACGAGACTGGCTCAAAACCTGATACGATTGCCGTCTGAAAATCCGCCGGGCAATGAATTCGAGTCCGCCATGCTCGTAAAAAGAGAAATGGAAGACATCGGACTTGACGTCAGGGTCTACGAGTTCGCCAAACGCAGGCCAAATGTTGTCGGGATTTTGAGAGGAGCCGGAAAAAAGTCCCTGCTCCTAACCCCGCACATAGACGTGGTCCCGGCCGGAAAGGGCTGGAGGCATGAGCCGTTTGGCGCCGAAATTAAAAACGGAAGAATATACGGCAGGGGTTCGAGCGATTGCAAGGGGAATGTCGCCGCCTGCCTTGAAGCGGTCAGAAGTTTGAAAGAAGACAAAGCAAAATTAAGCGGAGATGTTGTAATCGCCGTTACGGTTGACGAAGAGGCGGGAAGCAAATGCGGTTTGATACCGCTCTTAAAAAAACTGCCGAGATGCGACGCCGCTCTAGTTGTGGACGCGGAGAACTTTGACATCGTAATTGCGCAAAAGGGCCTGATACATTTCAAGGTCAGGGTTTTTGGCAAGAAGGCGCACGGCGCGTACTGCTGGATGGGCGTGAACGCAATCGAAGCGGCATCGAAAATCATCTCCGACATGAAAAAGCACGCGTTCGCGTGCAAGAGAAACCGATTGATTGAAAAGGGCGTCACGATTAACATAGGGACCATTAAAGGCGGCGATAAAGTTAATATCGTTGCAGACAATTGCGAATTTGAGGCAGACCTCAGATACCCGCCGGGCATGAATCAAAAATTAATATTAAATGAAATTAAAAAAATTGTTGAAAGGAGAGCAAAAAAATATAAAATAGAAATTGAGGACGCTCAAAGACCGTACGAAATAAGCAAAGGGCATGAGCTCGTGAAAACATTGGCGATGTGCGCAAGAAAACTTAACATAAGGCCGAGCATCAAAGGGAGTTGCGGCGCCACGGTCATGACATTTTTTCGTGATAAAAACATACCGGCGGTAACAACGGGTTTCGGGGCATATAATCAGGCGCATGCGACAGACGAATACGTGAAGATAAACGACCTGGTCAAAGGGGCGAAACTGCTCGAGGAATTCGCGAAAGAGTATTTGAGATGAGC
>JAGGUE010000064.1 GCA_021158665.1 Candidatus Aenigmatarchaeota archaeon
GTCTGATAAGATGCGGTTGGCGTTGCGTTCGACACCGTTCCCGCGCGAGTAGGGGACGCCCGTTCGATGTAAAGGTTGGCATGCGCTTAAAAGAAGAGGGCGCTGTTTGGCGGGAGAGATAATTTTGGCCGCTTTGCGTTCAATTCGGACAAATGAGAAGGCAATCGGATTTGGGAGAGTCAAATGACACTCATAAAATTCCTAAGGCGGTACGAAAAAGAGTTAAAAAAGAAATTTGGAAAACGAAAAGGAATCGTGGTCACGGTCTCTGGGCTGTCGGGCTCTGGCAAGACAGAGGTCGCGAAATTCATTGCCAAAAGGCTCGGCTTGAAATACCATTCCGGCGGCAGCGCCTTCAGAAAGCTCGCGGCCGAGCAGGGAAAAAGCCTTGAAGATTTTTGCAGAGTCAGGGATGCGTGGGTTGACCATAAAATTGAAAAGGAGACGCTGAAAACGGTGATGCAAAAAAACGTTGTTGTTGACGCCAGACTCTCGGGATGGGTTGCCGGCAAAACAGCTTTTAAGATATTTGTTTCCTGCCCTCTGGAAATCAGGGCAAAAAGGGTTGCGAAGCGGGATAAAATTGCCGTGAAGGAAGCGCTAAAAAAGGTTGCCAAAAGAGACGAGAGCGATATAAAAAAATATCTGAAACTTTACAAGATAGACATGAACGATAAGAGCATCTACGACAAGGTTATTGACAACTCCAAATCAAGGGAAAATCTAAAGAGAGAACTGAAACTTGTTGTTAATCAACTGGCAGCCAAAAAACTTATTTAAATCCGTTTCCACATATTTCAATCAGGTGGGTGAGATGGAGAAGCTTGTTGGAAAAATAAGGCACTATTACCCAAAAATCGGGGTTGCGGTTGTTGATGTGAGCGATGACATAAATGTCGGCGATGAAATTTTAATCAAGGGAAATAAGACAAACTTTAAACAGACGATAGATTCTATGCAGATCGAGCATAAGCAGATAGAAAGGGCGGAGAAGGGACAGGCGATAGGCATGAAAGTTAATGAGAAAGTCAGGGAAGGAGACGGGGTCTACAAGATTTAGTTTTTATTTTTTGAATCGCGCGTATCGTTCTCGGCGCATGCGAAGTTTCACTTTAGAGGGAAAGTGATCAGTTTTGTTAAACGTCTTATTCATTCACTACCTCCATGCAGTCTTTAACTCTATCGGCGGGAAGTCTCCTTCCTTCAGGTAGGAGATGAGAGCCGATAAGTATAAATACTTTTTCGATTAAAAATAATGTAGAATGAACCTTCGGGACGAGGGGGATAGCCTGTTGGAGTGCCGAAAGGTTACCGTGAAGCAGGAAGCCCCATGCTTTAGGTTAGGGTAGTTCACCATAATCTAGTATTTTTTCTTTGCTCAATTTATTTTCTCTAAGTAATTCTTTAATTATTCTCGCTATTTTTTTATTAAATTGGTTGACTTGTTCCGCAATATCATGTTTTGTCTTTGGAGCGATTTTGTTTTTAAGTAAAATTATCCTCGCAGTTTGCAAGGCAAGATAAATCAATTCTTTTTTTGCCTCTTTCTCATCAGTTCTTAACAAAATATAAATCCTTTCTTGAAGTTTTTCGCAATATTTTATTTTTTCTTGGATAATTTCTTGTGAAAAAATTGGTAGCGGATTTTCATGGAATTTTATGAACATATTGGTGTCATAAATCAGGCAGAAAAGAGATGATAGAATAGAGTTGGCATCGTTCATTATAGCAATGCTTCGCAATGCGTTTGCTGTTAGAGTAAGGTTAGTCGGGAATTTTGTCCCGAAGCCGATGTTAAAATAAAGTTATTTAAATTTTCATCTTGACAATAATGAATAACCGCACCATAAATCTTGCGGTATCTTTTCAAAATTTAGCGATTTTGAAAATAAAAGGTGAAAAAGATGTTAAAGAGCAGGGGAGGAGAAATAATCGGGAAGATCGTTGTCAGCGAAGAGACGGGCAGGAAGTTTGGAACGGTCGGTGATTTGAAGTTCATAGCAGAGAGCGGAGAGCTTTTGAGCATAGCATTGTCCGAGCCGACAAAAAATACCTTGCAGCTTAATCTCGAGCGCGACGATGAGGGAAGATATCTGATTCCGTTTTCAAGCGTAAAGTCAGTCGGCGACTTTGTGATAATAAGCGAAAAGGAAATCATATAATTTTTTGGTAGAACGGCCGAAAAACGTTTTATAAAATCGCCCGAGAAAACCGAAGCTTTTCAAATGAAGAGAGGAGAGAATCAATATTTCTCTTTTGTCAGTTTGTCTATGACCGATGTGATCAGAATTCCAAGGATGAAACCGATCGCCGCACCTCCGATAAGAATGCCCCATTCATACGAACCCAAAGGAACGATTCTGAAGCAAGTATTCAAAGGAGAGTAAATCAAAATTAATTGCAATCCCAAGGACAGGATCAAAGAATAAACCAAAAATTTATTTGCAAACCAGTCTTTTAAAGAGGATAATTTTTCATTATGCCTGATAACCGCGATTCTGACGAGCTCGTATATTACGAATCCCGTGAAAAGAGCGGTTCTTGCCCTGTCGATGCCAAAAGGAAGGGCGACGAGAAAAGTTCCGATGAGAATTAGCGACATTTCCAAGCCCATGCACGGTATTAGCAGAGCGAGTCTTTTATTTATAATCCCTTCTGTTCTCTTCCTCGGTTTTCTTTTCATCGTGTCCGGTCTCGCCGGGTCTACCGACAGAGCCAAGGCCGGCAGGCCGTCTGTTATCAGATTTATCCAGAGTATCTGAACCGGGAAAAGCAGAATGGCCGGATGACCGGAAATAATTGGCGGGAAAATTGTGGCGAACAGAATAACGATAACCTCTGCAACATTGCATGTGAGCAGGTAGTTGACGAACTTCCTTATGTTGTCAAATATACGCCTTCCTTCGCCGACCGCGTTTCTTATAGTGGCGAAGTTGTCGTCCAGCAGGACGATGTCGCTCGCCTCCTTGGCGACCTCGGTTCCTTTAATTCCCATCGCCGTGCCAATGTCCGCCTTTTTCAGAGACAGGGCGTCGTTCACCCCGTCGCCGGTCATCGCGACGACATGCCCCTGTTTTTGCAAAGCCTCCAGGATTCTCAGTTTGTGAATGGGCGTTGTTCTCGCAAAGATGTTAACTCCCCTCTTCAGATATTTTCTCAGTTCCGTCTCGCTCATTTTATCCAGCTCGCCGCCGGTGACAATGCCCTCTGTTTTCATGCCGACCTCGTTTGCTATGGATTCGGCGGTAAGCGGATTGTCCCCGGTGATCATTATGGTCCTTATTCCGGCGAGATGGCACTCCTCGATCGCCTTCTTTGCCTCCGGTCTCGGCGGGTCCGAGAGAACGGCCAGGCCGATGAAAATCAAGTCCCTCTCCTTTAATTTATCGAAATTTTTGTATGCCATGCCCAAGACCCTGTAGCCCTTTGACGCAAATTCTTTGTTTTTTTCGAGAACGGTTTTCCTCAACTTTTCATCCAGTTTAACAACCCTTTCTCCGATCAGACATTTCCCGGATTTTTTTATTATAACCTCCGGCGCCCCCTTTGAAAAAATAATTTTTTTGCCAATGTCCTGAACAACCGTCATCATCTTTCGAGCAGAGCTGAACGGAATTTCATCGATTCTTTTTCCGCGCTCTTTCATCGAGCTCAACGAGTATTGCTTTAAAGCGATGTCGGTTTCGTCTCCGACCCATCTCTCTTTTCCGTTTTTCAGAATTCTTTTGGCATCGTTGCAATAGCAGCAGCATTTTATCGCGAGGTCTCTCGCTTTTTTGCTTTCTTTTAATAGCCACATGTTTTTTACTTTCATTTTCCCTTCTGTCAACGTCCCGGTTTTATCCGTGCATATAATGTCAACTGACCCTATGGACTCCGTTATCGCGAGCCTTCTGATCAGGGCATTTTTCTTTGCCATGTCTCTCGCCCCGAGCGATAGGGCGATCGTAATGACGGCCGGCAAATCCTCTGGAATTGCGGCAACTGCCAGAGAAACCGCGATCAGGGCCGCTTCCATAATGCCGAATTTTCCAAAACCGACGACAAAAGTTATGACTATCACTAAAGCGGTTATGCCAACGATTTTTCTCGTAAACCTTTTCATGTGACTCTGGAACGGCGTTTCGCCCTCTTTTATTTTTTGCATCCTGCTTGCGATCTCTCCGACCCTCGTTTTCATCCCCGTGTTAAAAACCCTCGCGACCGCCCTGCCCGTATAGACAGGGCAATTTTTGAAGATTTTGTCCCCCGTCTTTTTCTTCTCGGCCCTCGATTCGCCGGTCAGCACCGACTCGTCGACCTCCAGCTTGCCGTCGATTATTTCCGCGTCGGCCGGAACAACGTCCCCGCCCTCTACGACGATCAAATCTCCTGGAACGATCTCGGTTGAGTCTATTTCCCGTTCTTTCCCGTCTCTTATTACCTTGGCAAACGGGGTTGCCATTTTTTGCAAGGCTTCCACCGCTCTCTCGGCTTTGTAGTCCTGTATGAACCCCGCGGTTCCTGCGGCGAAAACTATGCTCAGAATTAAAATCGAGTCAAAATAGCTTTCGCCCTTAAAAAAATTAACGGAAAAAGAAAGAATCGCCGCTCCGATCAGCAGGAGAATTATCGGGCTCGTGAACTGGGATATCAATATCTTGAACGGGGAAACCCTTTCCTCTCTTTTAATTTCATTTTTTCCATACTTTTTCAATCTCGCCTCTATTTCACGGCTCGTCAACCCTTTTTGTGGTTTCATCTTTATCATCGCCCTTTATAACTCTCTCGTTATTTAAACAAGGAACCGCGTCCCGGTTGGTTGACCCGCGGCGGTTTATGGCAACCCACGCATCTCATTTTTTGAATCTCGCATATCCGTGCTTTGCCAATTGAAACGCTTCGCGTTTGTCCGCGGTCCCGAATCGTTTGCAAACACCCGATGCATTATTTAACTTTCGGTCGCGGGCAATGCAAACTATCCGTAAACGGCGGTGCTTGGACATGAGGTTATTCATTTTTTGGAAACCCCCCACCTCACGAGCAGGTTGGAAAACAGTACCGGGACTATAAATTTAAACGCTATGCTTGAAGCCACGATAACTGAGTACAGGTCAATGCCTATCAGACCGTTTTCAAGCAAAATCTTTATGATGATTATGCTCGTGCTGAACCTCACGGAGAGACCGACCCCGAGCAAAACAGATTTTTTTATCCCGAGTTCCTTTCTGCCGACGATCAAGCTTCCCAAAATCTTTGCCCCGTTTGACACGGCAACGACCAAGAGAATGAGCAGCGGGTAGGAGACGAGATAACTTATATCCATCGCAACCCCAACCCACACGAAGAATAAGGGAGCGAAGAAACCGTAACACATCGTCTTTACCTCGCTTTCAATTAACTTCAGCCTCTCTCCCGGTATAAATGTTTTGAGGGCAATCCCGGAAAGCAGGGCGGCGATTGCGGTCGCGTTGGCATATTCGCCGACGCCCAAAAATAAAAACAGAACAAATAACACGAAAAGAAACAGGTTCTCTATGCTTAGAAAGCCGAATTTTGCACCGCTTTTTTTTAGTTTCGTCAGTCCAAAAGCCAAGCCGAACAAGGCAAAAAGCGATACCAGTATCAAAGCGGTGTTTAAATGGTTGACAGAGGCGCTGGAACCCACCAAAAACATTACCAATATCAAGACGAAAATTTCTATCATGTCGTCTAAAGCCCCTATCCCGATTATGCCCTGGCCCAATTTTGTGTTCACGACTTTGAACTCGTCCAGAATTGGGATCAGAACAGCTTCGCCGACCGTGGCGAAAGAGAGCGCAACAACGAAAGAGATGAGCCACTCATACCCGAAGACGAAGTGAACCAAAAGCGTTCCGAAAAACGCCTCGAGAAAAATTATGAAAAGCGTTGATTTGAGAATAAATCCGCCCTGTTCTTTTAATTTGTTCAGGTCCAGCTCAAAACCTATGACAAAGAGGAGGAAATACATCCCAAGCTGCGCGAGAAAAGTGAATGCCGATGACGACGTGACGAACGAGAATGGATTATAAATGGCGAGCAGAAAACCAAAAATCAGGGCGGCGAAAATCCACGGAACCCTTATTCTTTCAATCAATCTTCCGGCCAAGAAGGTGAATAAAAAGGCAATGCACAAAAACAAGAATATGTTCATCATAATAATTAATCTCAATTATTATATAAATTTTTTAGGCCCGTGCAACGATTTTGTTCGATTCGCGCATGACAAATAAAATGAAACACAGAACTTCTTCTGAGAACGGATTTCGGTGATTATAATTCATTCGTCAATCCGATTTTGAATGCAACCATTCCGCCTAAAGCAGGTATCCGATGATTAGGCATATCCCGCCAATGAGATAGGTGAAAAAATAGCCGGCCAGAATTCTCGGTATGATCGTTCTTAGTCTCTCGTTTTTTGAGAGAATGCTCTCGAATTTTCTGACACCCGGAACCTTTAGGACAAAACCGTTTATTGGATTTATGATTTTTTCCGGCAGGAGCATGCCTATTGAAAACGAAACCAGAAACTGAAGCCCCATGTCCGGAAAGACCGGATTGGAAAACATCAGGCCGAGCGTAATGAAAATGTTTTTCAGGAAAGGCATGAGAGATTATAACGGTTTCAAGATTTATATTTTTATAACCCGGCGGAAAGACGGCCCCGCATTTCAATTGGTCGGCGAATGCATGGTTGGGCATGAAGCAAACCGTCGCCATGAGATTCGATTTGAAAACCGGAAACCAATGCGTTGGAAAGCCGTTCTCCGCGCCAACCGACGGCAGAAGGCCGTTTGTGGCGGGCTCACGAACTTCATTTGGCGAGCGATGACAGATGATGGTCAGGTAAATGTTTGCGCCAATATCATAAATGCCTATTTTTTGTCTTTCTTACCTTCTTTCTCAACAAATTCCTCAAGATTCTTTTCACCGCGCTTTATGACTTTGCAGTTTATTTGCGCGATATGCCCGTCGATGGTATTTCCCCTGATCGTTTTCCTCTTTCTCATGCCCTTTATCTTGAAAAGTTTTTTCTTTTTTCTCTTTTTTCCGCCGAACCCCACGGACCTTTTCAACAGCATCCTTTTTTTGACCGTTCCATCCACATCTTTTCGCATCGGAAACCCGTCTATGTCAGTACCGCCGGTGATTTGGAATTCGTATCCAGCCATCCCAAGCACGTCTCCGGGTATCTTGCTTCCTATTTTCAGGCCAAGCAATGCTTCGCAGTCTTTTTGGTCTTTTTCTATCTGATAGCACTTTCCCTTTTCGGCGATTACAAACTTAAACACGGCCATTCATTATCACCGTTTCATTTTCTAAACCCTTTGTTTGGAAAAGGATTGCCGAACCATTTACAAACCTTGCCAAAGCATTATTTAAATAAGTGAAAGTTGAAAAGCGAGGCGAACTAATGTTTGCTCGCAGTTTATCGCGAAATTAATCGCCCGCAGATTATCATTAATGATCGTTCTCGGTTTTAAAAAGTTTTACTCTTCTTTCTTCGCCTTTTCATAAATTCTTACCGTATTGACCGAGATAGTTATCGGTATGGGTATGGCAGCCTCGAGCAGCTCTACGATTATCTCCTGCTTCACATCATCTACCCTCGTGACCTTTGCCTTCTCTCCCTTGAACGGGCCGGATATAACCTCAACTATATCGTTTTGCTCAACTTTTGTGACCTGTTTCTCCGGAATCAGGAATCTTTCTATTTCTTCGAGCTTGATCTCTTTGCCGAGAAGCCCGCGCACATGCGGAAGCCCTTTCATCGCTTCTTGTATGCTGTCAATGTCATCGGCTTCTATGAAGATGTACCCTCTGAGCTCTTCCGTGTGAATGAGCGATTTTATTGGAATATGCTCCGACTTGATTCTGGTTGTCATGGAATCTATGACGGCATTTTCCCGCCCAGTCGTTGTTCTTATGGCAAGTATCATTTATAACGCCTAAAATATTATAATCGGAAAGTTTTTATATTTCTTCTGCATCGCATTCAAAACTCGCCGATAAATGAGCCGCGAACCCCAATTTTTAGCGAAAATTTAATTGAGTTTGACGGTTCGCGACCTCTCTCGCCATTTTTTTGTCGCGCGCCGAATACGGCACGGGATTCTTCCAACGAATTATGTCACCGACTTCTTAATATTGAAAACGGGTGCGCCGAGATCTGTGCTTTTCCGCGGTTCGGTTTTTATCGTCAGATGTTAAGCAGTCTGAATATCATAAAAATTATAAAACCTATCAGACCTATTATAGCTATTCCTATGCTCGTTATCTTGCTCGATAATTTGATTTCATCCCTGTCCGGTTTGCTTGAAACTATCAATACCCTTTTGCATTGCCGTATAAACATTTTTAATCTTTGCAACATTTCTTTTATACCCATGCGACTCACTTTATTAATTTGTTTGCAAAGATTTTAAATAATGAAAATTTAAGTAATTATTTTTATAAAATTTTATATTACATTGAAGTTTTTCGTACCGTCTTTAGCTTATGGTTGATATTTATGCTTGACAATATAATAAAATTCCTTCCGGGAGTTGAGGGACCTAAAACGGTTGTAAACTTCAAGGCGCGCTTGAAATGGACGGGCATGATTTTATTGCTGTTCTTTGTGCTCGGCCAAATACCGCTTTACGGTGTTTCACAGCAGACATATGAGCGGTTCGCTTTCATGGAAATGATTCTCGGCTCGAAAATGGGTTCTCTTATAACGCTTGGCATAGGACCCATAGTCATGGCGTCCATTATCTTGCAGCTGCTGGTTGGCTCAAAAGTCCTGCCGTTTAACCTGAACACGCCGGATGGTAGAGAAAAGTTTCAGGGACTGCAAAAATTGTTGGCGATATTTTTCTGTATTTTTGAGGCATCCACATATGTCCTGTTTGGGGCGATACGGCCGATGGTTTCGAATGCCTCGATGATGCTCATGCTCATCGCCCAGCTCGCGTTTGGCGGTTTCTTGATCATGCTCATGGACGAGGTTGTGTCAAAATGGGGAATAGGCTCCGGCGTCTCCCTGTTCATAGCCGCGGGTGTAAGCACGCAAATTTTTATTCAGGCATTCAATCCCCTGACCGGAGGCGGAGAACTGCCGTTCGGCAAGATACCGCAGGCGATAGTTGCATTTGGCATGGGCGACATGGGCGTTGCAATGGACGCGATAATACCGCTGATATTTACAGTTGTCGTATTTCTCGTTGTTGTATATTTCCAGGGCGTCAAGGTTGAGATTCCGTTGGCATTCGGCTCAATATCGGGATTTGGCAGGAGATGGCCGCTGAAATTCATATACACGTCAAACATACCGGTAATACTTGCAGCGGCGCTGCTTGCCAATCTTCATATGATCGGCGCCGTATCGGCCGGCGGAAGCATTCCAATACTTGGAACGTTTGACGAAAGCGGGAACGCCGTTTCCGGTCTTTTGTATTATCTTACAACGCCGTATGGTTTTATTCTTTCTTTGATTCACGGAACATTGACGTTTGACATGATACTTCAGATGATATGCTACACCCTTTTCATGGGAATCGCTTCTATGATATTTTCCGTGCTATGGGTGCAAACGTCCGGCATGGACGCGCACAGCGTTGCCGAACAGATTAAAGGCATAGGCATGCAGATACCCGGATTCAGAAGGGACCCGAGAATAATCGAACAGGTGTTGTCGCGTTACATAATGCCGTTGGCTGTTATGGGCGGGTTATGGGTCGGCCTGCTCGCCGCTTTCGCGGATTTAACCGGGGCGCTGGGAACTGGAACTGGAATTTTACTCACGGTTATGATAATCTATAACTTCTACGAGCAAATATCCATGAGATACATGGAGGAAATGCACCCGGCATTGAGAAAATTCTTTGAGTAAAAGCCGAGACGCCATTGAAAAGTATTTAAGGTTTTAGATGCGAACGGTTGGCATGGCAGAAGAAATTAAAAATTGGATAGAAGAAACATTACTTTCAGAAAAGGCAAAAGAAAAACTTTTAGAAGAATCTCTAAAAATTTACGAAAAAATAAAAGATTTTCCATATTTAGAAGAAGATAAAGCCAAAGCAGCGTTATTTTTAGCATGCGACAAATATTTGTGCGCGGTGCCTAGAAAAGTACCCAAACCAAAAGTTAAAATTTTGAACAGAGCAAGAGAAAAAACCGGAATAGGAAATATAGAAGCCATTGAAAGAGTAGACTCTATGTGTAAATTAATAAATAGATATGAGAACGGCATTCCAGAAACGGCAAAGGAAATAATAAGTAAATACAAAGAAAATTGCCCTATAGATTATCATGGAAAAACGCCTTCCGGAACCGCTATTGCTGCAATATACATAGCATCTATTTTATGTAATGAGCATATTCCGCAAGGAGAATTGGCGAAGCAACTCGGTGCATCGATCCCAATGATTAGAAATAGGTATAAAGATATATTGGAAAAAGTGGATATCGACATCTTATTGTAAAGTGTTAATAATTGGCCATTTCTATTAATTTGCACTAAAAATTATTTTTTAATGATGGAGGTAAATTTTTAGCAGTAGCAATAAATATTTTTTAAAGGATATTTTAAATTTCCGAAATATTTATATAATTCTATTTCTTAACCAATAATTAGAGAGCGATGCTGGCATGGGCCAGAAAACTGAGTGATACGATAGAAAATATTAATAATTGAAGTCGATGTACATTAGTACAGAGACGGAGATTATTAATTTGTTCTAGAGTATCAGTAAATTTCTGGTGACCATGCAATAAATTGGCTATGCCCGCCCCGCGGGCATAACGGCTCTCTCTTTTTAACTTTTACCAAAAATTTTCTTTCCCGAAACAGATACGAATCTGACTAATGGGCAATTAGATATGTTTCACCTTCTGGCATGTTAATCGATAAACAATAAATTGCCGCGGAACATGCCGTCATTGTATCCAGTTTTTATTTTCGAATGCGGTGCAATACCCCTATTTGTCGGGAGCAAATGTTTTTGCCCGGGGGATGCGCACCGTTTAGGAGCGGCCATTCATTTGGGCCCCTGCGCGATCGCCGATTGTTATACCGAAATCTTCATAAGGTTATAGTTAAAGTATATGAATATGAGAATAACAAAAAAGATAACGAGAGTCGGAAACAGCTTGGGCATATTGATAGACAAACCGGTCATGGAAAAGATGGGATTAAAAAAGGGCGATTTCATAGAGATTCAAATAAAAAAGCTGAAATAGCGTCCGCGCAAAAAGCGGTAAAGGTTTCTGCCCCGCGTGAAATGGCGAGCGATGACCGTTTGAATAATCTTGCGGCTGCGCGAACTTGCGTTGTCATTTGTTGCCCGTTTTTCAAAGCCCAAAAAGCATGAAAAATTGAACGAAAAGGACGAATTTTAAAATGCCTTCGATGTTCGAGACGGGCAATGACGGAACGGCAAACTCGGCAAAGCGATTCTCTCCAAGATATGCCGCGGATGAGCATGAAGCGCGCGTTGCTTGTCCCGAGAACCGATCGGCACGGAACGCCGTTTTAGAAAATTTATATATGCTGAAGTTTATACTATATTTGATTGCTAATGCCAAAAACGAGATTAGAAAATGATATTGAAAGATTAGAAAACAGGATGAGAACTAATTTCTTCGATATAGAAAAAAGGCTGAATACATTGGAAGCCGCGAGCTCCGTTTCTGCATTGGAGGAGTTCAGAGAAAGGCTCCAAGAACTTGAGGATCTGCAGATGTTATTGCAGACGGAAATCATGCAGATAAAACAAAAAATCATCGGCGAGGAAATAGAGATGCCGGCGGGCGACGTGGAAAAAAGAATTGAAAAACTCGAGGAAACCATTTCCAAAGGAGTTCCGGTCGCAGTCGATGAAGATATAGAAAAGAGATTGGAGTCGTTAGAAAAAGCGAGCGATGTAAAAGAAGTTAAAAAAATGATAGAAAAACTTGGGTTTGAAACCAAGAACTTGGACGCGTTGTCAAAAAGGATCGATGATATTGAAAAGCAATTAAAAGAGAATCAACGGTATTTTAATAAAAAAATTGAAGAATTGGAGGATTTGAGTGAAAAGTCCGGAAAGATGCTTTCGGAAAAGGGCATGAAAATTTTTCTCAACAAAATTAATGACGCAAAAATAGATATCAGCAAAAAATTAGACGAAATCGAATCTGTTAGAGAAAACTTAGAAAAGGTGATAAAAGACAGGCGCGACCTAATAAAAAAGATAGATGATTCTGAGGTTGCCATAAGCAAGGCGGATGTTCTGCTTACAAAAATAATAACACAAGAAGAGAAAGTCAGGTCCGACCTGAAAAAAATCGAAGCTCTGAAAGACAGGATAAATTCGAGAATAGACGACAGAATAGGAGAGATGGAATCAATAAAAGAGGATGTGGATGAAAAAATAAACAAAATTAAGGAGATAATGAATAATACAAATAAGGCGCTGAGCACGGAGTTTAATGAAAAAATAAACGAATTGAAAACATTTGCAGAAACGACCGATAAAAATCTCGTCGCCTTGACCAAGAATGTAAAGAACAACAGAAATGAAATAGAAGAAATGATTAACGGCATATCCAACAAAATTAAAATGATAGAGGCGAGAACGGGTAAAAAGATTGATGACAAAATAAAAGGCATTGAGAGCGAACTGAACAAAAATATGGAGTCAAAAATAATTGACATAAAAAATGATATTATTTCTAATTCTGAAAAGAACTTTAAAGATATAAGCAATGAGTTATCGAAAAAAACCGATGAAATTAATCAAATCAATGAAAAAATAAACGAATTGAAAACATTTGGAGAAATGACCGATAAAAATCTCGTCGCCTTGACCAAGAATGTAAAGAACAACAGAAATGAAATAGAAACTCTTATTCAAACATCAGTCGACTTGTCAAAGAAGACCGAGAAAATCAGGCAGGTTGTCAATGACATTAAAACAGAAAATGAAAATAAATTTACTAATTTTATAAAAGAATATGAGATTATAAAAAATTCTAATCACGACATTCGAAATAATGTCAAAAAAATCAATGAAACGGTGGAGAATCTAAAAACCCAAATAATTGATAATAAAGAAAAACTCGACAAGATTTCGGTGAACGAGATCGAAAAGCAAAAAGAAGAAATAAATAAAATAAAAAACATCGGAAAAGAGTTGGATAAGTTAAACAATAAAATTAATATCATAGAAAATAGCGTATACGACCGGTCGGCAAAATTATTAACAGACAATTTAAGGAAATTCTCAAGAATAGTCGATAAAAAATTTGAATCTTTGCCAGACAAAAACTTCCTTGATAATTATAAAAATAATTTATATAATAACTTATACGCTAAACTACATTCAGAAATTATGAATACGATCTCAAAAAAACACGCGCCGGTTACTCGCGAATATGTTGAACAGCTTGCAAAAAGAATTTCTATAATTGAAGGTCAAATATCAAAAATGCGGGAATTGTTGAAAGGAGTTTCTGTCAGAGTTCCGGTAATCGTTGAATAATTTTTTGATGCGCGCGGGTCGTCTCCATTCTATTAACTACTTTTAATAAAATTGGCGTCAGTTAAAAGTGTTCAGAACAAAAGAAAGAATATGAGGGGTATTAATATCATAATTGAGGCCATGATAAAGAGTATTTTCAACCCGTGCTTCAATCCCTCGTATTGAAAGCCGAATAAAAGACCTGTGAACAAACCGCCGAAATGGGCAATGTAAGATACGTTGCCCGTTCCAAATAAAAAACCTATTGTATTGTAAAACGCATAAAGTATCCCAAGCAAACCGAGGGGTACGGGAACAAGAAACGGATAAAGTGACACATCAAGAGGTCTGATGAGCATCCCAACGCCGATCAATGCAAAAACTCCGGCAGACGCCCCGATTAATATGACATGGGGCGGGTAAACAAGCAATGAAAACAAGTCGCCGACTATCGCGCCCAAGAAAAATATTAAAAGCATTTTTCTTTTTCCAAGTTCGTTTTCAACCGCGGTTCCAAAGAACATCAGAACAAAGATGTTTGACACGAGATGGTCAATATCTTTATGCAAAAAAATCGATGTTATTAATGTCCACGGCCTTGCAAACAGATTGTCTCCGGAAAATCCAAAATTATGTAATATAAAATCCTCGCCAATGCCAATGTTCAATGCAACTATTATTGCACCATAAACAAGAAAACACGTCAGTATTATTGAAAATGTCGAGTTCATAGTAGCATATATGACTTTTTAATTTTTAACTCTTTAATGGGCCCGACGGGATTTTCGTTCAACCTTTTTCTTTCAGAGAAAGAAAAAGACTCGCGGAAAAAGAAAGACCTTGGCTCATTTCATTCGCATATATTATTTTTTTATTAATTATAACAAGATATTTTTTTCCTTTGGTCTTTTTCTTTTCTTTTTAATATATGCGAAACGAAGTTTCGCCCGAATTTTTTCTCCGTTCTCGTCGGTTTTCGGCTTTTATATTATTTTTAATTGGTGAACTCCTCCTGCGATTCTCGTCGGAGTTCAATTATTTTATCTTCTTTTGTTGAACTCCTCCTGCTCTCTTCTCGTCGGTTTTCGCTTTTATATTATTTTTAATTGGCGAAAACCTCCTGCTCCGTTCTCGTCAGAGTTCACTTTTATATTATTTATAATTGGTGAACTCTTCCTGCGATTTTCCGATGGTCTTTTTCTTTTCTTTTTAATATATGCGAAACGAAGTTTCGCCTGAATTTTTTCTTTTCCGAGAGTCTTTTCTTTTTTCTAAAAAGAAAAGGTCTTTCGAACCCGCGACTCCCGGCTTAAAAGGCCGGAGCTCTACCAGACTGAGCTACGGGCCCACACGCCTCAGCCGGGATTTGAACCCGGGTCAGAGCCTTTCCGTCTAACCATTTTCTTTTTGAAAATGAGAGGGCTTAAGCTCACCCAAAAGAAAAGTTTTAGCAACTTTATTTCGCATACTTTATTAACATCATAAGTCGCCGCAGAAGCGACTTAATTTTCTTTGGGCGAACCGCAGACCTTTCTTTTAAAAATGGGTGGACGACAGGGCTCTATGCTAGGCCACTACACCACCGAGGCAATGATTAATTTAATATTCTTTATAGTTAAATTATTTAAACGATAAATTGTTGTTCTTTTTATGGCTGAAAAATTTTATTTTTGTTCCATCGTCTTGACGGTAATATGTATCGTTGTTTATATTCTTGAGCTTTTATCGCCCGCTTTCATGCTGAATAATTTTGCACTGGTCCCGTCGCAGGTAATTACAAAGCCATGGACAATGATAACACATATTTTTTTGCACAGCACGCGCGGTTTACAGCATATATTTTATAACATGTTTGCGTTGGTTTTGTTCGGTTCAATTCTGGAAAAAATAATCGGGTCGCGAAAATTTTTATCGGTTTTCTTTGTTAGCGGGGTTGCCTCCGCGTTTGGCGGCATCTTGTTTTATGATGCGACAATCGGAGCAAGCGGCGCTATTTTCGGGGTTCTCGGCACTTTAGGGATTTTGAGACCAAAAATGCTTGTGTGGGTTCTCGGAGTCCCGGTTCCCCTAATCATCGCTCTGGGTATGTGGGCTTTTCTTGACTTGATAGGGTTCTTCGCCCCGGATAATGTTGCACACGCCGCGCATCTGTTCGGCATGATGGCCGGGATTGCCTGCGGTTTAAGATTGAGAAACAAGCATAAAGAGAAAACAAAGCTGAAAGAAATTGTTGTGGATGAAGGCGAGATCGATAAATGGGAAGAAAACTCAATAAAAGGATTAAATAGAGATATAATTTATTAATTAAATAGATATAAATAGGTGAAAGAATGAAATTGGTACTTTTTATAAATTTATTGATTGCTACATGGATGTATAATGATGCAAAAAATAGATTACAATATTTGGATAAAAAAACCAAATTTTATACAAAACCATGGGAAGCATTTGTTGGTGGTCTTTTTCTTGGTGTCATAGGATTGATAATTTGGTTTTTCATTAGACCAAAAAAATCAGAAATACGGGAACAGGCAACTAAAAACATGACGATTAATATAAAGAAAAAAGAGGGATTAAGTTTAGTGAACAAAATACTAATTGCTTTTAGTATATTGTTTTTAATATTATTCATCGGAGGTTTTATTGTTGGTTTTTTATCTACTTGGGCTACTACTTATGTTGTAAAGAGTGAATTATCGTCTACAACAACTACAATTATACTTAGTAATACAGAAATTGTAAAAAATATTGTAAAAGAATATCATAAAACACATACATATAGCAAAGAAGATTTCTTTGTTTGTGGCGATATGGCAATTGATGTTTGGAATTTGATAAAAACAAAAGGAATTAATGCAAAAATTATTATTGGTAATATTGATAACCCAGATACTAATTTTACAGAATATAATCATGCATGGGTTTTAGCAGAAGTAGAGCCATTTACTTGGTTAGCATTAGAAACAACTGGAGGATATATTGTATACAATGAAACGAATCCTAATTATTATAAAGGATATTTTTTTGATAATCCATCAGAATTCAAAAAATATTTAGATTTGAAAAAAAATACAATGCACAAATTAACAGAATTGATGAACTTGAAAATGAATATAATATATGTGTTGATGAATATGAAAAATTACGGATGGCATATAATGAGAATTATGCAGGAAAACAAGTGTCAAATGAGGGACTGGAAGCACGTGACAAAGTAGCGGAAAAATTAGGGGAGTGTAAAACATTAAATAGTAAAGTTTTAGAAGAAAGTTTAATTCTCACAAATATAATCAGTGAAATAAATGGATTATTGACTTAGTAAGATTTAAAAATGGTTAACAACGTCCTGGATTTCCCGTTTCCAGTACTCTCCATATCGCTGGGTTGCTTAACTTCGGAGTTCGGAATGGGTTCCGGTGTACCCAACCCGCTTTGGTCGTTAACCAAAAATACATTGGGAGGAAAATATTTAAATACGATGATATTATGGGGCTTGTCCAATAATTATTAAGTTAGGTCAATTATAATTATGCAATCGACAACAAAAAGACCTATGTTGGAGTGTATACCACTCCATCTCTGCCGTAGAATCTTTTAATTTTATAAGGTGATTGCACCTGTTCATTTTTCTTTATTTTATTTATAGCAACCCATCTTAAGAAATATGGCCTTTAATAAGTATTCGGTACCAATACCCAACCGAATGTTTCTTTTAATGAACGCAAATCTTCTAAACTGAAATTGTTTTGGTTTTGAAGGATCGTAACCTCCTCATGGTTTCTGAAGTTCTTCTTTTAAGTTTTTAGCTGATTCTACTAAACGATTATGCATTTTCATTGTACCACCTACACAAATGAAAAAAATGTTATGGGTATATAAATTATATTGTCTTCTTTTTTAACATCATTTGTGCTTGATATTACAATTCCATATTTTGCTTTGTATTTATTAACAGCTTTCTTTATTTGACTTTTTCCTTTCTTCCCAATTGATACCTCTACGGGGATTATTTCACTTATTCCCTTTTGAATAAGAAAATCTGCGCCTTCTTTCTCTGGATCATAGAATATCCCCAATGGCGTATTAATTGTTTCTTTCATTCTGAAAAAATAGGATGCAACAAGATTTTCTGCAAATAAACCAAGCATATTTCTATCCCTTAAATCATATTTCCCTAATCTATAATTTATTGATGCATTTATTGATGGAGATAAAAAATAATATTTCCACGGCTTTCTTACAAGTTTCCCCACTCCGCTGTAAGGCTTTACACTAAAAATTAAATGCGTTTTCTCCAGAACATCCAGAATACTTCTAACCAGAGTTGGTGAAGTATCAAGCCTTTGTGCCAATTTAACATCAGAAGTTCCGCCGGGTTTTTGCAATGCTAAAAATGTCAAGATTCTTGTTATAAGGTTCCTTGTTTCTGTTTTAAATGATCTGATTACAAAAATATCTCTTTCTATTATTCTGTCTATCATCGTGAGTATTCTTTCATAGATGTCCTTCTCATTCAGATTCATTCCATAGGGGAATCCCCCAGATGTAAGAAAATATTCAAATTCTTTATCCAACGGCTTTCCTATTGCCAACACTTTCCTCTTTAACCCATCCCACTTATCGGAAGCGATTTTTAATGAAGCATTCGATGGATTAAATATTAATTCTCTTATGCTCTCAGCCGTGCCCGATGGCGGGAAAACATTGTATTTCAAAATCAGATATTCGGAAAAGTTCATTGGAAACATTACCTCCTTTTTAGCCCTTCTTGCAAGGTCAACGCTCATTTCCATGCTTAATGCGGAGGAACCAGTAAGAAATAAAAAAATATTTTCGGTTTGGTCGTAGATTATCTTTGCAGCTATGCTCCATTCTTTATCAAAATGTGCTTCATCAATTAAGATAATCAATTGTTTATCAAGATTAACAAACGATGTTTTAAACACACTCTCTACATAAACCCTAATGACTTCGGATATTTTTGCTCCGAGATACTCTTTTAATTCATCAACAGAAAAATAAAGAATCCTGTCTTGCTCAATTTGTTTTGTCAGATAGAGATATTTATAAATCTGGAGCATTAGCGTGGTCTTTCCGACACCCCTTAAACCTGGCAACACAATGACTCTATTCTCTATTCCTTTTTTTTCTCCAGATAGAAAATTGTCTATATGTTTTTTTATTCTAGAATATACTCTCCTGTAACCCAACGGTTTTCCGTCCTTTTGTGTTTTTTTCCTTGCCAGGGTCGGAGCCTCGGCTAATTTGGCTGACAAATATGTGATTATATCTTTTCTATCAATGTTTTCTCGCATTTTACCATCTTATACATTTCATTGTATAATTATTTATAAACTATAATACATTTAAATGTATAACTATTTAAACTTTTCTAATCCCACCCGCCCTTTAAGCATATCTTTCCCTACGTTTGCCTTGCCAATAATCCTTGAAGCAACTGTTTTTCATCATCCCCTTTTTTCAGCGATGTCTCTTTTATGGATTAGTTGATCAACTTCTGCTCCCAATGCCCGTGCAAGCTTTCTTGCATCATCAAACAAATTTCATTATTGTCGTAAGCCCATCTCCATAGTATGTGAAATCTTCCTCAATGAATAATCAGTAACAATATGCCTTACCAAATCCGAGAATTCAGCCACGCGGAAGTGCTTTGATGTGCAAAAACTACAACTAAAAGCAGTCTCCGTGAGCTGATTTTCAACTTTTCTTATCATTTTTCATCATCTCTTCTCTCTTTTGCCCACCTTGCTTAATTAAGACATTTAAGCAAGGTAACTTCGGGTGAATGAGTGAAGTGACGCTTTCCAGAAAGAAATTGGGCAGAGAGAAGAATAAGATAAGGAAAAATGTAAATCCCGCGAGTGAGATTTGAACTCACAACCTTCCGGTTTCCGAGCGTTGCTGAATATCTAACACCTCGGGTGCTAAACTACAGCCGGACGCTCTACCGCTGAGCTATCGCGGGCTAATTTATAATTTATTATCTAAAAGAATTAAAACATTAAATAAATTGGTCATCGCGCAAGCCCACAAAATTATCATTACGCCATTTCAGTATAGCGATCTTTTTGTTTGCATTGATAGGTGCGGAGATACGATAGAGAGGAACGACCGCTTATTGATTAGTTATGTGTCTGGAACGAAATATAACTACAATGCCTCTCTGAACATCCTAATAAGAGGATCGGAGAAATTAGTGAAGGGACCGTCCGAAGTTACGCCCATAGAAACGGAACCTCTATGTGGTTATACCAGCAAGTTCGGTCGTTGAAATGGGAAGCTCCCCGCGTTGGCCGGGAGTGTTCACTGGTTTCCAATCTTACAAAGGCCTGATTTTTTAACGAATAAGTTATCCATAACCTTGTAAAAAATCTTCGCTCTCGGCAACTGCACCGAGCCGTCGATTCCGATCACCGGGCTGATTTTATAGCTGAAAATTCTTTCTTCATCGGACTTTATTTTTCTTATTCTCCAAATGATTTCCGTTCCGTCATCAACCTTTTTAGTTACGGGCTTCAGCCCCGTGAATGATTTGACTTTGAATATCATGGGAACGAAATCCTTTATCACTACCGAATTTGCATCCTTTCCAAGCCTGTTTTTGATATCAAGACTGACTGTAAATTCTGTGCCGTTCTTCATTTCCCTTGTTTGTATTACTTGTTTTTTTATATCTATTATTCTTACTTTGAACAGCACAAACCATGCAGCAAGACCTACTATTACAATCATCACTATGAGTGGTAAGTAATTTATCTGAAACTCTATTACAACACTCTCTCCGGGCTCGAGTTCGTTTATTATCCATTCTGCGCAATCGCCTTTAATAATTGCCGTCGGTCCCGAAACATGGTAATAAAATTTTGAGTTGAAGCGACCGAGCGTTTTGTTAATGCGAATGTTTTTTCCAATCAGATTACCGTTGTTTTTCACATCAATCTTTATATCTCGTCCAACAAACGCCAAGCCGTATGTCGTGTTCGTTTCTATTACCGGAGTCGATATGATATTAAAATACTGCTTTTTGGAACTGAGCAGCCTGCCGTTATAAAATATTTCCGCAACAACTTCGTATCTTTCGGCGTCGATCAACGGCTTAAAAGATATGCTTTTTTCAACGATTTTCGTGTCACCGGGGTCCAGTCGTTCTATCGTTTCACCGAATGTATATATTGTGGCATTTAACGAATTAACAGAAAATTTGAGTAATATATTCTGCAAAGAAACGGTGCCGAAGTTCTTTATTTCGATTCTAATATCGGCATGACCTGTTGGTTTTAATGAACCCGTTACATAAATCTTGTTTATAGCGGATGAAATATTTTTAATAACGGTAATAAAAACATCCTGGCTCTTGCTTTCTCCGGTATATATAGACTCCAAGTTTATAGAAACCTTGTAAAGCCCGGCTTTTGTCGTGTAAAACGGCGAGGCATACAGTTTGATTGTTTTTGTTTCTCCGGCCCTAATACTTCCAACATTTTCCAGGGTCATCCAGGGCAGCAATCCGTTTGTGTGCACGACAAACCTGTCATCTTTATCACCGCTTATTGTCAGATTAAAGCACGCGGTTTCACCGCTATTAACTTTTGCCGTGACGGGCGTTACGTTAAATGTAAACGCATATGAAAGATTGGCAATACTAACCAAGAACAATGCAAAAATAAGAGTATACGCATATACTTTCATTCACACACCCATATATTTCTTATATATTTTCATTACTATTTAAATTTTAGTAAAAGAGAAAAATAAGAGGAGTTGCACCTAGCAAATTTGATGCAAATCCGGATAAGTGGTTAAAGGCGCATCAGAAATATGTTTGCATTGCCGAAATTGTCGTCTGCAGGGGTAGCCAAGTCTGGTCAAAGGCGCAAGGTTGAGGACTAAAACGGCAAATGCCTTGTTCCTTAGTGGATGCGCGAGTTCAAATCTCGTCCCCTGCATACGTATGGAAGTGCGATGCACAGGCGTTCACTAAGCTACCGAACGCGCTCGCTTTTATATCCGATATAGATGATCCATCTGAATGATAGTTGGGGGCTGACCGGTCTTGCGGTTAGATGGGATCCCTGGCGTAAATGGCCCTCGATAATAAACCAGCACATCCAAATACCATCGCGTCGAGTTACGAATGTCTTGGCTTGAGCGCGATAGAGAACCAATAAGGGCTTCAAGTCGTTTGGTAGGTTTGTTTAACTGAAAAACATAGGAGCGGAGATTCGCCCACGAGCGAGCGGACTTCTCGCCATGCATATAAAAAACTAACTATTTAAAATATTATACAAGCTAAGTGATTTTATGGTATCTCGATATGGAAAAAAGGGAAGGGAAAAGAAAAAAGAAATAATTAAAAAAAGTAAAAAAAAATATATGTGCCCGGTATGTAATAGAAAAAAGGTGCGTCGCGTGGCGAATGGCATTTGGATGTGCGAAAAATGTAAGACAAAATTTGCGTCGGATGCGTACGAATTTAATGCGTGATAAATATGATGTATCAATGTTTAAATTGTAAGAAGAGGTTTGAAATAAAAGATAAAGTGCAATGCCCTTCTTGCGGGTTTAGAATAGCAAAAAAAATAAGGCCAAACATTGTAAAAAGAGTCGATGCCAAGTAATGCGGTGATGAGAATGCCAGAACTCAATAACGAGGCAAAGCAGTTGCTGGTCCAGTTCCAGATACAAAGCCAGCAACTGGAAAATATAATTAACCAGAAACAAACTATTATATTTCAAAAAAACGAAATAGAGAATGCGCTCGAAGAATTGAACAAACATGGCGAAAATTTTTACAAAATTGTCGGCCCATTAGTTGTAAAGAGCAGCAAAGATGATTTGAAAAAGGAACTGGAAAATAAAAAAGAGGAAGACGAATTAAAGATAAAATCGCTTGAGAAAAGTGAAAAAGAAATGAAAAAAATAATAGATAGTAACAGGGAAAAACTCCGGAGAATTCTGCCAACAATAGGAGCCATGTAACATTATGAGATAAAATCGGTGCATTATCTGGCGATATCGCTCTAATCAAAGATTTATATATTTAATAAAATAAATTAAAGCTATGGTAAGAAAATCTTACGGCATCAAAAGAGGCACGCGAAAAAAATTGAAAAAAAGAAGGAAAGACTCTATAAATATAAACAGATTCATGCAAAGGTTTCGCAATGGCGACATCGTTCATATCGACATTTACCCATCGTTGCAAAAATTTCCACACCCAAAGTTTCATGGAAAAACCGGTTGTGTCATTGGGAAGCGCGGAAATGCTTATATAGTAGAGGTCAGGGATTTAAATGCAAAAAAGCATGTCATAGTTAAGCCGGAATATTTACAACTTCATAAAAGCCCTTCAACTTAAATATCAAATCGCTGAAAGGTGCGTATTCAATGGAGGTAATAAAAGAAAAGGTAATATCAACGTCTGAGGCAAAGCAAATACTCAATGAAATAAAGGGAAAAGGCAATGTTTATGAGCAAAAGATATGCATAGAATATCTTGAAAAGATACCGCATTTAAATAAAATAAGAACAGGTAAGATTAAAGAAGAGCTTAGCCAGATAAAGGAATTGAAACCGAGGCAAATATCCTCTATCATCAGCATTCTGCCCGATACGATAGACGAGGTAAATATGCTTTTTGACAAAGAACAGATGAAAAAAGATGAAAAAGAGAAAATTGTTGAAATAGTGAAAAAGTATAAATCGAGTAAAATTGAAAAAAAATAAGGCGATCGCCTAGAAACCGCCCATAAATATTTTATGGGTCTGATGATAATAACGTGAACATTTTAAATCGGGAAATAAAATTTACACGACTTATCGGTCAATTATATGTTAGGGGCGGAAGTTGCACGATCGCCAAAAATAAAATTATGTTTAGATGTCAAGTTTATCGCTTTCGTTCTCCGTTCCATCAATTAGTTTCGTTTTCACTCAGTGAATTATAAAAAGATTTTAGAGAAGGGCGGTTCGCAGGCGTTTGATTATCATTTCGCTTCTGATCTTTTTTATCCTAATATTTGATACCATCAATATCGAACAAATCACCGAAACAAAAATTATAACAACCGGATTTAAAATTTTCAGAAAATAAAGAGCGGGAAAAATGATGTTAAGAGTTGTTATTGGCAATCCGATATACTCGTCCTTAATAGATAAAATATTATATCTCGCCAGTCTTAGAACACCGCACAATAATAAAAGTCCGCCAATTGAAAAACCGGTCCAACCTCCAATGATTTTATAGCATAAGCATGCCGAAACGGCACCAAAACTTATAATATCGGATAACGAATCGACGTTCTTTCCAAATTCGCTTTCATTTTTCATCACTCTCGATATTTTTCCATCGAGCGTGTCCAAGAAAAGTGAAATTAGCATTGTAAAAATTGCGATATAAATTTTATTGTTTAGTATCAACAATATGCCGAGAAACCCGAACAAAGCATTGAGCAACGATACTAAATCCGCGGTTTTTATTAATTTCAGCATATTCATTTAAATAGCCTTTATCTTATATATTTATAATTATGTTGGAATATCTCGATAAAAAATATGGCATAAGAGAAAGGTTTTTGGTAATCCCGTTTTGGTTAAATCCGGATTTGGTATCGTTTTTCGGTCTAATTTCTGCCATCGTTGCCGGGGCTCTTTTTTATTTCGGCTCTTTTATCCTCGCTGGCATATTTGTTGGGTTGAACGGATTTTTCGATATAATGGACGGGTACATGGCAAAAAAACGAAATAGAACAAAGTTCGGGGATTTTTTGGACCACATGTTTGACAGGATCTCGGATGTATTCATTTTGTTGGGTATAGCCATGAGTTCTGCCGTCCCGCTCATGCTTGGCACGGTCACCGTAATCGTTGTTCTGTTGGTGTCATATCTCGGCACGCAATTCCAGGCCGTAACAAATAAGAGATTATACACCGGGGTCTTTTGCAGGGCCGACAGAATTTTATTATTAATGTTCGCCGGGCTTTTGGCACACCTCTTTGAAAGCGTTATGTATTACTGCATCCTAATCATATTAATTTTGTCGATCATTACATTTGTTCAAAGATTCGCGCTGACTTATAAAAAAATAAGGAGGCGTTGAAAATTACAGCAGAACGCATGCCCTGTCGGTCAAAGATAATAGCGGACACGTTTTGAAAACTGCAAAAATCACCTATGAAGTTAATGAGATTTTTGGTTTTCAAAACTGTGATTTATGAGGTGTTTTGAAAATTAAGGTCGTCATGTTTTCTTCCTTGCCTCCCGTAATAAGCGGGATATCAACCCACACGCTCAATTTGTCGAGAGAATTATCAAAAATCGGGGTTGAAGTGGATATAATAAGTTTTCTTAACAATCAAAACGAAAAAAGCCCGAAAATAGGTCCAAAAATAAATGCATTCGGACTAAATCAATATTCTTATTTCGATGTGGCTGGATTGTATTCCATATTAAAGCCGTCCGCGACTAAAAAAGCAATTGAAATGTTAAATGACATGAAACCGGATTTGGCTCATTTTCATCACAGAACCTCGTCAATTGAATTTTCAATGGAAAAGATAAAGAAGGAAACGAAACTTAATTTTGTCAACACCTTCCACTCTTCGTGCGGTTCATTGAGGTTCAACATACGCGATGCGATTCACTACGTTCACTTTAAAAATTTCTGCAAGATTCTCAAAAAAACATCGGACAAAATAATAACGGTCAGCGAATTTAATAAAAATAAATTGATTGAAAACGGACTGAGAAATGTAAGCGTTATAAGCAACGGTGTAAATGTAAGCGAATTTGACTCGATAGGCGGTGAAAGGGCGCGAAACGAACTTGGATACAAACGCAGTGACATCGTAATCTTATTTGTTGGCAGGCACTCCTCAGAAAAGGGTCTTCACTACTTATTGTTGGCGTTTAACAAATTATCGAAAAAATATTCCAACATAAAGTTGGTGACGATCGGCGACGGGCCGTTGTTATCGACTTATAAATTTCTTTTTAATAATAAAAGAACCCTGTTCTTAGGCAAAGTTGACAAAAAAACTTTGATAAAGCACTATAAAGCATCTGACATTTTCGTCCTTCCGTCCACGTGGCCAGAACCGAATCCGGTCGTATTGTTTGAGGCGATGGCATCAAAACTGCCGATCATATGCTTTAATGTCGGCGGGGCGCCGGAAGTTATAAACAACTGCAAATCCGGTTCAATCATAAACGTGTCGGTAACTCAGCTCGAAAAAGAGCTTGAAAAATTTATAAACGATGAAAAATTGCGGTCGGCATACGGAAAAAAAGGATATAAAAATGTTAAGAAGTATACGTGGAAAAATATCGCAAAAAAGGTTAAGGCCGTCTACAAATCTGTATTATACTCAAAGACGTAAATTTATTGAATCGGATTCTTTTCAACGCGCGCACGATAATTGAAAGCCCGGCAACGGCATTCGCGCGATGCGGTTCGTTCGCCGCGGGTATTGAACGCGGTCATTAAATCAAAACTTGAAAAGAATTTATAGTTTATAATAAAAAAATAATTTTATGGCATCGATCATAATACCGGCAAAAAACGAGAAGGAGAACATAGGTCTGGTTTTGTCAAACATACCGAAAAAGCATCAGATAATAGTGGTGGATGACGGCTCGACAGACAATACGAGCGATGTTGTCAGGGCATTCGGTTATGAGCCGATAAGAATAGAAAAAAATCTCGGAAAGGGCAATGCATGCAGAGTCGGGGTCGAGCATGCAAAAAATGAGAACATCGTTTTCATGGACGGCGATTTTCAGCACGACCCGAAAGACATAGCAAAGATTTTAAAGGAGCTTCGCAAAAACGATTTGGTTATCGGATACAGGGACTTTAGTAAAATACCGTGGTACAGAAACATGTCAAACAGATTCGCAACAAAGCTTGTGAACTATATAACAAAAAAGAATTTCAGGGACGTGCAATGCGGGTTCAGGGGAATAAAAAAATCGAAGTTCCAGAAACTTAACCTGAAAGGAAACGGGTACGAATTTGAGAACGAAATGATTATAAATGCCGTGAAAAATAGATTAAAAATAAAAGAGATTCCGATAAAAACAAAATATCATAATATTTCGTATACGGGGAAAATGCGAGTTGGTTCGAGAATGCCGATGCTCAAATCTTTTAAATTGTTTCTTTATTTGATAGGATGCGCGTTTAAAAGGCGATGACGATGAATAACATAAAGCAGGTTATAGTAATAAGAAAAGACATAAAAATGTCAAAAGGCAAGACCGCTGCCCAGTGCTGCCACGCGTGTCTGGAGTCGTACAAAAAAGCCAGTCCGTATATTCGAAAGATGTGGAAGAAACAGTGCCAGAAAAAGGTTATTCTGGGTGCGAAAAACCTCGAACAACTTATTGAGATAAAACAAAAAGCATCTAAAATGAGAATTGCATGCTCGCTTATAACGGATGCTGGAAGAACAGAACTAAAGTCCGGGACGGTCACATGCCTTGGGATAGGTCCGGACCTGGAGAAAAAAATAGACAAGATTACGGGGTCATTGCCATTAGTCAAATAGTTTTAGGTGATTGCTCAAAAACCGCCCCCAAATATTTTAGGGTTCGATGACAATAAATGACATGAACATTTTAAATCGGGAAATAAAATTTACACGACTTATCGGTCAATTATATGTTAGGGGCGGGAGTTGCACGATCGCCTAGTTTTAAATAAGAGGGCATTTGCCGACAAAATTTAGGTTTTTGGCAGGAAAGAGGTTTGAGCTTCTTTTCCCTCCAACAAAGCGATGGGCTTTGGAATTTAAAATAGATTTGGGTTGAAGAAAATTTAAATAATAACAAATCAAAATATTAAACAATATTTTAGGTGATTCGCGTCCGGGTATTAGTTATCTGAAAGGATGCTGTTAGTGAAAATTGGCAGATGCGTATGCCTGTTGAACAGATGATTTGGGAGTTTTTGAGAATATCGCCAACCATGCTCAGCGGCGTTTTCCTGAATGATATCGTCAATTTCATACTGCTCCCGAGCGCTGTGCTGCTTGTGTTTTTGGGTATGGCCGCCGATATGTTCCTGCATAATGTGGGAACAAAATGGAAAGGATTAATATCAATTGTTTTTTACCTTGTAATAATTGTCCAGGGATGGTACGGCCCGTTTGCAATGTTTGCCAAAAGTTATATAATTTTATTTTTAATCGCAGCTGGAACACTATTCTTTATAACGAGATTTGCCATGCCAGAGCATGGTGAAAGGAGTGGTAGGGCTGTCGGTGGGATTGCCGGCAAAGCGCTTAGATTAAGGAAATTGTACAGAGAAAAGAAATTTTGCGAGGATGAGATACGAAAAGTGAATGACATTCTTAGTGAACTTGAAAAAAATAAAAGATATCAGGATAGAGAAGATATTAAGGATTATAAAAGAAAGAAGGCTAATTATGAAATGAGATTAAAAGAAATAGAATTGGAAATAGATAGAATAAAACGTTTCTATTAATTCATTTTTACTAAATTGATGACAATCGTGTATATCTTGCTCCAATCCAATAAAACTCAATAAAACCGCTCAAACCAAATTTTTTTGGGCAAAATTCTCGTTTCCACATTTTTAAGAATATTAGACCGTTAAGGCGGTTCAGACGCAAAGCATCGAAGTTAGGTTTGGGGCAGAATTTATATAGCCGCAGATTTAATATATATTTTTCACTACCGAAAAGTATTTAAATATCTTTTTACATATTAGTTACATCAGAATACTATTTTTAATACTAAATAGTGATACAAATGACTGAAAGAAATCATAATGAAGGTCTGGGAAATGACGACCCATTATTGAAGACATGGGGCTGCGAAACCGAATATCCGAACCAATCGGCAATGTGGAACTATATAAACGGGAAGAAAGTGCCGACTGGCGGAGAGATAATGCCTTCCATCTCAATTGGTTCCATGGCTTATGGTATATGGGATTCATTGGTTGGCGGGTTCTTGCATGGTTATAAAAGAGGGCTTAAAGATGTTATCGGAGAATATCCGAGAGAACACCCCGAAGTTATAGAAGGCCCTCCGGGACCGCCAGGCCCACAAGGCCCAAAAGGTGA
>JAGGUE010000004.1 GCA_021158665.1 Candidatus Aenigmatarchaeota archaeon
CATTATTTATTATCATCGAACCCATAAAATATTTGGTGGCGGTTTTTGAGCGATCGCCAAAGAAAGGCGAAGAATTAATAGAAACGTGATTTTATGAGTATAGAAAAAATTTTATCTGAAAAAAAACCTCTGATCGACGAAGTCATTGAAAAATATATACCCAGAAAACTCGATGACCGGTCGATGGAGTTCATTTGCGGAAAAACCAAGTATGAATACAATATAGAAGCCTGCCAGAAGACGATAGCCGACCCGATATGGGAATTGCTCGACAGGGGCGGCAAGAGATGGAGACCGACATTATTCCTGCTCGTGGCCGAGGCTCTCAAAGGCGATATGAAAAAGATACGCGACTTTCTAATAATTCCAGAAGTGGTTCACGAAGGAACATTAATGATAGATGATATTGAAGATTCATCTGAGCTTAGAAGAGGAAAGCCGTGCACGCACAAGATATTCGGCGAAGACATAGCAATAAATGCCGGGAACGCGATGTATTATTTGCCGCTGCTACCATTTATTAAAAACAAAGACAAAATTGACTCGGAGACGTTGGCAAAAGCTTATAATATATACGCTCAGGAAATGATAAACATCAGCTTCGGCCAGGGAATGGACATAGCGTGGCATCGCGGGCTGGCAGACGCCGATAACATAACAGAAAAAGAGTACATGCAGATGTGCGCATTCAAGACCGGGACCCTGGCGAGAATGAGCGCGAAGCTCGCGGCGGTTTTGAGCAACGCGGACAACGACATCACGGAAAAACTCGGCGAGTTTGCCGAGTCGCTCGGGGTCGCGTTCCAGATTCGGGACGACATCCTCGACATTAGCGCGCCAGAGAACATAGGCAAGGAATTCGGAAACGACATCAAAGAGGGCAAGAGAACTTTAATGGTTATACATGCGCTTCAGAATGCGAATGAAAACGACAAAAAAAGGCTCGTCGAAATTTTGAACAAGCACACCGATAATATTGAAGAGAGAAAAGAGGCGATCGGCATTATCAAAAGATATAACTCCGTTGAATACGCAAAGGGGGTTGCAAAAAAAATCGTAAATGAAAGCTGGAACAAAATTGACGAAATTCTCCCCGACTCGGACGCGAAGAGAAACTTGAAGGCGTTTGCAAACTTCGTAATTGAGAGGGAGTTCTGAGAATCATCTTGCGGAATGCCAAACATCTTTGACGATATCCTTGATCACTCTTCTCACGGCCTGCTCCGAACCGTATTTTGGTTTCTGCCCCAATTTTTTAATTTTGGATATGTCCAACAGCATTAGCGGGACGTCGCCTTTCCAGCCCCTGTTGCCGCCGGTGAATCTGAATTTTGGTTTTAGTTTCGTCTCTTCGCATAAAATTTCCGCAATTCTTTTAACAGAAACCCAGTCCTCGTTGCCGATGTTGAAAATATTTATTTTGTCACCGCTCTTTTCCCTCGCCAATAGCATCGCATCGATGCAGTCATCCACCAAGAGATACGATTTTTTCTGGTTGCCGTCTCCGAGAATTTCTAACTCGCTCGGATTCGTTCTCAATTTGTCGGTGAAATCGTGAATCACTCCATGAGTCGATTTGGACCCGATGATATTTGCAAGTCTGAATATCCAAGACTGAAAGTCAAATGTTTGGCAGCATGCCACAATCAACGCCTCTGCCCCGAGTTTTGCCGCGCCGTATAAGGATATTGGCACGGTGAGATGGGTTTCCGGAGTTGGCTTTAAATGATCTTCGGATATCGCCTCGCCATAAACGGTTGATGTCGATGTAAAGATTATCTTTTTGACATCGCTTTTTCTCATCGCCTCCAAAACATTTTTCGTTGCCAATATATTTTGTTCAAAATGAATATTTATGTCATCGATTCTGACATCCGGATTTGCCGCCAGATGCCACACCTCATCAGCACCTTTGAAATATTTGCCGATTTCATCCTTTAACAAATCAACTTTATGAAATTCGAAGTTCGGGTTTTCGAGATGCCGCTTTATAAATTCCAATTTACCGGAGCTCAGATTATCCAAAACGGTTATTTTATTATTCTTTATTAACTCGTCGACTAAATGGGAGCCGATAAAGCCGGCCCCGCCTGTTACGAGGATTTGAGACATAGTTAAATAATTATGAGTAAAAGTTTTTAAAAAAATGCGAATTATAAATAACTTTATGAAATCAAAGATTTCCGTCGTAATACCGACTTACAATGAAGAAAAGTGTATAGAGAGGTGCTTAAAATCTCTACTAAATCAAACCATACCGAGAAAAAATTATGAAATAATAGTCGTTGACGGACAAAGTACTGACAAAACAGTAAAACTTGCTAAAAAGTTTGCAGATAAAGTAATTCAACAAAAAAGCGAGGGTGTCGGAGGGGCGAGAAACGATGGCGTAAAGATTGCAAAATACGATATCATTGCAACTACGGACGCTGATTGCATTGTTCCCAAGAATTGGTTGGAAGATATTTTAATGGCTTTTAAGTCCGATGAAAACCTTGTCGCTGTTTACGGCATCGATAATCCTATCGAAAAAACATTGAAAAGTAAATTAACTTATAAATTTATAAGGATTATATTCAAGTTTGGGGCAATTTTTAATTTTCATACATTAATAGGGACTAACTCATCTTTTAGAAAAGATGTGTTTCAAAAAATCGGCGGATATAATAATTTGCCATACCTTGATGATACGGAAATATCATTTAGAATTAGAAAAGAGGGGAAAATTAAATGTCTTAAAAACCTGTGTGTCCAAACTTCTAACAGGCGATTAGAAAAAAACGGGTATTTATCTACATTGCTGATCTGGAGTAAAGGAGCTATACAATTATTGCTCGGTTTGCCTTTCTCAAATATAAAATACAACAAACAAAATTATTGAGTGGTTTTATGAGAATTGCGTTTTTTTCAGATACTTTCTTACCTCAAATTAACGGTGTAGTAACTACCGTTATTAATTATTCCAAATTTTTAGCAAGTCGCGGACATAAGATAATTATTATTGCGCCGAAACCAAAAATCAAGAAAAATATAAATTTGGGCCCCGACATAATAATAAAATATATAACCTCAATTGATTTCCCGACATATAAAGAATATAGAGTTGCGATCCCGACCTTTATTTCAATATTACGGTCATTGTATAAATTTGAGCCAGATATAATTCATATCCATTCGCCCTTTTCAATAGGATGGCAGGGCATTGCTTCATCTAAAGTTTTTAATTTACCTTTAATTGGAACTTACCATACAATATTTCCAGAGTTTTTAGAGTATATACCAATTCGCACAATTAAAAAAAAGGGTTCTGTTGAAAAAATCGTGTGGAAAACGACAAATTTTATATATAATAATTGCGATTTAATAACTTCCCCTTCCGTTGCAGTTAAGAATTTATTAATAAAAAACGGTATTAAAAAACCTGTTAAAGTAATCTCCAACGGAATTGACTTATCAAAGTACCGAACAAAAAAAATATCCAAAGAAACTAAAAATATAATAAACAAAGAATTTACAAATATTATTTATTTTGGTAGAATTAGTTATGAAAAGAATATCGGCATTTTACTAAAAGCAATGAAACTAGTCTTAAATAAACAAAAAAAAGTAAAATTAATAGTTGTCGGGAGTGGCCCGCAGTTGCATGAATTAATAAAAAAATCAAAAGAATTAAAAATATCAAATAATGTCATTTTTACCGGTTTTGTCAAAGATAAAATATTATTTGAGTTACTTTCTTCTGCCGATATATTTGCAACAGCAAGTACAAGCGAGAATCAAAGTCTTACGATTTTAGAGGCAATGGCATCCGGTTTACCGCTTATAGGGGCAAATAGTTTAGGAATTCCAGAATTAATATGTGATGGTAAAAACGGTTATCTTTTCGAGCCAAATAACCATGAAGAATTAGCAAATAAATTACTAAAATTAATTCAAAACGAAAAATTAAGAAACCGTTTTGGCAATAATTCACGAAAATTTGTTAAAAAATACTCATTGGATAATGTAATCATTAAATTAGAAAATCTTTACACTAAAGAAATTGATCAATACTCAAATTCTTAAATTTATGGCTTATAAATTTTAGTGATGAAAGTAGGAATATTGGGTGCTGGATTAACGGGATTAACATTGGGCTACTTATTAAAAGAAAGGGGAGTTGACTTCGAAATATTAGAAAAAGATATTGAATGCGGCGGTTTGTGTAAAACAATACAAGAACGGGGTTTTACATTTGATATAGCGGGGGGTCATATAATTTTTTCCAAGGATAAAAAAGTTCTAAACTTCATGCTTAATCTTTTGGGTGATAACAAGATTCGACATAGAAGGAATGCAAAGATTCTTTACAATGACTATATTATTAAATACCCATTTGAAAATGGGTTGGCAGACCTGCCACCGAAAGAAAATTTCGAATGCTTAAATGAGTTCATAAAAACATTAAATCAGAATCATGAAAAACCGAAACATTTTGGCGAATGGATTTATCAAACATTTGGAAAGGGTATTGCAGAAAAATATATGATACCTTACAATGAAAAAATATGGAATTTTAAAACGCAGGACATGGCAACATTCTGGGTCGATGGAAGAGTACCAAAACCGCCATCGGAAGACATAATAAAATCATCTTTGGGAATTGGGACAGAAGGCTATATACATCAACTTTATTTTTATTATCCAAAGCGCGGTGGCATTCAATCACTAATAAAATCAATGGAAGAAAAAATTAAATATAGCATAACAAAAAATTTTGAAATCAAGTCGATTAAAAGAGAGAATAATAAATGGATAATTTTCAACGGCAAAGAGAAAAAAGAAGTTGACAAAATTATATCAACGATACCGATTTTTGATTTAATAAAAATATTAGGTGATGTGCCAAAGCATGTTACCAATGCGGTTGATAATCTAAAATATAATTCATTAATAACCGTAATGCTTGGACTGGATGTAAATAAACTAAATGACTTTCACTGGCTTTATATACCAGACAAAAACATTCTAACGCATAGAGTTATTTTTCCTAAAAATCATAGTCAATATATGACACCAAAAGGAAAGTCTTCGGTTGTAGCAGAAATAACTTATAATGAAGGCGATGCTATTTCAAAGATCAGAAATAAAGAAATTATAGAACATACCGTAAACGGTCTCCATAAAAGAAAAATAATAGATAAAGATACGGTATGCTATACCAAGATCATTAAGTCAAAATATGCTTATGTTGTTTATGATTTGAACTATCAAAAAAATATTAAAATCATTAATGATTTTTTCAAAGATTTAGGTATTGAATTATGCGGAAGGTTTTCAGAATTTAAGTATTTGAATATGGATGCATGCATTAGGAGTGCGATGGATTGTATAAAAAATTTAAAGTAAAGAATCCACCGCATTATTAATTGGCAGCGATTTACAAATAAATGGGTCTGCCCGGATTTTCATGCGACGTTTTTCTCTCTCTCCGCGTTCTCGTCAGAGTTCACTTTTATATTATTTATTTATAATTGGTGAACTCTTCCTGCGATTCTCGTCGGTTTCTGTTATTTTATTTTCTATTTGGCGAAAACCTCCTGCGATTCCGATGGTCTTTCTCTCAATAATATATGCGAAAAATCTTTGATTTTTCGCCTGATTTTTTTCTTTTCCGATAGTCTTTTCTTTTTTCTAAAAAGAAAAGGTATTTTGAACCGGGGTCACAGGCTTTTTCTCAATGCAAACGTCCCGAAGCCTGGATCCTAACCAAACTAGACTACAGACCCAAATACCGCCGGCAAGCCCTGGGCGAGGGTTGAACTCGCGGCCTTTACCTTACCAAGGTAACGCTCTGCCAACTGAGCTACCAGGGCA
>JAGGUE010000033.1 GCA_021158665.1 Candidatus Aenigmatarchaeota archaeon
CCAATAACGACATCCATAGCCAAGTTGGATACCGAGGTGACAAGCGCCGACAAGACATCGAAGAACTTGATCCTCGTCGGCGGACCTTGCGTAAACACATTGGTAGCTGACTTGGCGGCAGCGGGAAAGGTAAAGGACGGTGAAGGAGTCCTGACATGCGATGCGTGGAACGCAAGGACGACAAAGTTTGGATTGATTCAGTTAATTGACGACGCATTTGCAACAGGCAAGGTAGCTTTGGTTGTTGCCGGTTCAACAAAGGACGAGACGAGAGAAGCTTGCTCAGTATTACAGGACTACGCTAACAAAGGACTGTCTGGCACTGCGGTAAAGGTAGTAAACAACGTAATATCGCCAGTTACCTTGGCTTAAAGACAACCAACTCAAATTTAGTTGTCGATAAGCTTGGTAACGCGCGATAGAATTCGTTTTTTAATTTTTTTTCTTTTTCTTATATTTTGAAGATTTTGTAGATGTTTTAGAATTTTCAACCTAATAAAAATTGTGAGATTGAGTTTATTTCTTTTTTTGCTATCGGATTTAATAATATTTCCAAATCATAAGAAGTAGGTTTATGAATATCCTTTGTTAATTCGGGTTGCATGCCAATTGAATATCATTATCTATTTCAGCGAATTTATCCCAAAAACGGTCAGAACGAGCTTGTCTCCGGCAAGTTCAAGTTCGTGAAAATCAGTTCCCTGCACAACAACGGTATTATCGATCAGCGTGACAGAATTTTCTTGCGCGCCCGTTTCGGGTCCTTTAAGCCAGATGGTCGTCTCGTTTGTCTGGCACACCGAGAATTTCATCGTCTTTCCTTGTTTGCTGTAATACCTTGTAAGTTTGAATACGATGTTATAGCCGACAACGGCAAAGTAGGCATTGTCCGTAGAACTCGAATTATCAAATTTTATGCAGACATTCTCCGAATTGTCAAACAATTCTTTTATTCCAGCTTCATCGTTTGTTTTTACTTTTACAGAATCGTAGAGATTTGTGCTGAACTCGTACACCTGGTCGCCGAGTTTTATCGCCGTTAAATTTTTCTCTTGCTCGGTGCACATGCCAGATGCCAGAACGATAACCAAAATGAAAAATGGTACGACCACGGATTTCGTTTGCATAATGTTAAATTGATAAAAAATTATAAAAAACCGACGAAAATATTTGTTATCGGTGAGCCACCCGCCGCGTCCGAATAATCGACCGCCAATCGCGTAGAACAGAAACCTTTACCGTTTTTTGCGCGGACGCTATTTCAGATTTTTATTTTAATCTCTATGAAATCGTTTTTTAATCCATTTCTATGACCGGTTCGTCAATACGCGCGAATTGTTGCTTACTCTCGTCGCTTTTTTGTTATTCTTATGTTATATATTTATATAACTATAACCTTATAAAGATTTCGATATAATAATAATTAGTCGGTCATCCGCGGTCTTAAATGAAATTTTTTGGCGAGGAGTTAAAAATAAAGTTATGAAAATAGAAGGTTAGTTAAAATGAAAGACGTCATTTACGTTATAGGTCATCGCAATCCCGACACGGACTCTATATGCTCGGCAATATCGTTAGCGCACCTTAAAAATAAAGAGTCCGAGAATGAGACTTATATACCGGCAAGAACAGGAGAGATAAACTCGGAAACCGAATTCGTTTTAAACTATTTTAACTTGGACAAACCAAAATTAATGACGAACGGAAAAAATAAAAAAATCGTCATGGTTGACCACAACGAATTCTCTCAATCAATTGATGACATAGAAAATGCCGAAATTATTGAGGTTATAGACCATCACAAGATAAATTTTAATTTTTCAAGTCCGATAACTTTCCACACGGAACCGGTGGGATGCACCGCAACCATGATAGCAGAAAGATATTTATCAAAAAGGATGATAGATAAAAAAATTGCCGGAATTCTTTTGGCTGCAATATTATCGGACACGGTAGTGTTTAAGTCCCCGACGACCACGGAAAGAGACAAAAAAATGGCAAAAAAACTCGCGCAAATTGCCGATATAAATAATTTGGAAGCGTTTGGAATGGAAATTAAAAAAGCGAAAGCGAGTTTGAAAAATATGGCGATTCCTCAAATAATAAATATGGATTTTAAGGAATACGATTTTTGCAATAACAAAGTTGGTGTTTCTCAGGTAGAGGTCGTTGATTTTAGCGAGGTCGATAAACTCAGGAATGATTTATTGAGCGAGATGAGAAAAATGAAAAAAGAGGGAAATTACGATTTAATAATCGTTATGCTGACAAATATAATAAAAGAGTGCTCGGAACTGCTCGTAATCGGTGATACAAAAAAGGTGGAAACGGCGTTCAACAAGAAAGTTGAAAACAATTCAATTTTTTTAGAAGGCGTTGTATCAAGAAAAAAACAAATTATACCTCAAATAGAAAAGGCTTATGACGGTGCTTAATATGTTGCATAAAATCCGAGAATTTATTGAAAAAAACAAAATCAGACCAAGTGATTGCATTTATCATACATATAGGCCGGTAGCAAATAGAAACAAAGAACTGAAAGGCGAAATAAGAATACTTGTAATGAATGACAATATAGCGAGATGCGAGTATATATGCCCGGAGTGCGGTAAATACGACTATCTGGAAAAGAAGTGGAAAAGGCCGTTCTCGGTAAAATGTAAGAACTGCGGATATTTGATAAGGGTACCGAGAATGAAAGATGAAATAAAAAGAAGCAAAAGCGGTGTGTGAGGTTCATCGCAGTTATGAGAAGGTCGCGATAGCAAATTTCAGCCGAGCACAATTTACCGATTTTTATAATTAAAATTACTGCGAGCGATCGAAAGCATAAATCACGTTAAATGACGCGCGACTCGGAAAACTGGCAATATTTTTTTCTGGCGCGGCGATGGCGCAAAACTTTATCAAGAGTTGTGCAACTATATCATTCAAATTATTAAGAGTGACAATCCAGACCTAAAGAATTGAAAAATATTTTAACTCCGGCAGAACAAAGCGCGTCATATCCTCGTTTAGAAATAAAGAATAAATATTAATATTTTTAAATATATATAAATTGAATTAAATTTAAAAATATAAACTTGATTTATAATGCCCAAAAGACCTTAACATATCGTTAAGGGGCTTTTAAATTAAGTGCGCTAAAAACATTGAGCGCTATTTAAATATATTTTTGATAATTAACTCTTTCACGGGTGTATATCGTGGTGGAAAAACCCAAAATGGTCGTTGAAAATATTGTCGCTTCTACAAAAGTTGATGCCACAATTCCTCTCGATAGATTATTAACAGTTCTTGAGGCGAGCGAATACGAACCCGAGCAGTTTCCGGGATTAATCTTCAGGTTAAATGAACCTAAGGTCGCTAGTCTAATTTTTCGTTCTGGAAAAATAATCTGCGTCGGTGCCCGTTCTGTGGCGGAGGCGAAAACAGCATTGAAAGAAATTGTGAGAAGAATTAAGAGAGTTGGAATAAGAGTTAATGAAAATGATATAAAAGTAAGAATAGAGAATATTGTTGTTGCAATCGATCTGAAAAGAGAACTGAATCTGGATACCTTGGCATTCCAGCTTGAGGCGAGCGAATACGAACCCGAGCAGTTTCCGGGATTGGTTTATCGCTTATTTGAGCCCAAAGTGGCGTTTCTCTTGTTTTCGTCCGGCCGTGTAATATGTGCGGGTGCAAAGGGTCTCGCAGACGTAAAAAGGGCCGTAGAAATATTGCAAAAGAGATTGAAAAAAATAAAGATGTGATTTGATTAATTATGTTTCCAAAATTTCTCTGAAAGAATCTATAACATATCGCAGTTTTTCTTCTGGTATGCCAAAGGTAGAGAGTTTGAAATACTTTGTGAGTCCGGGTTTTATGCCGGTTATTCCTTTTTTCTTAAGTTCGTAGTACAGGAAAAATCTTCCTTTTGGATGCTTTAATGAGATTTTATAAAGCGGGTCTGCTTTGAAAAACATCAAATCATGCCTGTGCGGTTTTTCTCCCATCTGCTTTATGCCCAACTTTTCCATCTCTTTTGAAAACCATCGCGCTTTTTTTACCTCTTTATTCCATTTTTTGATTCTTTCTTTAACCTCCGGAAAAGAGGCAATCAAAGTCGCCACGGCCGTTCCTCTCAGCTCTGAACCTAAAAATTCGATTTCTTTTTTTGGATACATTTTCGATTTCCTTAACATAATTTTTTTCCATTTTTTGTTCATGCCCAAAACACCGATGGGCCCGGAAGAGGCCATGGACTTCTGCCCGGAACCGATTACAAAATCAGCCCCGAGCTCTTTCATTGAAATCGGCATCCTCCCAACGGAATAAGCTCCGTTAAGCAAATAAGGAATATTATATTTTTTAGCTATTTGTCCCAACGTCTTGGCATCCGGCAAATTTCCATAATTCCCGTCGGGATAGGTTAAGAGTATCAATCTTGGGTTATGTCTTTTTATTAAATCTTCATAATCATTCACATCTATCTTATATTCCGGCTCTCCCGAACTCCGGACTTCAATGACCTTTAGGCCCGCTCTTTCTGCGGCCGTTACCGTCGTGTAGTGCCTGTTCCCATCAACAATTACCGCGTCTCCGGGCTTTGCGACCGAGTGCATCACGCTAAACATCGCTTCTCTCGCACCGAGCGTTAGCCTGACAATATCGGCTCCCAAAAATTTTGGCAAAAGTTCTGAAACGAATTCTCTGATCGCCGGCATTTCTTCCAACTCTAACCCGGGGCTGATGTCATAAACAGAATACCCGTCGCCGAATTCGATCAATGCTCTCTTTGCAGCCTTTGTCAGAATTCCACCGGTTTGAATCGGATTTAAATTGATCATTCCTTTATTTTTTCTTTCTAATTTTTTCATTTCTTTCATTTTTTCACCATTAAGCGAGGTGGGAGAGTCGAACTCCCATAAGCCGCTCTGCAGGCGACCGCATTACCGTTATGCTAACCTCGCATTTCAACCCTGATTGTAACAAAAACCGGCCCTCTTATATCGATTTTCTTCTGTTTTTCTTTTATATAATTTCCGACCGCTTTGGGTACGGCCAAATTAATATCGCTCAAAGACCTCACAATTTTTACTTTATATTCAAAATCTTCGTTTTTGTTTTCGATGTCGTGAGCCACTTTATTTGCTATGGCTGCCATATAATTGAGTCCAGTGCCAACGCCTTGTTTTTTTACGCCCCCTATTATACTTTTATTTTTTACAAATATTTTATTAAAACCGGCCGGACCTATCAGACTTTTTCCTTCTTCGCTTTCAAGAATCTTGACAAGGATTTTTTTATTGTTTATCTCGCCCTTCCATGCAATAAATTCAACTGGCGCTATTCTGTCTTTGTATTTTCTGGACACTTTCTCTATGAGTTTTGCTATTTCTTTTCCAGTTTCTGTTTTTGGTTTTTCAATAACATAAATCGATTTTGCTATCTCCCTGTCCGAAAATTCTTTTTTCAAATAAAATTGCGGAAAGACCACGGTTCTTATGTCGTCATAATGTTCCAGAATCATGACCAGGCGTTCAACCCCGAGGCCTAGGTTAAATACCGGGTATTCTATTCCAAAATTAGCCAGAGATATCGGCGAATACATTCCGATATCGCCTATCTCAAACCACCTTCCTTTATACTTTACGAAAACCTCTTCTTCCTGGCCCGCGGCATAATATTTGGACGTTGCCTTTTTTCTTACAAATTTCGCATTTTCGAACCCCAATTTTTTTGTTATTTTTTTTGTTATTTCTCTTCCCGCGTCCATGCTCATGTCGGGATCCATCAGAACAACGGAAGCGGAACTATGAACTCGCAAATGGGTGGCATCTTCCTTCTGTTCATTTCTATACCTCGGGCCCACCGAAAACAACGCGATCGGAAAATCTCTTTTGTTCTGAAGTGCAGATAAAGTGTGATACCATGTTGCTGACATATGGCTTCTTAAAGTCAGATTTGTGGCGACCGGCTTCAATTTTTTAAATTCCTGAAATAAATCTATTATGGAAGTTGCCTGCTCCGCTTTGATATTCAACCCGGTCACTATTTCTTCTGTCATGTCATCGCTTTCTATTTCACCTTTCTTATATTTTCTGAAAATTTCTTTTAATTTCATTTGATCAAATTTGCCTATAATTTTCTCGATTTGAGCTATTTTCTTGTTGCTCAACCCTATTTCGGGTCTCGGTAACTTTGCCAGAAAAAATGCCCTATCCAATATGACCGCGGCCTCTGGTCCGTATTGTTTGTAAACATCCTCGGCGGGTAAAATGGTGGGGTTTTCCATCTCGTCAAAGCCCATATCTAAGAAAATTTTTCGCAGTTTATTAACCATTTTTCTGAATGGGTGCTCTTCTCCCCTTTTCTTTATTATTATTTTTGTTTTTTTGGGCAATAATTTAGATGTGCGTACCCACGTCTCTTCAAAATCTTTTTTTGCGCTTTCTTTTATCTCTTTAATATTTAGTTTCATTGTTCATCGCCAAACGGAAGCCCATCTCAACTGTTGGAAGAGATTTCGGATTTGAATGATTTTTGAACGATGTCTCTCCAACTTTGGCGGCTATACTAATTTTCCGTGTTCAGATGTCGGCCGATCATATCAATGCGCTCTAATGATGGCTACGGCCAAAACACGGGTACGCGGGCCTCAAATCACGCGGGATTTGAACCGTCTGTTGGCGCAAGCCGTGATTCCTTATTCGTCCAACCTTTGAAAAGGTTATTTTCTTGGCATGATGTTGATAAATAATTATTATAATCTCTAATTAAAAAAGAATTCCAATATTTTATTTGACAGGTTTTTGTTTCTTGCCGGTTCTTATTAACTCAAGCGGAATGTTATTGACCGCTATAACCCTCCATTTTATGCCCCACATGCTACCGACCGCACCGTGCTGGCTGCCGCCCATGCCTTCCAGAAGAACTTGGTCATGTTCCCCGATACATTTTATTGCGCCCGTTCTGGGCACATGCGCCGTAACCTCTTTGCCGTTTTTTAGAAGTCTTACGCGAACGGCCTTTATCAGCCCGGAATGCGGCTGCTTTTGTTCCACCATTTTCTTTTCCAATACTATTCCCTTTGCCTGAGGTGCTCCTCCAAAAGGGTCTTTGCGTTTTTTAAGCTGTAGAATCCTGTTTCTATAATTAGCCTTTTTCCATCTATATTTTCTTCTTTTTGCCTTTAATTTGCGTGCACCATACTCTCCGGCCATAACAATCATCTCTTCAAAAATTTATATTATTTTCACATCTTCGATATCAAAAAGTCTTTTCAAAAAGCTTTTAATAACAATTAAATTTTTTTTGTTCTTGCCTATGACTTTTGGTTTATCGTAATTTTTGACCTTCAGTTTTATTATTTTTTTATCTATTTTTATGTCAAATGCCTCCGGCACTATCCTTTTTACGAATGTTGTTAGATTTTTTGACAATTCAAATACCTTTATCTTTTTTTTGAACCTTCTCTCGGCAATTCTTATTTTTTGTCTTCCTCTGCTAACAGCTATTCTATAGTCCGCACCTTTCAATACAAAATAAATCGTGTCGTCATTTTCTATGCAATCCAAGGCGTTTGCAGACGTTAGCGTTTGGAACATCTTTATATTCTGAATCGCATCGCTGTTTAAAATTACTTTCATACTTATTACCGATTTAAGAATCTTCTTTTTTATAGTAACCAACCGATGCTACGGGAAACGACTTACCTATTTTTGTTCCAAGTTGCCGCTCATTGCCATCCGTCTCAATTTTTACATTATATTTTTTAGCGGCAGTTTCAATTTTTTCTTTTAACTTTTCCGGAATATTTTCCGCTATCACGACCTTCTCTATCAAACCCTTTTCAATTTTTTTTACTATTTCTCTCGTCCCTATTATAAAATTCATAAACAACCCTTTAAAATGAGATTATTTATTTTTTGTAAACTTATAGAAGATAAAAAATTTTAAATAGTTTTAATTTAGTTTTCTAATCAAATTTATATCCCAAATCTTCAAAAATATTTTTCATAATCGATGCATCTTTTTCGAGCAACGGCGATTCGCATATTATTGTAATATCTACTTCTCTTTTTAAAATTTCTTTTGCGAGCTCTCTGAAATCCGGTTCGTTATTGCTTACTGGGATATGTCTTTTTTCACCTTTGTCGGTGAATTCTATACTACTGAAATGCGCGTGAAGAAATTTGGATCTTAGAACCTTTACTTTATCAAATATTTTTTTATAATCTATTTTTCCCCCGTTTCTTGCGTATATATGCGCAAAATCGATAACGGGTGTGCAATGTTTTACTTTCTCGCATATTTCAATGATTTCGTCTAATGTTCCGAACTGACTTTTCTTTCCAGTGGTTTCCAAACCGAGAAAGACATTTCGAATTCTTTTTTTATCCAGAGTTTTTGACATCTCTTTGCACGCATCGATAACATTCTCAAGCGCTTCGCTTTCAGAGAGCTTCCCGTAATATCCCGGATGAAACACTACAACCCTCGCGCCAAGATGATATGCTCTTTCGCAGGAATCCATTATTCTCTTTTCGGATGCTCTCAGTTTTTCTGGATTGCAGAGATTTATATAATATGGGGCATGTATTGAAAGCTTTATGCCCATCTCTTTCGCAGCGTTTCCGACACGTTGTGCCATTGAATTAGTCATCCACACGCCCCTGACAAACTCTATCTCTTGCGCATTTAGATTTAATTCGATCAACCGCTTGAAAGAGTCAATGGTGCCGCCCCTCGCCGAGATACAATTTCCGGCCGGGCCAATATGGATTTTTAAGGGCATGAAGAAATAATTATTATGATTATTTAAATTGTTTTGATAAGAATTTTTGGTTGATACCGATTACGACATTCTTATCTTTCAGAGAGGCCGACGATTCCTCAACCGGCGCTTCTCACCATATAATCCGATGATTCATCATGCCAATGAATTTAATCGTCTTCTCTCCACGGGATTGCAAAAAACCATTGGCGTGCGTTTGGCTCATTCAAAAACGACAATTAAAAAGACGCCGGCGCTTATTTCGTCTTTTAGAACCTAAATTATAAACCTAAAAAACATGACAATTACTATAAACATAATCCCAATCAGTATCACGTGCTCCGGCTTAAGTTTTATTACTTCTTTCTCGGTGTCAAAATAGCGCATTAACCCGGCCGTTGACTGGGGCATGTATGTTTTTTTCTCCGCCGTAAGTA
>JAGGUE010000067.1 GCA_021158665.1 Candidatus Aenigmatarchaeota archaeon
TCTTTCTTTCAATTGTTTCAACACCTTCAAAGTCCCATGTTATGCAGAGCAGGTTTTTGCATCTCAACGACCCGCTCGCCTTTAACAATGCTTTAATCTCTCTTTCTCTGGTAGAGAAATCTTTTATCTCATAGCAAACCTGAATTAACTGTTTTACTTTCGTTCCCTGCTTGAGAACAAAATCAACCTCAAAATCATCTTTAAGATAATAAAAAACATCAAAGAGTTCTTTTTCTCTTCTTCTCAGAATTTCAAGGAAAACGATATTCTCTATCAATCTTCCCTCATCTTTTTTCCCGGAAAGAAAGAGTGAAAGCCCCGTATCTACGGAATATATTTTTCTTGGCAGCAATATTTGCTTTCTTTTTGAAAAGGTATGCGAAGGTAAAAGAAAAATGGAAAAAGCATCTTCAAAATACTGCACATATCTCCATAAGGTTTTCTTTGCTATTTTTACTCCAGCGGAATTTAAAAATCTGTTTAATTTTGAAATCGTAACTCTGCTTGAATAATTGCTCAAAAGAATCTCCAAGACATTCTTTGCGGTTTCATAATTTCTTATTTTGAACCTTTCCACGATATCTCTAAAAAAGATCGTCTCATAAAGGGTTTTCAGTTTTTTTCTTTTTTCAAACTCGTTTTTCTCCAAAATAACCTCTGGAAAACCGCCGAACTCAATATATTCTCTGAGATATTTCATTATCTTTCCCCTGTCTTCTGGGAGAAGTTCTTTCAATTCAACTTCCTTTATCTCTAAAAATTCCTTAAAGGAGAAAGGTAAGAGAAGATAGGAAACATATCTTCCTCGCAGAGAGGTGGCAATTTCTTTGCTTAAAAGTTTTGAAGAAGAACCAGCAACAAAAAGATGGTACTTTCCTTGATTGTGAAGAGTTCTCAACCAACCAGCCCATTTTTTTACCAATTGAATTTCATCCAAAAATAAAACGATCTTCTTTTCTTCTTTCGGGCTAAAAATTTCGTAATAACTCTGAAAGAACTTCTCAAAGTCTTTTTCAATTCTCTCATCGTCAAAGTTAAGATAGACCACATTATCCTTTGGGGATTCTTTCAAAATTTTTTTTGCTAAATGAAGCAAAAGATAGGTTTTTCCAACCCTTCTCGGACCGATAATCGCCGCTATATCTTTAGAAATTTTCGGCTCTATATATCTCGGGACAATATCGGGAAATTTAAATCTTCTCCATTCCTCCAAAACTATTTTAAAATTGTTTCCCATAGTTATAGTATAAGAAACAAAAATATATAAATTTGTTTCTTAAGATGATAACAAAATATCTGAAAAAGTAAACTCTCCGGTTTTCTCCCTTCTTCTACTTAAGAGTAATGTAAATTTAGAGAAGCGAAAACTTCAGATTTTAGTTTTAATCTTCTTGAAATTTCTAAACTACCCAGGTTAAAACCTTGGGGTTTAAAGATAGATGGCTCGCAAAGTTCTTTAACGTTTTCTGCTCTCCAAATTCGAAATACTCGCGATCAACCGTTTCCCAGTGTTTTCTTTGGCTGTGTTCTATGCAAAACTTTATCGTCTCTGATGTCACGGAACCAACGCTTCTGTAAAAGTAACCTGATTAAAGAAATGGCTTGTCGCGATTCATCCTTGATTTAAAAATCAAGGGGTTCTTGCGACTGGAGACCTAAATGTTCGTCAGCCATCTCCACAATGGGACAAACTTAATTTTCTTTCTTTCAATTGTTTCAACACCTTCAAAGTCCCATGTTATGCAGAGCAGGTTTTTGCATCTCAACGACTCGCTCGCTTTTAATAAAGATTTTATTTCTCTCTTTTCGATTTCATCTCTTCCGGAGGCGTATGTAACCTGAATCAATTGTTTTACCTTCAAACCTTCTTTTACAACAAAATCAACCTCTCTGCCACGATAGTCTTTCCAATAGAAGATTTCCATCAAAGGCCTATCGTTTGTTTTTCTAAGTAACTCTAAAAAAACAGTATTCTCCATTTTTTTGCCAATATCACCAGAGAAGCTGAGAGGTATAGAAGAGCCGGTATCAGCAATATATATTTTTTTAGGCCATGATTTTCTTACATATACACTTATAGAAAACCTATCCAAAAAGAATACGGAAAGAGTGTCTACCACATTTTCAAGATAAGAGTAAATTGTTTTTTTCGAGAATGGAACTCTTTTTTCCAGATATTTTTGAATATTTTTAATACTGATTTCCTTTGAAAAATTTTGAAATATAAATTCAAATAATAGCCTTCCGAGCTCTATACTTTTTATCTCGTGTCTTTCTACAAAGTCTTTTAGGAATATTTCATCAAAATATGTTTTTAAGAGTTTTTCTTTTTGAAATCTGTTATTGCTTAAAACAACTTCAGGAAATCCTCCAAAATCCAAATATTCTCTTAGGAATCTCAAGGTTTTGCCTTTTTCTTCAAAAGTAAGGAATTTTTCTGATTTGAAATTTTTTGCTTTTAAAAACTCTCTGAAACTAAAAGGCAATAGAAGATAAGATATTGAGCGCCCTCTTAACTGAGTTGCGATTTCTTTACTTAATAATTTAGAAGAAGAACCGGTTACAATAATTTCATAACCATAATCCAAAAGCGTTCTTAGCAGGGTCTGCCAATCTTTTACTTCTTGAATCTCATCTAAAAGCAGAATTTTTGGAGTATATCCTTTTATTTCTTCATGCAACTTCATTATCTCGAAGAATTCATTTGCCGACAATTTTTTAAGGAACAGTAATTCAAAATTTAAATATAGGGCTTTTTGATATTTAGAGTTAAGGAGATAAAGCAGATAAAATGTTTTTCCAGATCTTCTGGGACCTATAATGCTCGTGATTTTGCCGCCAATATGTGAAATATTTGATTCCCTTTTGATTCCCGAAAAGCTCTTTTCCCTTTTTATGTAATCTATTATCATCTCTCTTTCGATCATAATAATAAAGATGCTTTAAAATATAAAAAAGTTTCCTGAGGGAACTATTTTCGTAGAAGAAAGTTCCCGTAAAGCTGTGAGTACAAATGCCGTATCCTTTATCTCCACCAATTCCAAAGCATCCCTCAACTCATCCCTTTTCTATTCCAGTATCCCGAATCTTATGCCAAAAGTTAAAGTCGGCTATTCTTTCTATCATGTCATTACATTACAATGTAACATTTTTACTTTTAAATGTTTCGATGTACCGAAACGTACTTTTCATCGTGGTAACGGATTCTGCTACCGCAAAAGGTTTTTACCTTTTCCTCGCTTTTCTCGCCATCTCTTGGATGACCTTTTTCACTTCCTCTCTCTTCCAATACAGAACCCCTAGAATTAATATCAATGCGATTGCAATTACCCAAACCCAAGGAGAGATGCCTGTCGGTGCGGCCGGCAGGGTCGTTGTCGTTACCTCTGCCGGAACGGTAGTGGTGACCGCAACCGGCGCGGTCGTTGTCGTGACGCCCGGCGGTGTCGGTGAAACTGGCATCGTGGTGGTCGTGGTGGTAGTTGTCGTTGTCGCGGACACCGTTTCGCCCGTTATGGCAAAAATTGAAAACCCCGGAGTCTCGGCTTCATATATAATATAGGTATCATTCTCGCTCAGCAAGCTCGTCGGCAGCTTTGTCCACGCGTCGTCAGCGTATCTATTGAGTGCTATCGTATTTTTATCGAGAGCGTTGTCGGCGATCCATGTTTTTTCAACATCGAACTGAATTTTGGCAGAAGAAATATTTTCGTCGGCAATATTTTCCGCGCTGATTTCAATATATTTGTAAACCTTGCCGGTCACTTCATGAACGACCGATGCCGGCTTGCCGGCCAATTTCGTGACAGTGATTTTAACATTGTTTGCGGGATTTTTTACCTCTATCGTAATTTGCCTGAAGCCGATTGTCTCGTCCGCAATCTTCATGACATTGGCCTTGCCTTTTTGCATTTTCACCCATGAATGAATGGCCTTGCCCAACTTCTGTCCAGTTCCGGTTCCACTACCGGTGCCTGTGCCAGTTGATATCGTCGTGGTTGTTGTGGAACCGGGCAGGGTTGTGGTGGTGGTTGTGCTCGTGGTAGTTGTAATTATCTCTTCTTCGCCGCTGAATGATTCCGACTTCGAGTCGGCCGGATTTGTTACGATAACGGTAACGGTTATATCATTGAGCGTTCCCGGACTGCCTTTTGTGAATACCCACTGAACATCAGCGGTGCCGGTTATGTCGCCGAGGCTTCTCGTCGGTGTCCCGGATGTCATGGTCCATCCGCTCGGCGTCGTTATGTTTGCCGTCACGCCCTGGAGCGTTGAGCCGGCGGCATCTATCGTTGCCGTCACTTTAACGCTAGTCTCGCTCGTTACATTCGCAAGTGAAATGCTCCACGCCGGAATTTCATTTGAAATAAAATCCATTGTGTCATACTTTCCGCCGCATGTTGCCTTGAACGTATAAGTTCCCGTAACCGGTATGGTGCATCCGGTGAACGTTGCCACGCCGCCGCCAGAAACCTGAACACTTGAAGCATCGCAACTTATGCTTGGATTGTTCCATGCGCCAGTAACAGTCAAGCTTGTCTCGTTTACCGAATCAACCTGGACAGAAATCTGGAACGGGCTGTTCTTGTAAACGTCCTTGCTCACGGCGCCGCCCTCCACCGAGACCGAGTTAACGGTGGCAAATGCCAATGATGACGACAACGCGATAAAAAACATTGCAAATAAAATTGCTTTTCTCATTTTATCATTCACCCTGTAATTTTCTGCTTCTGAAATCATCCCATAGCAGACCAATTTTTGTCACATCTAAGCTTTCACTTTTGACCATGAAATCCACCCGGCAATGGCACTGACCACTGCCGATACAATTACAGTTTTCAGCAAATCAATGCCAACATAAGTTAATATTAATCCCAAAATAACAAATACCGAAACCCCAATCAATGTTACCTTATCTTCTTTTCTCATTTTATCATTCACCCCCCTCCATGCCAGTCATGTTGGTGTAGCACATTTGCGTATTCTCATCCCAGACGCAGTTTGAAATACTATTACACATCTCCTTTGATTCCGTCAGGTTATCTGGGTCGTATATATCTTCGCATGACATACAAAATTCTTCTCCTTCCTGTGTTTTTACCCAGAAGCACGGCGGGTTCATTGAACATGTGGCATTATCGGTATATTGCATGCATCCGCCAAACTCCATTGGGTCGCAAAGCCCCCAAAGCGGATTATATTCGCACATTATGCCATAGTTATCGAATGCGCTCTCGCACGCGGTCTGGTTGCCGTCAAACACGGCGCAACTAATCTCATAGCAATATGTTTCGTTCCACTCGCAATGCGGAACTTCTATACATTTTGTGCTATTTGATATTGAACTGCAATTTATGAAATCGCATGTGCCGTTTTTCCATTCGCACCACTGCCCCATCTCCCATGCGTTCTCGCACATCTTCTGCTCA
>JAGGUE010000051.1 GCA_021158665.1 Candidatus Aenigmatarchaeota archaeon
GAGCCCGAAGGAACGGTTCTTCAAGAACTTCAAAAGGGCTATATGCTCAATTCAAAGATCATAAGGCACGCGAAGGTGAAGATCGCCAAGAAGAAAGAGAATTAACCGATTTGATATATTGGTCCGCGCTTACGTTCCCATGGTTGGTTAATAATATCTCGCATATCTTCTGTCATTTCAACCAAAGGCACATCAACACCATTCACAATTTCCAATGTTAAATCGATGCCAGACAAATTTTTGAGATAATCCTCACCCGTTTCTGTCAGTTCATAATTTCCATTTTCGTTCCTTTTTACAAGACCCGCGCTTTCAATAATATTTAAGCCGCGATATATTTGTCTTTTTGGAACTTCCTCTTTTTTAGTTATTATCTCTTCCGGGGTTTTGCACCCTTCTCCAATTTCCTTTAATGCATTTAACGCCATCGATGCATATGATTGGATCTGACTAATTTCTTCTGTCCACTTTTTGGATGTTATATCACAATACGGGAATATGACTTCACTCAAGAATCTTCCTTCAATATTTTCTGCCATAAAGTTAATTACAAACAAAAAAATATTTAAGCATAAATATAATTACGATAGAATTACGGGATCGTAGTCTGTTCTCATGGCGCACCGGAAAGCATTTAAATCGAAATTATTCACCTTAATCACCGCGAGGAGGCTCCGTCTGCGAGCGAGAGGGATTATATTCGACAGCGCATAATATTAAATAAAAATCGGGACATAAATTATGTGGCTATTCCAGAACGCAAGAATACGTTGGAAATAACAAATCGGTTGAAGAACCGACCGATCAGCCAATGGCGGTGAGAGAAATGAGGGAAACGATATTGAAGGTTGAAAATTTGAGCGTAAAGCTCGGTAAAGAAATAGTAATTAAGAATCTGAGTTTTGATGTAAGGCGCGGGGAAATTTTGACAATCATAGGACCAAACGGCGCCGGAAAAACTACTTTGTTAAGGGCTTTGCTTGGCATCATACCTCATGATGGCAGATTGGAATGGAAAGAAAGAATTAAAATTAACTACCTTCCTCAAAGAATGTCAAAAGAAAAATTTAATTTTCTGCCGATTTCAATAAGAGAATTCTTTAGATTTAAAACTCGTTCAGAAGAAAAAATTTTGAGAATGTTGGAAGAAGTCGGATTAAAAGGCGATGGAAATATATTAAAGAAAAACCCGTCTTCTTTTTCATCCGGGCAGTTCCAGAGAATGCTTCTCGCCTGGGTCTTAATTGACGATCCTGACGTCTTGCTTTTAGATGAACCCATGTCCGGGATCGATATCGAAGGGGAGACGACAATTTACTCCTTGTTAAAAAAGTTCTGGAAAAAAAGAAAATTAACGGTTTTTCTCGTTACTCACGATTTGAATGTAGTGTACGGATACTCAACAAATTGCCTGTGTATCAACAAAATTAAGTCCTGTTTTGGCCGGCCGAAAAAAATTTTAACATCCAAATCCCTGCAAGATGTTTACGGAACGCGCATCAAATTTTATAAGCACACTCATAGGTGAATAAAATGGAGCAGATCATTTTTGGTTTGGTGACAATAATTTTTGTCAGCGGAGTCGCGGGTTATCTTGGTTCTTTGATGATAACGAAAAGGATGGCTCTGGTGGGAGGCCCGCTGGGTCATTTGGCTCTGCCAGGGGTCGCCCTGGCTCTAATTTATCGCTTCGGGATTTTTCCGGGCGCCATGCTTTCTATTGGCGCCGGAGCATTGCTCATCTGGGTTTTCAGTTTGAGAACGAAATTACCGTTGGAGGCCCTGACGGCTATCGTATTTGCTTCCGTAGTTTCAATCGGATTTTTGTTTCTGCCTCTGGAGCACGCCGAGCAAGCGTTGATAGGCGATATAACCCAGATAAATTTTTTTGACGCTCTTCTGGCAATATTCTTGTCAACTGCCCTGTTTCTCATAATCAGAAAGATTTATCCGCTCGTTATTTTGTCGGAAATATCAGAGGATTTGGCAAAAAGTTTGCTAATTAATGTTAAAAAATACACCTTGATTTATTTGGTCTCGGTCGCTTTAGTTACCGCGATGGAAGTGAAATTCGTCGGAATCCTTTTAACGGCCGGGTTGATCGCAATCCCCGCCGCGGCATCAAGAAATTTCAGCAGGAACTTAACCCAATATTCTAACCTGTCTCTAATCTTCGGGATATTATGCTCCGTTTCCGGTTTCTTGTTGTTTAGAATAACGAATTTGCCGATAGGACCTTTGATTATTCTGACCTCATTTATTTTATTTTTAATTTCTCTTATATTTAGCAGATAAGGTGAAAACGAGCATTTCAATTTTAGAAGCGAAGAGGAGTTCGGGAAAAATATTGCCAATGGAGAAGATGTTGGCAATAAAGAAGAAGACGAAAATAATTTCAATTATATTTATTGTTTGCAAAATGATGCGTATGAAAAGATTGTTAAAAAATTCTGATACGCTAACAGAATTTCTGAACAAAAATAACGCGGTCGCGGTTATTGGCGTTTCTGCCGATCCCGATAAATGGGGCTCAAAGATATACAAAACATTAAAGTCATCCAACTTCAATGTTTACCCCGTAAATCCGAAATACAAAAAAATAGGAGATGATATTTGTTATCCAGACTTAAAGGCATTGCCAAAAAAACCGGATGTGGTAATAACCGTTGTTCCGCCGAGAGTTACAGAACAAATTGTAAAGGCGTGCAAAGAGGCCGGAATAAGCAGGGTGTGGATGCAGCCGGGTTCTGAATCGGAAAAAGCCATAAACTTCTGCAAGAACAATGATATTAAAGTAGTTTATAATACCTGCTTTGTTGCCGATGGATTGGGAAAATGACTTTATGAATGGCATGAAAATATTGAAGAATAAACAAGCGAGTCGCGGCACATGCGTTTATGCTATACCTAAACAATAACTTTAAAAACTTTTCGATGTAAAAATAATGTTGTGATAATTAAAAAGAAATGCTGGCCGGAATTTTTGAGAAGATAATGCGTGGCAAAATTGCGAAATAAGGCTCGCCGACTTTGAAATTAATAAAGGCGATGCTTTGGCGTTAGAGGAATGGAACCCCCAAAATACGCGAAAGAAAACTTGAAATAAAAGTTGAAAACGCCATTAAAGTTAACACAACAAAATTCTGGAGCAAAAAAGACACGGAAAAAGCTTATATTTATCGAATTTAAAAGGTGATGGTCATGGCGGAGAAAATGAAAAAAGAAAAAATCATCGGGATCGATCTTGGCACGTCAAATTCCCAGGCAGCCGTCATGCTCGGCGGCAAGCCGACCATCATACCGAGCGCAGAGGGCGCGACAGTTGCGGGCAAGATGTTTCCGTCCGTGGTGGCGTTTACGAAAGACGGCCAAATCCTGGTGGGCGAGCCCGCGAGAAGGCAGGCCGTGTCAAACCCGCAGGGCACGATAACCAGGGTAAAAAGAAAAATGGGTTCTGATTACAAATACAAAATCAACGGCAAAGAATATACTCCGCAGCAGATCTCCGCCTTTATTCTCCAGAAAATCAAGCGCGATGCCGAGGCGTTTTTGGGAGAGAAGATAGAAAAAGCGGTAATAACGGTTCCCGCTTATTTCAATGACAACCAGAGGCAGGCAACGAAAGATGCCGGCAAAATCGCCGGGCTTGATGTGGTCAGGCTCGTCAACGAACCGACGGCAGCGTCCATGGCTTACGGCCTTGACAAGAAGGGAGAATCGCACAAGATACTCGTGTTTGACTTTGGCGGGGGCACGCTCGACGTAACAATAATGGAGTTTGACGAGGGCGTGTTCAACGTCCTGTCCACGTCCGGAGATACGCATCTTGGCGGAAGCGACATGGACGACGCTTTAATAAAATACATATTTGACGATTTCAAATCCAAGACCGGGATAGACCTCGACAAAGATGACATGGCCGTGCAAAGGGTGAGAGAAGCTGCCGAAAAGGCAAAGATAGAGTTGTCCGGCGTTCTCGAGACAGAGATAAATCTTCCCTACATAACCGCGGATTCATCAGGGCCAAAGCACCTGACCATGAAAATAGACAGGGCGAAACTGGAGCAGCTGGTCATGCCAATCATAGAAAAGTGCAAAAAACCAATGGAACAGGCGATCAAAGATGCCAAGTTGTCAAAGAGCGACATCGACAAGATAATTCTGGTTGGCGGTCCGACGAGAATGCCGATCGTGCAGAGGTTCGTTGAAGATTTCATCGGCAAAAAAGCGGAGCGCGGCGTTGACCCCATGGAGTGCGTCGCATTCGGTGCCGCCATACAGGGCGCTATACTTGCCGGAGACATAAAGGACATAGTGCTTCTTGATGTAACACCGCTTACGCTCGGCATCGAAACTCTCGGTGGCGTCGTTACTCCGCTCATCGAGAGGAATACGACAATTCCGGTGAGAAAGTCGAAAATATTCACCACCGCCGCGGACTTCCAGACCGCTGTAACTATTCACGTCTTGCAGGGCGAGAGGCCCATGGCGGCTGACAACACATCGCTCGGCATGTTCAATTTAGAGGGCATCGTCCCGGCTCCGAGGGGCGTTCCACAGATCGAGGTCACCTTTGACATAGACGCGTCCGGCATACTCAATGTCTCTGCGAAGGATTTGGGAACGGGCAAGGAACAGAAAATTACGATAACCGCGTCTACAAAATTGTCCGAGAGCGAAATCGAGAGAATGAAAAAAGAGGCAAAAGAGCACGAAGAAGAGGATAGGAGAAAGAAAGAGGAGATCGAGACGAGAAACAATGCCGACTCGATCATCTATACAACGGAAAAAACGCTCTCGGAGCTTGGAGACAAAATCCCGAAAGAGCAGAAAGATAAAATAGAGCAGGGAATAAAATCCTTGAAAGATGCGCTGGCGGGAAAGGACATTGAAAAAATAAAGAAAGAGATGGAAAATCTCACAAAGATCGTTCAGGAGGTCGGCACGTCCGTTTATCAGCGGGCGGCGCAGCAGGCTCAGAAAACGCGGGATAAAGAAGAAAAGCCAAAGGACGAAAAGGTCGTGGATGCCGAGTACAAGGTAGATGCCGAGAAGAAGGATAAGGACGGAAAGTGAAGAAGTGACGGAAGAAATTGAAATCCGGCTTTTTGTCATGATTCTGAAAACCGATAAAATATGCCGCGGATAAAGAAATAAAACTACTCAACCCTTTTTATTTTCCGAAAATAACGCTACCATAACCTTTTTAAGTTCCAAAATTCAGTAAATATTATGGATAAGGACTATATTATTAGGCTTATACGGACATTCAATCCGCAATGGGAAGCAAAGAAGATAGATGTCCCTGAATTTAAAAGAGAAATTTACGCCGATATCAAAAAATACATGGGGAAAAAGCAAATCATTGCATTGACGGGATTAAGAAGAATCGGGAAAACAACATTGATGAAGCAGTTAATAACAGAGCTCCCGGCAAGGTCATGCATGTATTTCTCTTTTGATGAAAAAGACCTGCAAAAGAAAGATGTCTTAAATTTTGTCATAAATTATTTTTTGAATAATTTTAATGGCAAATATATGTTTCTTGATGAAATACATTACATAGATGACTGGCAGGGTGTATTGAAAAGATACTATGATACAACGGGTTTAAAATTCATAATATCCGGCTCCGCTTCCTTGCAAATCAGGAAAGGCAGGGAAAGTTTGGCCGGAAGGATTATCGCACTTAAGCTTTCACCATTAACTTTCGGGGAATTCTTGGCATTAAGCGGAGAAAAAGTTGTATTAAAGAAAAATTTAAAAAAGACCTATGAATGCTTGCTGCCGAAAAAAGAGTTTTTTGAGAGCATGTTTAATGAATACATTTACAAAGGCGGTTTCCCGGAAATTGTAAAAGAGACGGATGAAGAATTTATCAGAAGTTACATAAAAGAAATGATTATCAGAAAAATCATATTTGAGGATATACCGGAAATTTTTGATATAAAAAGAAAGGACGTTTTGTACGATATGTTTAAGTTTGCATGCAAAGAAAGTTCAAACCTTTTTGAAATAAAAAATTTATCAAGCATGACCAAGCTGAATGTGGAAACCATTTCAAATTATCTGCTCTACTTAAGGTTATCATTTTTAATAAAAATTTCGGAGACGTATTCAAAAAGCATGGCAACGAGAATCAGAAAAAACAAAAAAATATATGTATCGCATCCTTCTATCGCCTTTGCCGTTTTAAATTACCCGAAAAATATTTTAGGAGTTGAAAAATTAATGGGGCAATATGTCGAGACCCTGTTTGCTGAAAAATTTTTCTGGAGAAGCAAAGAAAAACATGAGGTTGATGCCGTCGCCGAAATTAAAGACAAACCCGTTCCAATAGAAATAAAATACAGAGACCAAATCATGAGAAAAGATTTAAAAGGCGTGTTAAAATTTTGTGATAAGTTTGGGTGTGAAAAAGGCATAATAATCACAAAGGACATGTTCAAAGAAGAGACCATTGATAATAAAAAGATTCAATTTATTCCTGCATGGCTGTTTTCATTGTGGGCGAATGCATTTAGTCTTGATTGAAACAGAAATTGCGGAATTTCACTTTTCCATTTTCTTAATTTTTTCTAATATCTGCTTGCCATCTTTTGTTAGTCCATAAATTTTACCCTTTCTAACATTCGGTGTTAAACACTTTACTATTCCCTTTTTCTTCAAATCCCCTACCTTTGTCCCGATATTTGATAAACTGATTCCCGTTTTCTTTGCTATATAAGTTGGTGTCAATGGCGTTTCTAAAACTAGAATTATTTTCTTTCTTTGCACGCTTCTTAAAACGAAACTAACATCGTCCCATTTCATAAGAGATGATTAGTTAAACTGCTTTTACTTCATTATCATCTGATAACCTTAAAATAATCTTAATATAAACTTAAATCACTACAATCTTATTAAATATGAAGCACATGAACAAATGCGACATTTTCATGCTAATAGCTTTCATCGAGTTTCTGATTTGCCTGATTTTCACGCTTCAATACATTCAGATCAGAGGGGTGGAAATCGAGGGCAACCCAATAGTAAGATTCCTGTTTTCATATGATTTAGCGTTTGGGACCGTGATTTTATTTGTGCTGTGGCTCGCGACATTTTTTGGCTGGTCAGAAGCAAGGATTAAATATCCGAGATTGGCAAAAGTATTTGCGATAATTTATTTGATAATTTTTACAATTGCTGTTATCAACGATTTCCTGAAGTTTGGGTATATTTATGTCTTATGAATACATATTCTATGCAAGAATCGTGGCATGCGTTTCACTATATTTCACGAGCCGTGTCATAAACGTCTTGATATATTTGCATCGAGACGGAGAAATGATTGTAGTGCCCGACGCCAACCCCGATTTTGTCGGCCATGTATTTCTGCAATTCAATAAAGGCATACGCGTTACCTGGCCACGCATTAAACAAATCGTTTGTCTTCATGACAACGTTGAGATGCAGTTTGTCTTGCACAAGTTGCGGATGCATGAGAACAAGGCACGGCGAACTCGTATCTTTGCGTTCTGGTGTGAATTTTGTCAGGTCGCGCATCGGAACCCATGTATGCATGACAGCCGTCCTGCGCGTCGGGTCTTTCTTGAATATTTCGATTACCTTCTCCACCTGGTCTATTTTCTGAATAACGCATTTTCCGCCAGATATTTTTTTGGCGTACTCGTTTAACTCATCCTGACTCGCCACGTTTGGCGCGCCGGCCCGAACTATGCAATCGGGATAGCATCGCAATCTTGAATAATATGTATAATCAAACTTATTCTCTTTTTCTTTTGGCATGCCATAAATGAGATTGTTTGCATACTCCTTTGCCATCTCAAGAGTTATCGGAGCCTTTTGCGATATTCTCGGTTCTGCCAATGCATTTTCAACCATTATGAACATCGGCGCATCCCTCGTTGACGTCTGGTATTCCGGAGCCTTGACAAACCTTTCGAACCCTCTGGTCATCATGGCCCTGACTGCGAGTTCCCACGCCTCGCCGCAAGAACCAGCTTTTATTACTATGGGTTGATATATATTTTGGTTCTCATCTGACATAAAGATATTGTTATGTTATGAAAGTATAAATAGATTAGATGAAAGTTGATTTATTTATGGGACCGTGGTGTAGCTTGGTTAGCATCGGAGCTTTGGGAGCTTCTGACCCCGGTTCAAAATACCTTTTTCATGCCTTTCTCTCTTAAGAGAGAAATTCGGGCGAAACTTCGTTTCGCATATATTAAAAAGAAAAAGATCATCGGAACGCGGGCGAAAATTAAAAATTTTTACAAATATTATATATTTATAGAACTGGAAAAAGGGAAAAAGAAAATAAAAAGGTCGCATGGAAATCCGGGCGGTCCCATTTTTCATCAAAGTGAACGACATGCTTGTTTTAATCCTGACTATAATTGCATCGATTCTCATTATTTTATATATACGCGCGATGAAACGCATCGAGACCCTGAAAAGCGAGAAGCAAAGTTTGGCCACAAGGTATGGAAAAATGTCTGAGCAGTTTTTCCCGTTTCTTGAAAAGTACTCTTATGATCCCCAAAACTTCAGGTTTATCGGCTCGCCCGTAGACGGCGTTCAGTTTGAGAACGATAAAATAGTTTTTGTTGAATTCAAAGCCGGCAGTTCTAATTTATCTGAGAAACAAAAAAGAATAAAGGATATTATAGAAAAAAAGAAAGTAAAATTCGAAGAAGTGAGAATAAATTAGAATGGTTTATTCTGTTCCAACGATCGTTACCGTTAAAGGCTGCTCTATATAATATCTGTAATCCGTCTTGAATACGATTGAAATATAATCGTAAAGGGTCGGCGCCGATGTTATATTGATAACGCATGGGATCGTTATAGATTCGCCGCGCCTCAGAATCTTTTCTTGTGATGCGTGTGTGCCGGATGTTGCGCCAAGACAGTTTGCAAACTCTGCATCAAGATTGCTGATCAAATCAAGACCTATTGTTATGTTTCCGATATCATAGCCCTTTATAGGAGCCCCGGTACCGACATTCTTTATATATAATCTCAATGATGCCTGTTCTGTTTCACCGGGTTTTATTATAATAGGCAAACCTCTCGGGTCGATATCTATATGAATCGGCCCTCTTGTGTTCGTCACGTTCGGCGAACTCGGTATTTCTAGACCGAGCGCAAGTCTTCTTTTATATTCCTCTCTGTTTATGACTGGAATCTGCGTTACGCCGTTATTTGAATAGTTATATTCAATTCTTGAGGTTAAAATTACCGGCAACTCAACGCCCTGCGGCACTTCTGTGTAAGGGTCGAGATCCCATCCAAATATTTTAAACTCGCCCGGAACAGGCGGCACCGGCGCGAGGTCTGGCGGTTCAAACTCAAGTAATTTATCAGTTGGGTTTGGTGTTGAATCCCACGGCGCTCCCTTTATGCTTACATTAACATCTTTGGCGGTGGTCCCGCCAACATTTTCTATTTCAAGATAAAGGGAAACGGGTTCTGTATCTTCGTATCTTGTTATATCAGATGAGAACTCATTTATAACCAGCCCGTCCGTGGAACTAACCCTGACCTCCCTGGTCGTTCCCGGCATTGTACAACCAGAAATCAAAACTATCATGGCCAATGACAAAACAACTATCGGCAAAGTCTTATTCATCATTATTGACCTCTTTATTTTTGGCGATTATGTAACTTCCACCCCTAACATATAATTGACTAATAAGTCATGTAAATTTTATTTCCCGATTTAAAATATTCGTGGTATTATTTATTATCATCAAACCCCTAAATATTTAGGGGTGGTTTTTAAGCAATCACCTTATTTTTTAATTATATATAAGCAAAAAAGGTTTAAATAGTTTTCCAGTCCCATTCAAACTGCCGATTTGATAAAAGTTTGATGATTTATTTATAGATGCGTGCATATTTAAAATTTTTCAATTGGTGCGTCGAGGTTATGTTCAATGCGGGACGACAGACAAGTTAACAGTTCACTTCAAAAATCCCAAAAAGATATAATTCTGTGATATAATCGTGAGAATGATGGTCAGAACAATAAACATAATCGGATATGCGACGGCCTTTTTATCGTTGAATCCTTCTTTTGATTTAACCCCTATCATAACAAGTATCATTGACCAGAGCAAAGCGATGATTTGAATGAATATAAACGGGATCCACACAAAAATCAGAGAGGGCACGACCGAATATAGCATAACCGCGACTATTTGTAAGTGATTTTTCCCGCCAAGAAAAAGATTAACCAAAATTATGCATGCGATAATAAAGCAAAACCCGGCAATTATTGAAAAAAAGTTTATCAAAACGCTCGTGAAAAACGAGGTCTCTGTTATCGACGGAACTATTTTTAAAAAAACAAGGGTCTGCGTCATAAAAGTGAAACCAAAATCCGCAACTAAAAAATAAATTATGGCGGATACGATTGACAATTTCTTCCTGAAAAACTTATCCGGTTTGTTTATCATATCAATAATTGAAAAAGGCATATTTACCCGTACCTCAGCGCGAGCATTGGCGCCACCAAGAACCCGGTGCCGAAGAATATAACCCAGCTTGCCTGCGGTGCATAGGTTGGGTTGGATATGTTAATCAGGCCGACTGACACCGAGATTATACCAAGCAACATTTCCGGCAAGAATCTTTTCAAAACCCGCAGCCGGTTTTCCTTTTGTTTATTGTCCCGCGGTGTTTTGAAAAATGAAATTTTTTTGTTTAAAACCGCGCTCATTACCGCCCTGGTAAAGTTTATCGCCAAACCGTACATCGCGAATATGTATACAATTATTCTCTTCAGTTCTATATTTTTGTCGCATAACTGGACATACAAAAGAGAAAAAAACGCGCTCAATGTGAAAAACAAACCGAACATCCACACGGTCCTCGCTTCGTACATGTGGAATATTGGAATTTTTGTTACCAAATGCGTTATGAGAATTGCATCTATGAACAGCATGGCGGGTCCCAACACATAGGTCATGGTTGAAAGAAAATGTTCAAGCTTTCTCCAGAATCCCGGTATCTTTAGTATTAATTTCCATCTGAGCAGAAATGTTCTCGTGGTTCCGTGGGCCCATCTGTAGGTCTGCTTTACAAAACCGCTGAACGTCGGAGACAACAACCCGCGGCATTTTATGGGATTTGCAAACGCCGTGTAATATCCGTCTGCGAGCAGCGATGTTGTCATGTCTATATCTTCCGTTACCGTGTCTTCTGGCCAGCCGCCATTTTTTTCCAGCAGGTCCCTGCGTATGAGCCCCCCGCTACCGCAGAATATGCTGAGCCTTCTCATATCCTTTGATTTTTGGATCGCCACAAAAAACAGGTCTCGCATAATCCTCCCGATTCCTGTCACGATATTGTATCCGTCGTTTCTTTCCGCGTTTCTCGTTTGGACGACGGCTATCTTTTCGTCTTTTGCAATAACGCTTACCACGTGAGAAATAAACCCGGGTTCTGGCATGTCGTCGGCGTCGAGCAATGCTATATATTTTCCCTTCGAATGCTTCAGAACATCATTTAATGCTCCGGCCTTAAAGCCGCGCCTGTGTTTGCGATGAAAATACTTTACCCCGAGATGTTTGCACAAACGTTCAAGTTTTTTAACCTTGTTTTTGTCTTCTGTGTCATCGGCTACAATCACTTCGTATCTGTCTCTGGGATAATCCTGATTCACCGCGGACTTCAGAGTGCTTTTTACAACTTTAAACGGCTCATTGAACACCGGTATCTGCAATGTTACGAACGGATGTTTCCTTAATTTTTCATATGCCGGGCACTTCCATTCTATGGCGCAGAACACCGAATAGTAAAGATATACGCTGAATATTGTGCAAAGAATTTCTGATACGATCAGTAAATAATTCAATATCAAGACGTCTGCACCATGCAGGACTGGAAATACGAAAATTAATTCATAGCCAAAATAACATGATGCAATAACGGCCATTAACACCAATACCAAATTACTTTTTCTCATCTAATCGCCAACTACTTTTAGAGCGCTTTTGTCGATAGCCGGATAAAAACGTTAATTCTCCACAATTTATATTTATTTTGGTTATTTATAAAATACGCAGTTTCCCAAAATCGGCGGATACAAATAACGACTTCATTAAGAAGCCGAGAAACTGTGACGGCAAAGAAACTTTATTTTTGATGAGTATAAAATTTGCAAAGTTAATGCGGTCGGCTCTTGAAAAGTGCCGAAAAAGAAAAAACAAAGAAAAGGGCCGCGTGATTTTTACGAAAAGAAAAAAGAACTGGAAAGGCGCGGAACGGTACGACTTATAATTGCTCCCTGCTTAAAACGATCACTCCGTTCGACTTCACGCTTTCCTTGAACTTCATACCGACGACGTATTTTATTTTCTTCGACAACGCCAGATCGACTATCGCCTGATTTATCATGCCGTCGAACACCATCGCGTACACATTTTTGAAACTGTTTATAGATGTCTGCAACTCGCTTAAGGGGACCTTGCCGACCATCTTTAACTCGTTATTCATCAAGCAGACCGCTCTCGTGCCGACGAGATCTTCCAATATCTTTTTAAAAATCTTTGGCTTTTCAACCGTTTTTTCCTTCGGTTCCACGAACCTGTTAACCGGTTGGTGCAACATATAAGAGCCGAACTCTTTTTTAACCTGGTCCGCCGGCAGTTTTTCTCTCAGCGCCTTGAAAATTTCTTTTTGCGAGAGGTCCTCAACCTCTTTTCCATCCGGCGCCCTCGCCACGTAGTCGAGTTCTGCTATGCTGAGCAATTTTTTGAGGTCTAGGTCGCCTCCCCTGTCCCCGTCGAGAAATGCCGTTACTATCTTTTCTTTTGATAGATTCACAATTGCTTTTGGCACGTTTGAACCCTCCATCGCTATAACATTTTTTATACCGTTTTTCAGCAGATTTATGACGTCCGCTCTCCCCTCCACCACTATTATTTCATTAAAGTTTGTTATGTTCGGCCCGCATGACAGTCCATGATAACTTGATATTTCCCACGTTCTAACGGCCTGCTTAATCATTTCCGAAATTTCATAAGACCCTTCGCCGGACTTCTCGATCATGGACTTGAGTATTTCTTTTGCCCTGTCTACTATGTATCGCCTTTTCTGGCTTCTTATGTCTTCGACGTTTTTCACGGTTATTTTAGCGTCGCACGGCCCTATTTTATCAATAGTTTCCAAACTCGATGCTATTAGCGATGTTTCGCTCATATCAAGGCTCGAGGGGATGAGAATTTCTCCTTCTGATTTCCCGTTTCTCACCCTCAAAATAACCTCTATTCTGCCTATTCTGCCCGTTCGCTGAAGCTCTCTCAAATCCATGTCGGACCCCAACAGCCCTTCTGTCTGACCGAATACTGCCCCTATGACATCCGGTTTTTCTACTATTCCGCTCGATTCCAATCTCGCGTGAATAACGTATTTTGCAAAATTCTGTGCTAATTTTGCCATATCATTCACCAATTTTAATCAAAGTCAGAAATAGACGTATCAAAAGTTATTTAATTTCTTTCCAAATTATTTAATAGCCATTTCATTATCATCATCTTTTCTCAAGCAAGTCGATTCAACCGCGTTAAAAACCATAAATTTTCAGACACATTTTTTTGTTTTCATTGTGTAAGAAAATATGTAATCATTTCTTACACATGTAAAATTACTTTTTGGTCTCTGAAGTCGTTTGCTCCGTGCACAAAGCTCTAAAAAGTTTGGTCGCTCTCGCTGCGTCAAAATCTCCGCTGTTTGGCGAACTGAAAACATTTATTGGCGTTCGTTGAACAAATAACTATTCTGACTTTGATTTTATTATATTTTAATATAGTAAATATTTTAAAGTTTTATTTTAATGAAAAATTATGGAAAAAAACTTGATCGGAGAATTGTATTCCGATGGCATTGAAACGTTGAACGAAAAGATAGGCGATGATTTGCCATCACCTTATCCGGTTCTAATTTTTAATTTGCCGCCAGAAGAGTCTTGCCGTAATGGCGAGTGCCAGAATAGATTTACATGCGGTTTCTACAGTCCAGAAAACGGGTTAATCGGTTTGAATGACATTTGCTATGGTTTTAATGGGCCAGACGAATTTGGTCTTCATGAATATGTCCATAAGATCGAGGATCATAGAGAAATGTATGAGATGCTTCCGAAAAGTCGTTGCACGGAAATGTTTTTCGAGTCACTAACCAATAATCTGCTTGAAGAGATCGGCATAAAAACGAGGTCGTATCCATTAGAAACGCATATTGGAAAAATCGCCCTGGCGTCAAATAACCTTAAGCCGAGCGATTTGTTCAATGACAAATCAAAAATCCGCGTGGTTTATGAAACATTCGAAAGCATTTATAAAGAATTTGGCAAATTAACAAATTTTTATAAAGATGAACAAATATGGAAAAATTAAAAAGATTCGGAAAATTGAGGAATATTCTTAAATTATACACGACAGGTATGTTTTTTTCGTATAGAGAAATAGAAGAAATGAAAAGAAAACACGAAAACGAGATAAATTTGAGGATTGGGGAATACGCCGGAGAAATTGAAGGCGGGGATGCTATTATAAAATACTTGAAAGAGATGTACAATGAGGATATTGTAGGCATACTTCACATTCTCTCGGAAATAGATGAGAAAATTCCAGAAAGTCCTTTTGTAGATTTAATTTTGCATGGGGAAGACCATATGGACCATAAAGGGAACGGATATATAAGCGGTGATAATTATAGAATGTTCTTTAAAAAAGAGGGTGTTATGTTAAAACCAAAAATCTTATAATAGGTGATGCTTATCATAAAGTTTCATACGTGCGACATATGTCATAAAAAATTCATGGCAAACGAGACCGGAAGGATAGAAATTGTGAAGCGGTTGCCAAAGGGTAAAATGGAGTTCTGGATTTGCTCAAAATGCGCGCCGTTGTTCAAAGAAAAGGTTAAGGATCTGATAAAAATTAAATGAGATTAATTATTTTAAACTAAAATAATCAATAAATGTTTATGATCAAAGATTTCGAGGTTACGCCGTGGGAAGTTACGGGAAGGGTTGATTACGACAAACTGATAAAACAGTTTGGAATAAAACCGATGCCAAAACTGCCGGAGAAATTTCAAAAGAACTTGCTTTTTAGAAGAAAAATTATTTTTGCGCAGAGAGATTTCGGTAGAATTCTTGATTCGATTCGAGATGGCAGACCTTTTGTGGTGATGACCGGGCTAATGCCGTCTGGAAAGTTTCATCTCGGGCATAAAATATTGATCGATCAGATAATTTTTTATCAAAGATTGGGAGCCAAGATATATCTGGCCGTTGCGGATATTGAGGCGTACAACACCAGAAATAAATCGATGAGAGAACTGGAAGAAACGGCAATCCGGGAGTATCTTGAAAATTATATAGCATTGGGATTAAAACCGGAGAAATGCGACTTTTATTTTCAGAGCAAGAGGTCGGATGACTGGAAAAAATCAAACGCGTATTATAAATTGGCCGGAATGCTGGCGAGCTGCGCAACTTTCAATGAATTCAGGGCGGTATACGGAGAGATAACTCCCGGAAAAATGGTGTCTTCCTTGTTCCAAGCATCGGATATGTTGCACGCACAGCTCGATGAGTTTGAAGGAAAAATGCCCGTGTTGGTCCCCGTCGGAATCGACCAGGACCCGCATTTAAGAATAGCGAGGGACATGAGCCGGAGAATAAAAGAATTTGATTTCATGCAATTAAGTTCTACTTATCATAAATTTCTCCCGGGATTAAAGGGAGAGAAAATGTCAAGTTCGGTCGAAGAAAGTGCCATATTTATATCCGATTCGCCGAAAGAAGTTAAAAAAAAGATATGGAATTCGTTTACCGGCGGTGGCGGCTCACTAAAGGAACAAAAAGAAAAGGGAGGTAACCCGGATGTGTGCAGAGTGTATCAATACCTATTTTATTTATTTGACGATGATAATGAATTAAAAGTGAGATATGAAAAATGTAAAAATGGTGAAATTCTTTGCGGCGAGTGCAAAGAATATTTAACCGAAAAGATTAATAAGTTCCTGAAGGAGCATCGAAAGAAAAAAGAAACCGCGAGAAATAAGATCGACAGATATTTGTAAATAGCCCGCTCGCGACAGATGCTTTAACCAATTCGACGATTCTTGATGCCGCGGTTTCGTTCTTTGGTTTTTTGGCGGCGATAGGTTTATATAAATCCCATATCATAAAAATATACTATGCGCGAAGAAGTAATCGAGAATAAAAAATTAAAAACAGAGCCGAACCTGAGAGATTATAAAAAGATTTGCGAGACCTTTTCATGGAAACTGGCAGAAAAAGAGGTGGCGTGGTTTCCAAACAAAAAAATAAACATCGCCTACAATGCGGTAGACAAGCATGTAAAAACGTGGAGAAAAAACAAGGTGGCGCTGCGCTGGATCGGAAAAAACTGGAGTCCGGACAATCCAAAAAAAGAAACGAGGGATTACACATTTCTGGAGCTGTCGCTTCTATCAAACCGATTTGCGAACATTTTAAAAAAACTCAAAATCAAAAAAGGCGATAAATGCTTTCTGTTTCTTCCGAGAGTCCCGGAGCTTTACACGAGTTTTCTCGGCATCGTGAAAGCGGGTGCGGTCGCGGGCACGATGTTCGCCGCCTTCGGACCGTGCGGATTGAAGGACAGGCTGCAGAACAGCGGAGCAAAGATTCTCATCACAAACGGGGAACTTAAGAAAAGAATCTATAAAATTGAAAATGACCTGCCAGACCTGAAATACGTTATAATAACGGACGGAAAAACTGAAAGCGGTCATCGGTTCGCGGAGATTGATTATAGAAAAGAAATGAACGAGGCGTCCGAAAAATTCAATGTAAAAAAGATGAAGCCGGACGACCACGCATTCATGCTGTATACGAGCGGAAGCACCGGAAAACCCAAGGGCGTGATTCATTCTCATAAAGCAATTTTAGTAGAGCATATGACATCCAAATGGGTTTTGGATATAAAAGATGGCGACGTATACTGGTGCACGGCCGACCCGGGATGGGTGACCGGCGTTGCCTACACCATTTTCGGTCCATGGTCAAACGGGGCAACGGAAGTTGTATACGAGGGTAGGTTTGACCCGGAGATATGGTATTCGATAATTGAAAAATATAAAGTCAGTGTATGGTACACCGCCCCGACCGCGATAAGAATGCTAAAAAAGGCCGGAGACGTTTATAAAAAATATGATCTTTCATCGCTTCGTCATTTATGCTCTGTCGGAGAGCCGCTGAACCCGGAACCGATAAGGTGGGGACTGAGGGCGTTTGGCCTTCCGTTTCACGACAACTGGTGGCAGACGGAAACCGGCGGGATTTTAATAGCCAATTACCCGTGCCTGCCGATAAAGCTCGGTTCCATGGGAAAGCCGATTCCCGGAGTAACGGTGGGGATAGTTGACGACAACGGCAATGAGATGCCAACCGGGAAAGTCGGCAACCTCGCCATAAGGCCGAACTGGCCGTCCATGATGAAGGAGATCTGGAAAAGGCCGAAAAAATATAAGAGTTACTTTAAAAAGAATTGGTTCATTACCGGAGATCTGGCGATGAAAGACAAAGACGACTACATATGGTTTATCGGAAGAGCGGACGATTTAATAAACACGTCCGGTGAACGCGTCGGGCCGTTTGAAGTGGAATCGGCGCTGATAGAGCATCCCGCGGTAATAGAGTCTGGAGTCATAGGAAAGCCGGACCCGTTGAGGGGGGAGATTATAAAGGCGTTCGTAATCTTAAAGGAAAATTATAAAGCGGATAAAAAACTCGAGAACGATATCAAGCTATTCGTCAAAAGGAGATTGGCCGGCCACGCGTACCCGAGAGAGATAGAGTTCGTTAAGGCGTTGCCAAAAACTAAAAGCGGCAAGATAGCGAGAAGGATATTGAAGGCGAAGGAGCTCGGCCTGAAAATCGGAGACGTCTCGACCATTGAAAACTATTGAAAGTGAAAACATGGAGAACATAAAAGACATGAAATTGGATAAAAAAATCTTAACAAAAGATTTAGTTAACCAGATGTATGAAAGCGGCGGATTCACGGCAAAGAAAATTAAAATTGGGTCCGACATTTTAAAAGAAATGAGCAATGACCGAGATTGCGTCAAGTTCTTGTCGTTCCCCGCGTGCATAATAGCAACTGGCCTGCGCGGCATAATACGCGATTTGGTCAAAAAAGGGCTTGCCGATGTCGTCATAACAACGTGCGGAACGCTTGACCACGACTTGGCAAGAGTATGGAAGGATTATTATCACGGAAGGTTTGACGTTGATGACGCCGACCTGCACAAGCACGGCATTAACAGGCTTGGAAACATTTTCGTGCCAAACGAAAGTTATGGTATAATACTTGAAAAGAAAATGCAGAAAATTTTGTCAGACATTTACGATGAGCAAAAGGAGTTTTCAACCAAAGAAATCATATGGAAGTTTGGAGAAAAAATAAAAAAAGAGAAGAACGCGGAATCGTCTATCTTATACTGGGCATGGAAGAATAAAATACCGGTATTTGTTCCCGGGATAACGGACGGCGCATTTGGCTCCCAGTTGTGGATGTTCTGGCAGGACCACAAAGACTTTAGAATAAACCTGCTAAAAGACGAGCAGGACTTATCTGACATAGCGTTTGCCGCAAAAAAATCCGGGGCATTGATAATCGGCGGCGGCATTTCAAAGCATCACACGATCTGGTGGAACCAGTTCAAGGGCGGTTTGGACTACGCGGTTTACATTACAACGGCACAGGAATACGACGGCTCTTTATCCGGGGCTAGGACGAGAGAGGCGATATCATGGGGTAAAATAAACGAAAGGGCAAAACACATAACAATAGATGGCGATGCAACGGTAATATTGCCTCTAATTGTCGCGGGGATTCTTTAGTTAACTGACATAC
>JAGGUE010000057.1 GCA_021158665.1 Candidatus Aenigmatarchaeota archaeon
ATAACATTTTTTTCATCTTAAATACCTCAATGGAGCTTCATGCGAAAGCTGGGAGCTGAATTGGGATATTGGCATAATCGAAGAAACCATGGCGCGCATTTGCAGAGGATTAAGTGGTTGGCATGGAAGCGAAATACAAACTGAGAAAACTGCTGAAGCATTTGAGAAGCATAAGAGGCAGGCACACCGAGCTTGTGACGGTTTATGTGCCGAGCGGCTATTCCATAAACGAAATCATCAATCAATTGAAGCAGGAACAGGGAACGGCCGATAATATTAAGTCAAAGCAGGTCAGAAAAAACGTCACGACCGCTCTGGAAAAAATCACGCGTCATCTTCAATTGTATAAAAGGACGCCCGAAAACGGGTTGGCCATATTCTGCGGGAATGTATCCGAGAAAGAGGGCGTGCCAGACATAGAGTTAAAGGCCATAGAACCCCCGGAGCCAATAAAAGTAAAACTTTACTGGTGCGACCAGATTTTCAGGCTGGAGCCCCTGGAAGAACTTATAAAAGAAAAGGAAGTTTACGGGCTAATCTGCATGGACAAGAGCGAGGCCGACATAGCGGTTTTGAGGGGAAAGAAAATACAGCCCGTCACTCATATGGAATCCATTGTCCCGGGAAAGACGCGTGCCGGAGGGCAAAGTGCTATGAGGTTCTCAAGGGTTCGCGAGGGCTTAAAGAACGACTGGTTCAAGCAAGTGGGCGAAATCGTTAACAAAACATTCGGCGGCGGGGAAAAAGAAGTTCGCGGAATTATACTGAGCGGTCCGGGCCCGATAAAAGAGGAGTTTCTAAAGGGCGATTATGTTCAGACCGACATTAAGAAAAAGATAATTGGCATCGTTGATACAAGTTATACCGGGGAGTTTGGGCTCCATGAAACAGTTGAAAGGGGAAAGGACATGATCAAAGAGTCGGAAATAATAAAGGAGAAAAAAATTGTTCAGGATTTCCTTTCAGAACTTCAAAAGGGCGGACTCGTTGTATACGGCATGAAAGAAACTCTCCGGGCATTGCGAAGCGGTGCCGTGAGCACCCTGCTGCTCAGCGAGGATTTGGAGCGCGAAGAAATAACGTATGAGTGCGCGTGCGGCGAGGGAAGAACAACCGTGAAAAAAGGCGAAACAATTACGTGCAAAAAATGCGGGCAACGGGTAAAGGTAATTGACAGGAAAGAGTTGATAGACGTTCTTGAAGAAGAGTGCGAGAAATTCGGCACGAAACTCGAGCTCATATCAGATGATACGCGTGAAGGAAAGCAGTTCAAGCAACTCGGAGGGATTGGCGGTATGTTGAGATATTTGGTGTAAATATTTTTGCAACAATAATTCTTTAGTGTGATTATATGGCAAAGTTCAGAAAATTCAAACGATACAGAAAAAGGGAGTTGAAATAAAGGATTGATTTAAATCTTAACGGGCAATCCGAAAAACCTCGCCGCGTTTTCTCCGCACGTTTTCCACACCTTTTCAAAATCCAATTTCCTGATATCTGCAATTTTTTCCGCAACCGATTTTATCGACAACGGGTCATTCCTCTTGCCGAACCCAAACCATGGCGAATCGGTTTCCAGTAAAATATTTTCAATCGGCATGTCTCTCGCGATTTTCCTATGCGCTTTTGACGTTTTTATTATCGGTCCAATGGATATGCGCCATCCGTTTTCCATAACTCTTTGCAAAAGATTTTTTGACCCAAACATATGCATTTGCACGTTTCTGGCATCGCATTTTTCAAGAATTTTTATAGCGTCTTCAACCGCGTCTCTCGCGTGAATAACCAGCGGGAGCTTCAGATCTTTGGCGAGGTTTATAAACTCAATAAAAAGTTCTTTTTGCTTCTCTCTCAATGTTTCATCTTTAACCCAGAAATAATCAAGGCCGCATTCCCCGATCCCGACAATGCTGCTTTTATTCTCCTTTATCCTTCCCATAAATTCATCTTTCTCTTTTTCCCGAATTTCCTTGATGAATTCCGGGTGAATGCCAAACGTGGCAAAAACAAAGTTTTTATATTTGTTTGTCATTTTAATTGTCAAATCAAAATCACTCGGATGAGCGCAGCATGTTATCACAGCTTTCAGCTCTTTTTTACATTTTTCTATAATTTCATCCCTATCTGCGTCGAAATCCCTTTGCTCCAGATGACAGTGAGAATCTATCATGCCAACCCCTTTTAATCTTAAAACCGGGCAAAACTTCGCTTGCGTATCAATTTATTATTTAACAGCATAAACCTTTTCCAATCTGACAACTTTCTATCGATTAATTTTAATGCATATATAGATTGCGAACAAATAAAAAATATGCTTGGTGAAATTTCACAACTAATATATCATATAATTTTTACCATCGTATATAATACCGCATCTACTTTGGTAATCGTACTAAACGACATGCTTCTTATTTTCAAAATCGCATTTACATCCCCGAACACGCTTCTCGGGGTTCTGATAACAAGCGTTGTTCTATCAGCCGTTATTATAGGCCTGTTTAAGTTTGGCCTCAGCTCTGTGAAAATAATTTTTATAGGATTGGCGCTGCTGTTCGTCATGATTCTTATGCTATTAGTTTTTTTGTAAGATCATTTCCAATGCTTGAAGAAATATTCACTTCTCGCCGAGCAAAACGGCATTTATAATTCCGTGCTGCCCCGGGCGGGACGTCACCCTGGCTTTGCCCAATTCCGTCTCTATGATACACCCCTTTGTAATTACGTTTTGCCTTGTTAAATGCGGGTTTGCATAATTTTCGATGACGGACAAAATCTTAGCTCTTTTGGTCTCTTTGCCAACGGTTATATTTGCAAAATTTTCCGATAATAGAGAAATTTTAACATTACCGCCGGTTACTCGTATCTTTCTGATTTTCCTTTTTTCAATTTTAGTTGGGACGAAATCCCTGCCCCTTTCTCTCTTTTTCTTTTTTGCGTTTTTTTTCAGCCGACCTCCAGTCAATTTTCTTTTTGATTTTCTTTGCCATAATGTCATAAATCATCAACCGATTAAAGATAAATTATTTTAAATCATTGAATATCTAATGATTTAAATACTTATCTATTTAAAATTTATTACAAATTTAAGTTAAGGTGTTTTGATTTGGAAAGACCTATCGATGTATTGAATAGCGCAAAAGGAAAGCGAGTGTTGATAAGATTAAAGAATGGCATAGAAATTTCAGGAATATTGCAAGCGATGGACCTACACTTAAACATGTGGTTAAATGAAGCCGAACAGTTAACGAACAGCGAAAAAACGAAGCTCGGCACGGTTTTGGTGAGGGGAGATAACATTCTTTTCGTATCTCCGGAGTAGCTCACTTGCCTTTTATTTCATAGTTTCAAATACCAGTTAAAGCGAAGATAAATAGACAGTTGAAGTTCGAAAAACTTTAACTTAATGTGCGTTAAGTTAATTTTCAAAACTTTCTGATTTGTCTCGGTAAAGATAAATATCTCATTTGTTTTAATGAGCCGCGAGGTAATTTTATATGACAAAAGGAACGCCGTCTTTTGGCAAGCATAACAAAATAATTCATATAAGATGCAGGCGCTGTGGCAGGCATTCATATAACATAAAAACCAGTATCTGCTCCGCTTGCGGATTTGGCAAATCAAAAAAACTGAAAAACGAAGCGTGGAAATGGAAAAGTGTTAACAGAAACAGAAAATACTGATTCTCATTTAAGATTTTAATTTATTTAAGTAAGGTATATAAATAACATGGGCCTGTAGCTCAGTCTGGTAGAGCGTTCGAATTTATGGCGATGCTCTTAACCGAACGGTCGCGGGTTCGAAATACCTTTCTCTCTTAAAAAGAGAGAAAGACTATCGGAAAGAGAGAAATTCGGGCGAAAAATCAAAAGATTTTTCGCATATATTATTGAGAGAAAGACCATTGGAAAATCGCAGGAGGAGTTCAACAAAAGAAGATAAAATAATTGAACTCCGACGAGAAGAGAGCAGGAGGTTTTTGCTAAATAGAAAATAAAATAACAGAAACCGACGAGAAGAGAGCAGGAAGAGTTCGCCAATTACAAATAATATAAAAGTGAACTCCGACGAGAATCGCAGGAGGTTTTCGCCAATTTATAAATAATATAAAAGCCGAAAACCGACGAGAACGGAGAAAAAATTCGGGCGAAAAATCAAAAGATTTTTCGCACATAATTAAGAAAAAGACCAAAGGAAAAAAATATCTTGTTATAATTAATAAAAAAATAATATATGCGAATGAAATGAGCCAAAGTCTTTCTTTTTCCGCAAGTCTTTTTCTTTCTCTGAAAGAAAAAGGTTGAACGAGAATCCCGTCGGGCCCACTTATTTTCTAAACCAGAGGGACTTGCATGTTAATGGATTCTGAAAATCTCAGAGAGCTTATTAATATTGTGAGCAAACGGTCTAAACATAAATCAAAGATATTATTGCAGATACCCGAAGGGCTAAAATGCAATGTCATTGAAATAATAGATAACCTGAAAAGGTTGGGGCATGACGTGGTTTTGTCAGCCGAGCCATGCTACGGAGCTTGTGATATAAGGGACTATGAAGCAAAAAAAATGGGTTGCGATCTTATTCTTCATCTCGGGCATAGGAAATTCTATAAGAAATTTAAGACAATTGTTCCAGTAATCTACTTCCCAATAAAATTGAGTGTAAAATATAATCCGGTTGAACTTAAAAAAATTTCATACAAAAAAATAGGCCTTATATCCACGGTCCATCATGTTGAAACGTTAAAAGACATTTCGAGGGATTTGAAAAATATTGGCAAGAGCTCTGTAATCGGCGGTGAGATACTTGGCTGCTACACAAAAAACGCGTCTAAAATAGAAAAAAACGTCGACTGTTTTCTATTTGTTGGTAGCGGGGAGTTCCATGCGTCTGGACTTGTAACGGAAAAGCCCGTTTATATTTTTGATTTGGAAAAAAATAAAGTTAGGTTAATAAATAAAATGAAAAGATTGAAAATATTGCATGCCAATTTGGCAAAATTAGATGATGCAAAAAAAATTGGAATCTTGATTTCAACAAAAAAAGGTCAATTCTTTGATTTAAATAGAATTGAAAAATTAAAAAATAAGTTGAAAAAAATGAATAAAAAAGCATACGTCTTAGTTATGGACAACATAACAAATGAAAAACTAACCGGGCTAAAGATTGACTATTTTATAAATACGGCATGCCCGAGAATAGTTGAAGACGGGTTTGACAAGCCAGTTATAAACGCGCGCGACCTTTTCGGGAGTATATAGCTGTCTTGACATATATGAATAAGGTCCATGGACATTAGCGTTATTTATGGCGACCGACCCGTTAATTTTGCAATGCCTATATACAATTCACAAAAAATAAAAAGAAAAAAAAGAAAAAAATTACTCTTGTTTTTCTTCCGAGCCCCCTTCTGTTGCTTCTTCTGTCTTCTCTTCTTCTGGCTGTTCCTCCTTTTTCTCTTCCGTTACCTCTTCCTTTGGTTGCTCTTCTGTTTCTTCTTTCTTCTCTTCTTCTGGCTGTTCCTCTCCTGACTGTTCTTCTGACACTTCCTCTTGTTTCTCTTCTTCCTTAGGCTGTTCTTCTATTTTATTTTCTTCGTCAGTCATTTTTTTCACCTTTAATGGATGAACAAACTGGCATTTGCCGTATTCACAACTTCTTGTTAAAGGCGATGAAAAGGGAAAGAAGTTGTGAATTACCAGTTGTTATAAGAATAATACTTAGAGTAAAACTTTAAATTATTTTATTTTTCGTATTATTAACAACATGAAAAATAAAAAAATAATTAATAAACATATATTTTAGACGCATCAATGATCTAACGGTATGATATCAGCTTCCCAAGCTGATTATGCGGGTTCGACTCCCGCTTGATGCATAGGTCAGAAAGTTCGATGCATGGGCATGGTTAATAAGCCATCCGGTGCATGGTGCTTTTATGTCTGATATACACAATTACAGATTAAAACTTGAACGAGGGATGAAATTAGTAAAAAAAGGGTTCTAACATCTCAAAGAAAAACGGGCAAGACGAGCGCGTATTTCGGTTTTCTTGTTCTCAGATACAGATAGCCCATAACCCAGATTGTTGTCAGAATAGCAATAATAGGATAGCCAACCTCTGGATTTGCGAGGCAGAAACGCATGAGCGGGTTGCCCTCTATCTCCGGACCCTTTCTTTCTCTCCCTTCTTGACTGCTGGTCACTTTAAGCATTCTCTTATCAATAAATTTGCACTTAAAACAAAAAACTTTACTCTTTGCCTGAGTTCATACGCATAGCCTCTGGTTAAAAAGGCACTAAATACTTTCTTTCCATTCTTTTTTATCAAATCTAATACGGGAATAAAATCTGCGTCACCGGAAATTAAAATACAGCAATCGCATTTATTCTGAACTACACTTAAATTAAGCATATCTATTGCTATCATTACATCTATACCTTTCTCTCTCTTTTTGATATTACCTATACAATCAAAACACATACTCTCAACTATTGGTTTGCATTTATCGCACAAATCTAAAGTAGATAATATTTCTTTCTTTTCCTGCAAAACCTCATGAGTAGAACTTCTTTGTAGTTTTCTTGTCTTAACATCAAATTTTGGCAATCTCTCAATTTCATTCAAGAATTTCATATGAGAATGATACATTCCTTTTCCATCTTCAATGCTTGGAACAGAGTTGTAATATATAGATTTTTTATGAACACAATTAAAATGGAAGCATACTCACTTAATTTATAGAAATCTATATAACTTGGTTTTATTTTCATAAGTTTTACATTGTGATAAAAGTTATTTCCATCTATAAACACAAATGCCTTTGTTGGCCTAACTTCAGCTGGCATATTATTCACTTATTAATTAATAGAAGTAGAAACAATAAAAATCAAAATTAATTATAAGAAAACCCAGCATTCCTCTGCCGAGCAGAGTCATACTGGGGACTTAATAATTTGTTATTGGCAGAGAAACTATTTAAAAATTTTTATTCATTTACTTTAATATATATTTTAAATTCTATTTCTAAAAACGGTTACAGTTGCCAGAAATCAGACGCAGACCTTAGCAAAAGAAAATCTGGCAAAGGTTTCGGAAATTGCAAGAGAGAGCATGATACGGGGACTAACCCTGTTAAAAGAAATTAACAATGAGAGCGATAAAAGACTGAAAGAAAAAATGGAAAAAGCCAAAAAAGAAATAAAAAGTTTAAGAAAATAGTATAAATAGATGCATTGCATTTTCTCTACGTTGCACGCTTGATGCATTTTAATCACAAAATTGATTGCAATAAAATAATTCTATAAAACCTTTTTGTGATCAACCGCAACTTCTCCGAGTTCGTAAATTAAGAACCCGATGATAACGAGAGCGACGCCATACGCCAAAACCTCAATTTCAATATTGGCAAGCATAAACAAACATGTTATTATTCCCAACGCGGGCAAAACGGGCATCTTGCCGATGGATAATGGCGTTGTGAAGCCTCTTTTTTTATCGGGCTTTTTGTACCTCATCCATATCACGGCCGCGTTGACGAAAATAAATGTCATGAAAATGGCAAAGTTCGTGAGATTTGCAACTATTTTTATATTTCCAAAAAATAAGACAAAAAACATTCCAAAAAGCGTTGTCGTTACTATCGCGACCCATGGCGTGTGCGTCTTTCTTGAAATGGATAAGAACACCCGCGGAAGTATTCTAAATTCGGCAATGCCGTATATCAGTCTCGATGCCCCGAGCATTACAACCAAAACCGTGTTGAATGTTGAAAATAATGCTATAACGGACAAGACGAGAAACGCCCTGTCTCCAAATAAATGAGAAGCAACGAATGCGAGAGGTGCGGACGAAGATGATAAACCATTCCATCCCAAGACAGAAACCGCTGAAATCGCAACTAACACATATATTATTGTTGTGATGGCTATAGACAACAAAACCGCTTTCGGTATAATCTTAGATGGATTTTTCGTTTCTTCGGCAAGCCTTGTGATGGATTCAAATCCTATATATGCAAAAAATACCAGAGACGATGCCCTGAAAATTCCAGATAAACCGCTTGCCAGCTCGAGGTAATTCACTGAGCCGATATGAGGCAATCCGATAAAAATTATTATTGCCAGCCCGATCAACTCTATGCACGTGCATAAAATCGTTAAGAATGCCGACTCCTTAATTCCAGCGATCAAAATAACGCCGCACAGCAGAATTGCGGTCAAAGCTGTTAAAATTATCGGAGTGCCGAACAGAGACGAAAAATAATTGGCAAACCCTATTGATACGGCCGATGAACTGATAATTGAACTGATTATTATCAGCCATCCAACAATCCACGCCAATTTCTTTCCCAGCGTCTTGTCGATGTAAACATATTCGGCTCCGGCTCTTGGAAAAACAGAAGAAAGCTCGGCATAGGATAATCCGGTGAATGCGGCAACGATGGCTGCGAGTATAAAAGAGAGCCAGACGGCATTGCCGGCCATACCGGCTGCCTCGCCTATAAGCACATATATACCGGCGCCAACTATTATGCCGACGCCAATGAGCGTTATCTGCCATAAACTTAGCTCTCTTTTTAGTTTTGGTTTCATACCAAAAACCCGTGATAAATGGGTCCGGGGAGATTTCCGTTCAACCTTTTTCTTTCAGAGAAAGAAAAAGACTCTGGTTCATTTCATTCGCATATATTTATTTATATTGTAATTATAACAAGACTTTTTTTCCTTTGGTCTTTTTCTTACCGTTCTCGTTGGAGTTCACTTTTTATATTATTTATAATTGGTGAACTCTTCCTGCGATTCCGATAGTCTTTTTCTTTTCTTTTTAATATATGCGAAACGAAGTTTCGCCCGAATTTCTCTCTTTCCGATAGTCTTTCTCTCAATAATATATGCGAAAAATCTTTTGATTTTTCGCCCAATTTTTTTCTTTTTCCTTTGGTCTTTCTTTTTAATACTTTTTAATAATATATGCGAAACGAAGTTTCGCCTGAACTTCTCTCTTTCCGATAGTCTTTCTCTCTTTTTAAGAGAGAAAGGTATTTCGAACTCCCGACCTTTGCCACGTCAAGGCAACGTCATAGCCACTAGACCACGGACCCAATCGGCCAAATGCACAACGGTGAACGACGAAGCGAATCTTGGCACATAACCATTTGGCGCACCGCTCCGTTAATCTATTATCCTTTAATTTTAATTATAGACGCCAGCAAATTTAAAAATCTTCTAATCCGGTTTTTCAAAAATCGCATCGCAGTTGAAAATTGCCGACCTTCTCAATGTCCGCAATACTTATATAATTTTCACCGCTTCCAGTATTTTTTCGGCTTCCGCTCTCGTAATGTTTATTTCGTTTAAGACCGTATATCTTTCCCTGACTCGTTTTGCGTTTACCAGGGCATCTATTAAAATATCTTCTTTTATTCCTATCTCTTTTGAATTCGTCGGCAACCCGAGCCTTATCATCATGTCCCTGACTTTTTGCCATACATCGCCACGCAAATCGCGAACCGGCGTTGGTCCGTTCCGTTTCTCGCCTTCAGTAGTCTTGCACGCCTTTCGTTGACCTTGCAAATAAGTCATGACAATAGTCCCAAGCGCGCACTGCTCGCCGTGCAGGGCATTTGCGCCGAGCGAGTCGAGTGCGTGGGAAAAGTTGTGTTCGCTTCCGGAGCATGGCCTGGAAGAGCCGTATATGTTCATTGCAAAACCGGAGCATATCAAACTCCAGAGCAAAATTTCCAGGCCGTGATAATTCTTTTCTCTTATGTCATCTATATGGTTTATCACTCCCCTGCTTGACAACAACGCCAACTCCGCCATTAATGTATGATACTTTTCCTTTCCCTTCTCTGCCGCGAGTTTCCAGTCCTCCACCGCCGAGATATTGGAAATCAGATCTCCGGCTCCGGACGCTATCAGTCTGTAAGGCGCCTTTTTTATCGTGTCCAAATCGCCTATTATTGCTATCGGCTCTGTTGCATCGACAGAAGTCCTGAACCCGTTTGAAGTTATGCTCGCGCGCGAAGAGACGACGCCGTCATGGGACAACGCCGTCGGAAATGCTATCCACGGCTTTTTCGCCAGAAACGACGAATACTTTGCCACGTCAATGCTCCTCCCGCCGCCGAGCCCGATCGTGAAATCAAATTGTTTTATTTTTTCCGACAATCGTTCCAGATATTTTTTTTCTATTGATTCCGGCTTTATGATTTCCACGTCAAATGAGTTTGAAAGAATATCTTTGATTTTAAAACCGATCACCCTTCCGACGTTTTCATTGCAAATCATCGCAATTTTTTTGCCGAGTCTCATTTCTTTTAATAAGGCTTCTATCTCACCCTCCACCGACCTCTCGATCAGAATTTTATATGGGAAGTTTATTATCATATTTTATCATCTGTTTGATTGATCGGAAGACGATCGCATAAAATATTTATCTTCTTTGCAACCATTTTCAAATGTTTATCGGTTGTATATAATTTAAGTTTAAATCTTTCTCCAATAGCTAATATAAAACAATCAACAACTGATTTCATAAATGTCTCATACAAACAAAAATAAAAGATTCCCGCATAGCAAAGTAATAATCAAAGAAAGGAAGAACACGGGCCCGAACCTGACGCCCTCTTTTATTGTCACCCGCTTTCTTTTTTTCTTTATTTCCCTGACCTGCTCTTCTGTCAAGCCGTCCCATGTTTTTGAATCAAGGATAACATCGCCGACCCTTAGCTTTGACGCCGGAATCGTTTTTTTGAATACATGATTTTCAATGACCCTCCCATACCTGTAAAACAATACCAGAAACAGGATTATGAGAAATGAATATAACAAAAGCATCGGTTGCATGTGGCCAAGATAGCGCATGAATCCGAAGAAAGACGCGAGAAACAATAACGGAACGCCAAGCACCGTTTTCAGGTTTTTTCTCAAATCATTTAAAAAGAGCTTTGGAACCCTGCGATTCAGGCCAAGTATTAGTGCGTAGACGAAAATATACGCGGCTCCGACAAAGAATATGTTGACAAAAAAAGCGAACTGAAAGAAAATAACCCCCGGCAGATACGGGATTAAATATCCGACTGCCGCCATGAGCTTCGCGTCACCTCCTCCCCACTGCCCAAGCTTGTACATCGACCAACCGAAAGCCAGATATATCGTGCCGGCGGCCAACGACAATAAAAGCGGGAAATAACTTCCGGTCGTGAGCATGAAAAGAAACCATGCGAATATTCCAATGGCCGCCATTAATGTCGGTATCTCGTCGGGTATTTCCGTGGTTTTCAAATCCCACAGTCCGGCAACCAATGAACCGGCCAGCGCCACGACAAGCGCGAATTCGATCATATAAACCCTCGTGATTTTTCCGCTGATTCTCTTTATAGCTTTTTGCAGACAGATTATCTATAGACCGGCGGTGACATCATTCAGATCCATTTCGGTGTATTTGCTTCTAAGGGCATTTTTTTGTTCGGCATGTATCTTTTTGCAACCGTCTATGGCCATGGCAACCGCTTTTTTAAAATCTTCTTTTGACATTATTCCGTCCATTTGCAGGAGCGTTACAAAATCTTTTCTTGGATAATACGCCACCGGTATGTCCACCTCTCCATTTTCGTCTTCCTTGCCAGCGATGTCTATCGCGATCTGCCCGTCTATCTTGCCAACTGAGCAACTCGCTATCAAATCTCTCATTGGAATGCCGGCGTCGGCAAGCGCGAGCGAAACCGCGTTTATTGCCGCGCACCTTGTGGATGCATTTGCCTCCAAAATCTCAACATAAATTTCTATCATGGTCTTTGGAAACTCCTCCAAAAACAAGACGGATTCAAACGCTTTCTTTATGACCAACGATATTTCCGTTCCCCTCCTGCTTATTCCCGGCCTTACCCTGGTTGTCGTGGAGAACGGAGCCATGCTGTAGATAACTCTCAATATCGCCTTTTCCTGCTCTTCTTTAAATCTCGGGTAGACGGGATTTGGTCCGTACACTCCGGCGATAGCCGATGTGGAGCCGAATGAAAAATATCCCGAACCCCCTGCTTTTTTAAGTATGCCAGCTCTCGCGACTATCGGTCTCATGTCTTCCGGTCTCCTCCCATCCAGCCTTTTTCCATCGACTATAAGCTTTAACTCGTTCATAATCATTCGCCGGCAAATTTAACATTTTCTGTTTTATTTTCAAAACTTTCAATTTTTTCTTTTGTTTCGGTACTCAAAAGCTCTTCTATCTTGTTTGTCAGCCCGACCGCGTGAGCGTATTCCTCGATCTTCAAAATTGCCTCGATGGCAAGCTCCTTTTTATCTCCCCTTACCCATATAAGACCGTTCTGGCCGATGACGATCTGGCACCCGGTCTTTTTCTTTATCAATTCTACCATGGACCCGTTTTTTCCGATTACTCTGGGGACCTTTGACGGCGTGATTTTTACGATTCTTCCTCCGTACAGCTTTCTGCACCTCTTGTCTCTCATGGATAGGTCTATCTTTTTTGATTTTGTAACGCTTGAAATCTTTGCAAAAATAATGTCGCCGTAATTAAAATATTTTGTCAAGTCGTTTTTTGTAAGGTCAACGTATTCTTCAACCGCCTCGCTCAGAGACAAAGAGGCGGGATAAGGGGAACTTATGTCAACCGTCCATCTCGATATGTTGATGTCCGTTATCACGCCTATAACACCGTCACCTTTCTTTGGATTGTAGACGCCGTTTAACGGAATTACAAAGTGCACGCCGTTTTTGCTGTCCGCCAAGCCGACGACCTTTGACACTATCTTTCCGCGGTCAATGTACGTTCCGCTTCCGGCTCTGCCGGTGCCAACCTCTTCACCCGGCAATACAAGCCTTCTCGTCCTCGCGTGCTCTTCGTATTCCTTTATCCTCTTTATTTTATCTTCCTCCGTTTCAACATGGGTTTTAACTTCCCGCATTTCTTCTTTTACATTTTCTTCCATTTCATTCACTTTTCGCTTATCTTAACTTCGCCACGAGTTATGTTGTTAAGCTTATTAAAAATATCCTGCTTAAGTCCCGGGGAGATTTCCATGCTCGCTGACAATGAGCCGTCTTTCATCCATTGCGGTTCTGTCCCAAATGACTTGATAACTCCGTAACACTTTCCAGCCCATTTGGGCGGAACCTTTATATCGAGCCTGATTTTCTCAAATGATATCGGTATAACTTCCCTTATTGCTTTTATGACATCATTTATCTGCTCGTTTACGTTTTTGAAAACATCAACATGAACCTTTGCCCGATCCATGGCGTTGAGTATTCTCTGCTGCGGATGCGGTTTTTTGGTTTTTGGGTCCAACACGTTTTTTGAAATGAAATCCGCGATCTGTTTTTTCTTTTCTTCGAGCTTTTTTTTCCTGAACTCTGTCGTTAGCTGAATGTCGCCCTTTTTCAGGATTTCCTTTGCCACATCTTCTATGTTATCCGTTCCGAAACAATCGATAACATCCCGCCTTGCTGCCGGCATGCCCTTCTTGCTGTCTTTGAACACATCATCAACGGCGAGCATATTTGCTATGCTAACCGCTTTGCCGTCCCTGAAAGCGTAAGCGAGTTCTGGATCAACTAATATTTCAAAGATTTTTCCGTTTTTTTCAATTTTAGCGATAACCGCCTTGTCAACGGTAACCATGGCATTTACCCGTACAACAAGAATCGTGATTATTTCTAACTTATCGTGCGAAAACTTTTAAATGTTTTCAAGAGCACCGGATTCTTCGACTTTATAGCTCGGCGGTTCACGGCGAATTTCGCAGCGCGCGCTCGGCTGGCCGACAGCGGTTTAAGTATCCCGTAAAAAATGGCGATCCGGATTTCCGCACATATTTCAAATTGCGATGCCCGACGACGATCTCCGCGCACGCAGAACTTGCGTATCGATTAATATCCAAGAAATTCTTTTTCGCACTCCTCGCAACTGTATACGCTTAGCTCAAAGACACCCTTTCTGACATTTTTTGCGCGCCCATTACAAAAGGGGCAATTATATAATTCATCGGCTTCCATCAAGATAAAAGAACGCGGAATATTTAAATAGTTTTCGGTTTTTGTTTCTAAAATCAACGCGTTGTTAACGAGGCGGTTGTTTTTGAATTATTCGACGTTCGCGTGCCTTTTTTTCATTTTCTCTTCCATCTCGCCCAGCGTGTCTGACAGATGATGTATCGTTATGTCGGCAAAAACGGCGACCTTTCTTTCAAACACCGTTCCCATAAGGTCTAATGTTGTTGAACACCTGTCTTTTATTTGGTCAATGTAATAATCTCTTATCTCGCCCATTCGCTCCCTTCCGCCTATTTCTATGCAATAACTGCAATCCCTTTTTGCTATTTCTGGATATGACGTCACGCCAACGACGACCGCGCCCTTTGCTTTCGCCGCTCCCGCGTAATTGGTGGTGCTCAATGTTTCCCAGCTGCCGGAAAATAGGATCGCGAGGTCATCGGGTTTTACAGGCCTTGCCAGCTTCGTGCCGAACTCTGAAACGGAAAAACCAAGATGACCCAACCTCATTGCAAAACTCTCCTCTTCCAGCCCGGACCTCCCGGCACCGTAGAGGTGTATGGTCGGGTTTTCTATCGTCAATTCGGGCGTTCTTATATCATCGTGGATTACGCGCCCGATTAATTCGGTTTCATCGTATTTTACGGCAATTTCATCATCTAACGCATCCGACTTGCAATCTTTCGGCAGTTTCAGCGTGATGTGCGGCCTTCTGTCTATGATGTCCCGAAGAAGCCTTTGATAATTTGGCTGTGCTCTTAGCTCTTTCTCTAAAGTGTCTAGCTGAGCTTTCATGTAATCGATGTCGGCGCGCGTAATTTCTGGGTCATAATATATTGATTTCATATTCGGTCTCCGTGTCATCGCCGCCACAAACGGTCGCCCATTCCAATGAGTTGGTAGAAATGAGGCGTTGTTCACGCTCTTTCTCGTTTGCGGCAAACACCCAACTCGTTTAGTGACAGTTGACTTCGCAAACAATCTCAAATAATAATTCATTAAAGTTTTGAAAATTTTAAAATATTTCTCACGGTTGGTTCCATTCTATTTCATAATATTTATTTCTCGAGCCCGGCAGGTCTATTCGCTTTGCAACATAGTATGTTACCGATGTTTCGCGGTCAGAAATTCCGATCATCAATCTCAGCCCGAGTTCGTCGGCCTTGCTCAATGCAGATGCCAGCTCCTTTCCACCGAGCTTTTCATCCTCTGTAAACGAGATTATGGCAAATTTCGGGTTGCTTTCGCCCGGCTTTTCAAGCCCGATTTTCTTTCTATGGTAACCGATAAAATCTATGAGTTTTCCCTCTTTGATGTAATCGGACTCTTTCATGCCGGGGATTGCCATGATAAATGTCTTGCGGACGGAATGCGCAACTCGAACAACCCGCGCCCACTCGCTCATAATCATGCTCACGTTTTTTGGAAAAACATGGATCACGTGCTTGGAGTGAATCCACTTCGACTTTTCACGATTTGGAGAGGCGCCCGGAAAATACAGCCTGAAATGGGTGCCGAACTTAAAACCCGTCTTTATGATATAACCCCTTGCCCTCCAGTCCTCATAAACATCGAACAATGCATTAACATTTTTTTGATATTCTTTTATCAAGTCCATGAGCTCTTCAAAGCCCATGATTTTTTCATTCTTATTATTTTTAACGGCAAATCCGTTTTTTGCCAATAAAAGCGTTTCCATGAAGTCGAATTTAAGGATATTGTCGCGGTGTTGTTGTTTGTATACGCCCAACTGGCCGAGCCAAAATCTTTCAAACAATTGTTTTGTTCTCTCATCGCATCTCGCTATCGAAACCATATCTTCTGGCAAATAGAGCAGCTCGGTATCCAATGGCGGCAACGCAAACTTCCCGGAAGGATATTTAACAACCGGGCTCCTGCCGAAATTTTTAAGCTCCATTCTTTCTGGAAATTGCGGAATAAGTCCCCTGTCCCGCCAGTCGCGATATAAGTTGTATCTCGCAAATATTCTCGACTCGCCTGAAAAAATATTTATTAAATCAGAAAAAACAATATTTTTGCCCTGTTGCGCGCACGGGCACTTTCTTATGTTGACGAGATACAGCGCCTCGATCGGGCTCAATTTTAGTTTTCCGTTTTCTCTTTCTCCATAAAATCCCTGCTCAAGAGCGCTTATGCTGTTTGAGTCGTTTGCCACGACAACGCCGTTCTCCAAAAACAAAGATGGCTTCGGTTTTCGAATAGCGGGCTGTTGTATTTGTTTCTCTTTTTTTCCTTTCATATTATAAAAAGTCGTATGAAAAATTTAAAAAAGATTACCGAGAGAAGTGAGCAAAGCGCCGGCATCGAATCTTGTTTGTCGGCAGTTTGACAATTAGATGGCAACCAGTTCAGCCTTTCTAATTTCCAGCCATCCGGATTGCGTTTTAACATCCCAATGTTTAATGTTGTCTAAAATTTCAATCTTTTTTTTAAACATCGGGCAGTTAAGAACAAATGTTTCGAATTCCCCGCCCTCGCCCAAAATGTTGATTCCATACTTTTTATTCAGCTCTATCAAATCGTTTACGCACTTATTATCCATTTTCCTGCCGAGCCACGCCTCATCTAACGGCGGTGCTCCGACGGAAGTCATGATGATTTCAAATCCATCTTTTATCATATTTCTTAATATTTCAACCGGATCTTTGTGCCATAGCGGCGCCATGTGCTTCAGTCCAAGGTCTTTGCATATTTTGTCTATTCTCGATTTTTGGTAATTGCTCATCGCCCCTCCGGACACGACGCCCTCTATGCCTTCTGCTTTCAATTCTTTCAGGACATTCTTTAGGTCATTAAGTTCAACTTCTTTCATTCCATTTGTTTTTCTGGTAACCAAGGGGATCTGCATCGCGTTTGCCTGTAATTTTGTCAAACTGATATTGGAAGTGTGGAACATGTAACTTTCTGGATTTTCGCTGATTATCGTGACTAAAAAACTGATTTTATGTCGCATTGAAGACAAATAAGTCGCAAATGCCGAATCCTTTGCACCAGAAAAGAGAGACGCGATATTCATCTTAAACACCTCGAGGAGACTCCCTGCGAAAGCGGGAGCAGTTTACATAACAAAATAATAATCGGACAGGTCGCGCTAACAATTAAATAATCAAAAGAAAAATAAAAAAAATAAAAACATAGAAATTTATTTAAGATACTTTGATTTCTGGAGATACTTTTTTGTAATCGTTTCCACGGGCCCTTTTAAACCAAGACCGATTGCTATTGCCACTCCCAGTCCAAGCGAACCTATTATCACAAGTAGAATACTGTTCACCAGCGCAGCCGATATTCCCAACACGGGCAATGCCATCGCAACTGCTACATAGACGACGAAGAACATTGTTATTTTACCCACTATGCTGCCGTAAACCGTTCCCGTTTTCTTTATCTGGTCGTTTATGAATTCACCGAGTATGTAACCGACTATAATTATCAACGCCGCTCCCACAACATTTGGTATGAAACCCACTATGGAGTTCATCCAGTTTGCTATCGTTGGAACACCGAGTATGTCTTCTGACAATGCCGCCGCAATAAATGCAAGATAAATCCACCATCTCGCTATTATTGCAAATATGTTGCTTATGCTTATCACTTGTTTTTTACCTTCTGTGACATATTGGTCAATTTTTAATTTGACCAAAACCTCTTTTACGATTTTGCCAACCACTTTGCCCACTATAAGGCCTATCACCAGCAAAATTATCGCGCTCACTACGTTCGGTATATAGTTCACCACTGACATCCCAAAGTTCTCCAACACGGTTGCTATAGGAAATGCTACCATCTTAACACCTGAAGTTACTATTACTTATATATGAAAGAACCATTTATAAAGTTTTTGTTGGCCGATTTTTCGTAAATTAAGATTAAAAATCCGTTTTTCATCCTCGCCATCGCCTAACGGCGGATAAAAGGCTTCGCCACGCCTCCAAATCGCCTTCGGCAGCTTTATTCGGAGCCGACGCCTTTTAAGGCATACGTCGCGCAAACAATAGATTAACAGAATTGAACGGCTTTAACCTTTTTAATTTTTCAAAATAATTCAATTATATGATTTTTAACCTGAAGGACGTAGACAGAAGCACGCCGTGTGTCGGCGTCAAGGCGCGATATCTCGGTCAGTTGACCAAATTCGGTTTTTCTGTGCCAACCGGTTTTGTCATCGCATCGAATATTTTTGAGGATTTTTTAAGCAACGTCAAAAATGAAAATCTAACGGATGATATAAATGAAACGTCTTCAAAAATTCAGAATTCAATTTTTAATTCAAAATTTTCTGAACAGACAAACAATGAAATAATAAAAAACTACAACTCGATGGAATCCATTTCGGAGATTCCGAGAGAGACGGCAAGATTTCTGATGGCCGGGAGTGATAAATCAAATGTTATCGTAAGGGTATCCACCGAAGCGGAAATCCCAACCGTTTTCGGGTCATTTAACATACGCGGAAACAGACAGTTAATGTTTGCGATAAAAAAAGCGATAGCAAGATTGTTTTCTTCGTATACGCTATTATATAAAAAGCATATGAAATTGCCAGATGATATTTTGTTCAAGCCGTCGATCATAGTCCAGAAGTTTATAAATGCCGAAAAGTTCGGCACGATATCCCCGTTTTCAGGTGACTGGCTCGTCGAATCCTCGTATCAGAACGAGAACTGGTTTAACACGTTGGTGTTCGGGCACGACATACCGCATCAGTTGATAATAGACAAATATTCGAAAAACATAAAGAGCTCCGTCAATTCAAACATACTTGGAAAATACGAAATCGATAAAATTGTAAGTTCCGCCGAAAGAGTTGGAGAATATTTTAGCGAGAAACTTCTGATTGAATGGTGCATACTGAGAGACAGGCTGTACATACTCGGTGCAAAACCATTGAAACAACTCAAGAATAGTTTTGAGGGATATGTGAAAAAGCACGACGAAAAAGAGCCGGCAAAACGAAGCGTGCTACTGATAAAAAACGGCCAGGCGAATATTTTGCCGTTTCTTGACAAGATATCCGGAGTCGTTGCAAATAAGTGTTCGTACTCTTCAAGGATAGCGTTTCTCTGCAGGGAGACGGGCATGCCGTTTATTATTTCCAACGATGCGGTGCTGGATGAGAATCAATTCATATCCGTTGAGAACGGGAAGATATCTGTGGGAGAATCTTTCGAGAGTATGCGGGACGAAAACATTAGAATCACTAAAATAAGTTCGGTTGTATATTCTGTAAACGAACTCGAAGAAGTAGACTCGGATGAAATAATAATTTCAGAAAAAGATTTGATCGACAAAATACCCGAAACATTCCAAAAACCGGTATTTTATATAGCAAGAAACGAACACTTTGAAATCCCGGAAGGTTTAAATCAACGGCGAAAGATTTGCTTATTGTTCGAAGAAATTAACACAGAAAAAATAAAAACACTGAAACAGAACAGCACGAAAACCGGCATTATAATAAAAACCCCTTATGATATGCTGAGAATTGAAGAATTTTATCCGAATGCCGATGTTATATTCTTTGATATCGCCAATATAGCGAGGTTGATGACAAATGCCGAGCATGCGAGAATAGACAACACAATTTTAAGACAGGTTTATCGCACGATAAGAAAGTGCAAAAATTACGGTTTAAGAGTGTATTGCAGCAATTTTATTTCAAAGGGGATTCCCTTGGAAGATGTGGTAGAAAAACTTATACTCTCCGGGACAGACGGCCTGGTTGTCAAAAGCAGCATGACGCAAAATTTCAATAATCTCGTGCTAAGAATTGAGAAAAAAATTTTACTCGACCTCGCGCGAAAGAAATACAAGCCAAGTTGATCCGGGCCGGTAGTCGAACGGCAAGACGCTGCCTTCGCATTTTTCCGAAACAGGCAGAGATTCCGAGTTCGATTCTCGGCCGGTCCATTTTAACTTCGTCGCCGGGAAGTTTCCTTCCTAAAGAGCGAAGATGAGAGGCGACTAACAGAAAAAGTATACCCACAAGTTCGGTCGTTGAAATGGAAAGCTCCCCGCGTTGGCCGGGAGTTGTTCACTTAAAAGAACACCTGAGATGATGATATGAAAATCCTCATCGCTTCAAAACAAAACAAAAAATGCCTGAACTATGCAGACGGGCTTTCAAAGAAACTGAGAAAACATGAAATCGTGTTTGATATCCAGACGGGAAAAGCACTGAGCAAAACCTCGGAAGAAATAGAAAGGTTTGACGGCGATATTGCCATAACGATCGGGGGTGACGGAACATTTCTTAGAGTTGCGCATCAAACGCACGTGCCGATCCTGCCAATAAGGGCGGAAGGGGTCGGGTATTTATGTTCAACAAGCTTTGATGAATTTGTTAAAAAAAATATAAAAAAATTTGACGATTACGAGATTACAAAAGTAAGCACGCTTTCTATAAAAAACGGCATCAAGGCGCCGAGAGCGATAAACGAAATCTTCATAGCAAACGACAGAAAAATCACGGACATAAGATTTACCATTGACGAAACAGAGTTTGGATTCATTGGCGATGGGATAATCTTTTCAACGCCGCTTGGCTCAACCGGTCATGCCATGTCGCTCGGCGGGCCATTCATTGGCTGGGATGCGGATGTTATCTGCATCGTTCCCGTGGCGCCGTTCAACTCAAAAATAAGGCCGATGATAGTCCCGAGCGACAAAAAGATTGCCGTCAAGGTAAGTTCCGGGGTTGTTATTGTGGACGGTTTCTGGAAAAAGCCGTTTGCCGGCAGAAACTTCGTAATTGAGAAAGGAGAGCCGGTAAAAATTATAACACTTGAGGACGATTGCTACAAAAAATTCAGGGAAAAGTTTTTGGATTGATGGGCGAGGGGAGATTTGAACTCCCGACCTCTCGGTATCTGATATTTAAATTATCAGCCGAGCGCTCCACCAGGCTAAGCTACCCGCCCTTTTTGAATATTAGCAGTTGGTCATGCGCGAACCGCCCCGGCTTTCGCAAAGAGCTCCGTGCCTTCGTCGTGCTTGGAACTCTGACAAAGGTCGTTCACCGCAGCCCACGGTCTTCGAGGCCGTGGCATCAAAGATATCCCACCAAAAAAAGCCTCATTGCCAGAAACCTTCCGACTAAGCATAATAAGTTTACAAAAAAATATTTTAAATGTTTAACTCAATTCCTCTCCACCTTTCGGATGGCGTCTCATTGAGGTTGGTTAAGATGAAAGATTTTTAAATCTGTCAGTGCTAATAACTTATTTATAGAAATGCCCGGTGCTTCGTTGTATGGATGAGTTTTTTGGATGGTTAATAGTCGGATTGTGCATCATTGCAGCGGCATTGTTCTTTTTTGGTCAACCCCTTCAATTTCCAACCGACACTGGAAATGCGACAACCACGACTACAACGATTCCGGCGATTCCCGAGCAGCATGTATTTTTCGTGGGGCCACGGGACATCACAATATGGAGAAGCGTTGAGGTAGGAGAATTGAATGTGAGTTATGCGTCTGATGAGGTAAAAGAGAGCGTGGCGGAGAAACACCTGTTCAACGGTCTCATGTTCGGCTCAAACAAACTTGAGATAAGTTCCGATGTTGACACAAAAAATCTCGTTGGGTGTTACATAAGCTTCGATGTTGAGAAGACAAACAATTACGGGGCGCTCGGCATAAAACTTAACGGAAACTTGATCAATGTCAGCAGGTTTTCAACGGGCAGACATAAGATGCTCGTGAACAAATCGCTTGTAAAAAGAAGCAACAAAATAGAGTTCATTCCGGCGTCGTCTTCGTGGAAGATATGGGCGCCGACGGTTTACGACCTGAAAGATGTCGAATTTGTTTGTCAGGGTCTTCATTCCAAATCAAGCAAGTTCTCCTTCACTATATACGAAAACGAATTCAATAATTTGGCCGGAAACCAAGGAAGGCTCGTTCTTGACTTGACAGAGCATAAGGGAGAACTCAGAATAAATCTCAACGGGCATGAGATATTCCACGGGCCGACAAAAGCTTATGACACCATTCATTTTGATCAGCGCTACCTGAAGACGGGAGACAACGCGATTGAATTCGTATCAGAAGTCGATTCTCTTTTCCAAGGTGACGCTAGGCTTATTTTCTATTACAACACGACGCGTGAAAATGTTGCGGAGAAGGCATTTTCGTTGAGCAACGATGAGTACGACGCTCTGGAAAATGAGCCGGCAAGCGTTACATTCAATATAACAAACATTTTGACAGGCGGCGGATTTTCTTTGACAATTCAAGATGCCGAAGGAGTTGTTCACCAACTGGTTTACGATGCAATAAGAGAAGGGAATCTCACATATTCATTTAACAACACGCACTGCACGCCCGGCTATAACATAGTAAGAATAAAGTCGGTTGATGATGGCGCATTTTACTTAAAGGATTTTGAAGTGAAGATAAAGAACGTTTGATTTCTCAACAAGATGTGGCGCCCCAAAAAATAAATCGGTAAACTCTCTATATATTTGGAGCGATAATCGCCAGTTTCGCGAAACTGGAATCAGAGCAGGGACGGTTGCCAAAGCGACAATTCTTTTGGAAAGGATTATTACAATTTCTTATTGCTAAGTTCCAAGATTCTGTCCTCTGATTTTTTCGCCTCTTCGGTGTATTGCAATATATTCTGGCTTAATTGTTGATAAAGAGCCTTCAGCCCGTCCATCTTTTTATTCAAAAATTCTTTCGCCTCTTCAATATTTTTTTCTATCAATGCTCCGGCGCCAACATCTACTATCACTTTGTCCGGGGTTTTCATGCTCGTTAAAACAAATACGCCGGAGCCTATGGACGCCCACATGTCTGCGCCCCGCTTCATATTCTTTACGCCATCTATCGTTTCAATGGTTTCTGAGACTTCATTCATTTTTGACTCGATAATTTTTTTCTGCACGACGAGTTCATTCAACTGGTTTTTCATCGCATTCAGTTTAACGTATTCTTTCTCCAGTTCTTTTTTTATTTCATCCATAAATCTCACTAAATTTGAAGTTATTTAATCTTATTGCCAAAAAGCGTCTCCTCTATTCTCGCCACCTCCACGCCGGTTGCCCGATTTGAAACGAGCAACCCGTATGAGTTTGCAATAAGACATGAGCCGACGAACATGGAACCGAAATTCGCAGTCCCTATGTCAACTTTCACTTTCAACGCCCTCTCAATCTCCTTTGCGTAGTTTTCTTTTATTTCCGGATAAACGAGGCATCCCCTATTCGTGGCGATTGCCAACGAGCCTATTACATTTAATTTTAAATTTGAAATCGCGCAATCCAATCCAAAAAACCTTTCTATCCTATTTTTCTCTTTCTTTATAAGTTTTGAAATAATGCAACCGTAATCGTTCATTAAAACAAGATTTCCGATGGCCGTGTATCTCGTATCGAGCACGAGCACGTTCACTTTTTCCTTCAGTTTTTCTATTTCGTAATCGCTCAGCATGTCAGCAACTATAATCCCGTCGGAGTTTCCTGTTGAAAAGACCCCGGTCAAATCGGTGCCGAGCATCGATGATTTTATTATCGGCACTTTCAACGCTTCCTTAACCTTTTTCGGGTTTTTTGGGCTCGCCCCCACGACGCAATATCTATCCGTTGCGAAGCCGAACAATCCGAGATTCGCGTCGCCCATAAAGCTTGTTGTGATAGTTTTTGCCATACTACTCAATAAATGTTCAATAATAAAAGCATTAATCTAGCTTAGATGCGCGCATATTTAAAAATCTTTCAAGCCGATTTTTAATGATTACGCCAAGTGCTTGCTCTTCCTTACGAAAATCGCCCGTGAAGTTTGTCGGAGTTCCAATTGCGAATTAAGTAATCGGCGGTGCAATTTGAAAAACTCACAACGCATTAATTCGCCGAAAATCATTGCCAAAAATTCAATAATCTGTTTTCAATGCTCGCACCTACCCTCCATTATCTTTTCCCGATTTTCGCGATATTTTCTTCTGGTATCCGGGAACGCATCGAGTTCGGATTTCGCGTGGCGAATGGCGAGCAACGATTGTTCGCAAATTATTTAAGTTATATATGTTATAAATAATTCATATATATGTAAAATTATGTTCATATTATTATGGTGATTGAACATGGAAGATAAAGGGATGGGAACGACAACCGCGATTCAGATTTTGAAATCTGCGATTGGAAATCCCGTTGCGAGAGAGTTGATTTCTTCGGTTTCCAATTGGTGCGAGAAAGACCAAAAGAATAGACTGGAGGTTGCACTGGAATTGTGGGCCGAACAAAGGAAGGACGCCTGCTGGAAATGCAAAGCGGCTGAAAAAGGATTGGCTAAAATCCTTAAATTTGGGGGAAAGGCATTTGGAGTTTCTGAGGAAGAAATGCGAAAAAAATTCAGTGACCATTCGTGGAGGAAGGGACTGGCAAATGTTTTGCGAGGAATAGCCAAATTCGGAATTCAGCGCCCGTTCGTTCCGGGTGCCCCGTTTTTGATTGTGTGGGACATTACCTATGCCTGCAATTTGAAATGTAAGCATTGCTATGCCACGGCTGGAAAATCGTTGCCGAACGAACTCACCACCGAAGAAGCGAAAAAAGCGATAGATAAGTTGGATAAAGCCGGGGTGCCGATAATCGCTTTTTCTGGAGGGGAGCCTTTGGTCAGGCCGGACATATTCGAATTATCCAGATATGCGGCAGATAAAGGAATTTACGTTGCAATGGCTACAAACGGGACTTTGATAACGAAAGAAATGGCTGAAAAAATGAAAGAAGCGGGAATGCAATTCGTTCAAATCTCTTTAGATGGCGCAGACGCAAAAACCCATGACGGATTTAGGGGCGTTACAGGAGCGTTTGAGAGAACAATTAAAGGGATAAAAAACTGCGTGGAACGGGATTTTTTTGTAAATATTTCGACAACGGTCACGCATTACAATTACGGGCAAATTCCAAAAATAATAGACCTTTGCGAGGAATTGGGAGTGAATTGGTTCATGGCATATAATTTTGTTCCGGTTGGAAGGGGTGACTTCATCAAAAAAAGCGACTTGACTCCGGAAGAAAGAGAAGAACTGCTGAAGATGTTGTGGGAAAAATTGAAGAGCAACAAGGTTAATGTTTTAACGACGGCTCCGCAATTCTCCAGGGTCGCCCTGCAAAGAGAATTTGGAGACGAGAAGATTGTTCCAACGCACTTTTATACGCTAAAACTGAAGGGGAAACTAATAAATTTGGCAGAGTTCATTGGCGGATGCGGCGCAGGGAGATTCTACTGCGCGATAAGGCCGCAGGGAAATATAGAGCCGTGCGTGTTCTTTCCTTTGACTGTCGGGAACATTAAAAATGACGATTTTGAAGAGTTGTGGAACAACAATAAAATTTTCAAGGACTTGAGAAATAAAGATTTGTTGAAGCCGAACTGCGGAAAATGCGATTATCGCTATTACTGCGGGGGCTGCAGGGCAAGAGCTTACAATTACTTTGGAGACTACTTGGCTCCTGACCCCGGCTGCATAAAAAACAAGGTGAAAAAATGAGGTATAAATTTTTAAGCGGCGGTTATCGCCCGCTTTTCTGGACATGGCCTGTATGGTATTATTTACTTATACGACTGGTGGAAAGGTGGTTAAAATGTCATTCAGAAGAGTTTTATTGGTAAAACCAAAGGGAAGGAAAGGCTTGGGCTTTTCATCAGATGTAATTCCTATAAGCTTGGAGTATATCGCAGCATCAATAGAAAAAGAAGTTGATAAAGTTTGGATAATTGATATGGAATTTGAAAGGCGTCCGTTCCAACACTTTCTCGACACACTTCATCCGGATTTGGTTGGAATTACAATGTCGGCAACGGATCATAATGAAGGTTTGCGTCTTGCTAAAATCGCCAAAGATAATGGCATTATGACCGTATTGGGCGGTTATCATCCAACTGCTATACCAGACGAATTGCTTTCATATCCACAAATTGATATCATTGTTAGAGGTGAGGGGGAACTCACAATGAAAGAATTTGTAAAAAAAGGTTCGCCTGAAAATATTCTCGGAGTTTCATTCAAAAGCGGCGGGAAAATAATTCACAACCCTGACCGACCATTGATAGAAGATTTGGATTCCCTGCCTTTTCCGGCAAGACATCTCAGAAGACACAAATACAAAGACCATATGAACAACAATGGCAAAGAATTGGATGTGATTACAATGTCACGCGGTTGCTGGGGAAGATGTAGTTTTTGTTGCGAACCTTACATGAGCAAGAGCCGAATGCGATTTAGGTCACCTGAAAACATAATGAAAGAATTGTTCGAAATCGTATCTTTTCATAAAGGAAAACCGCTGCAAATTCTTGTAACAGACCCGCATTTCATGGGCGATCCTAAGAGAATAGATCGATTATGTGATTTGTTGCAAAAACATAAATTAGATATAACATTTTCTGTTATGACAAGAGTTGACAGCATTGTTAGATATCCCGAACTCGTCAAGAAAATGTGCGATAGCGGCATTCTTAGTTATGAGTTGGGCTTTGAAAGCCCAAATCAGAAAGATTTGAATAATGTTAAGAAAGGTATAACTCTCGGGATGCAGGAAAAAGCTGTGAAAATATTAAGGGATAATTGTGCGAACGTCTCCGGGACTTTTGTTATTGGTTTACCCGGTCAAAGCGAAGAGGAGATAAAGCAATTTCCATCATATGCCAAAAAAATTGGTCTGATGAACTGCGCATTTGGTATTGCAACTCCATTTCCTGGGACAGAATTTTATGAAAAGTTGGAGAAAAATAATCTAATCTTTGAGCGTGATTGGACAAAATATGATGAGATGCACTCCGTGTTTAAGTTAAATCCTTTGAGTTCGGATAAACTGGAAGAATTAGAAAGTTATTGCATGGCAAGATTTTGGACATTGAATACCCTGCTGGACAGGAACGGGGTTTCACAAAAAAGGACTGGCAAAAAATTATCGTTAAAAGATTTCATATATGAGATGATCGCAAAAGTGAAATTTGCCAGAAATGCTGGTTATGATTTGAGGGGCGGTAAAATAAAAAAACACGCTAAGGTTGTTTTACATGCGATCAAAGATGCTGAAATAGAAGAAAATGAAAGAAAAATATTCATGCATGACATTATAGAAATGTCGAGATTTTTAAAGATTTTAGGGTCGCAAATCATACAAATCACTTTGATATGTGACGGTCAAAAAGTGAGTTATATTATAAAAACTACGAGCAAAAATGTGGAATATGTAAAAACTATTTCTGGAAAGCAGAGCGATGCAACTATAGATATTGATATTGATTTGGGCGAGATTATTGATTCGTTTAATGGTTATTCGCCACTTAACCTATTGAATTATATCTCTTTATTGAAACGTGCACGGAATATTAAAGGTGTTTTGAATGTGCTTAGATTGTGTTTTGCGTTGACAACTGATTTGACTTTTTCTTATCTGGAAAATAAACTGGTGTGATTTAAAATGGTGTTTTATAAGATTTGGCGAATCTGGAGGACATACGGTCTTATGCGGAAACTATCTTCTATAAATGGTTCAAATGCAAGCAAAACATTGTTGGACCGTGTCATGTACAAATTTGAGAGTTTGCCGCCTTTAGGAAAGGAATACTGGTGGTTTCTTTTCTTTGGCAGAAACGGAAAAAGACCGGTGCAACTTATGTTGCTTATCTTCAGAAAGCATGGAAAGAAAATGTTATTTAATGATAAAGAAATGGTACTTAGAGAAGTGGAGAAAAATAAACTCCGGGCCGTTACTAGCGGTTGGATATATGACGGAAAAAAACTCTGTAACTTGGGGGATACAAATGCTATTGTAGAAATTCCGGGCAAAAAGATTGTTTCCGAGATTTCTGGTCAAAAAATGACGCTTGGCGGAGGTTTTCCAAATTATGAATTGACTGTTGGAAATTTGATTAATTTGAAAATAACAAAGGGGGATTGTCTTGAAGACAATGCCGCAAGTGGCGTATTTTTGCCACCATTTGGTATGTCGTGGATCGATATTTTTTCAAGCGTTGAAGGTATTGTACTAGGAAAAAAATTTAAAGGAACTGGACACTTGCAGAAAGTTTTTGGGGTTACGATATTCGGACCGTTTCATTGGGGAAGACTTGTTTTTCAAAACGGTTCTTCAACTTCATTTTTCTGCCTTAAAACAGGCAGAAATTCAAAAACATATTTTCGCAGATCTTTAATCTTTCACGACATTGAAAATAAGAGAATTATCAGATTTGATAATCCAAAATTGGAAATATTAAAAATGGGAAATAACTGGATTGTTGAGGGTAGCGACATCGACAAAACTCTTAAAATGGTTCTGGAAACTTATGCAACAAAGCGATATGTTATGAAAGGTGGCGGTTCGCAGGTTTACATTGAATACGCGGTTATACCCAAAGAATTCAAGCTGAGAACCAAAGACAAAATAATTACCTTAGATGACACGGGCAAGGGGGTCGGAACTTTGGAAGATGCATATTGGTAATCTAAAAAAACATAGCTTTCCTCTCCAAGGTTTTAGTGATTTCTTCTAAAATTTTCTGTATTTTATTTCTAACATTTTTCCATGCTTCCCGAATCGGAACGGCATTATAAATATACTTAAGCCTTTTTCCCTGCTCAACTCTTTTATTTATGAATTCTTCTTGTTCCAGTCTTTTAATATATTTTCGTATTGTTCGCTCTGAAAGGTTTAGTTGCTTTTCCATCTGTTTTATGGTCAACGAAGATTTCAATAAGATGTTGTAAATTTTAATTTCTATTGGTTTGAAGTTGAGAAATCCAAGTATAACATTTAATAGTTCTATTGGTTTTTTTCTTCCTTTAAGTATCCTTTCTATATCCACAATGTAGTTTCTTTTAGCCATGATTATTGATATGAACATAATGATATATAAATTTTCATACGTATGAACCATCTTATAGAAACAACGCGACATATAGCATTTATAGAATTTGCGCATTTCTGCCTAAAATATTTTCATTTTCTAAAATAATTCCTAAAAACAATGAACAAAACAACCGAAATAATGCTAACTGCCGCGCCATAGACAAAGGGCATGCTTGAATTAATTTGCCATAGAAACCCTGCTATTAAACTTGCCGGCAGCGCCATTAAACCCATTGCGGTATGAAATGTTCCCAATGCCGTAGCCCTCAATTCTTCCGAAGACAAATCAGAAACATAAGCCCTTTGATTACCGTCCACTATGGCATAAACTATGCCGTAAAGAGCGAATAAAACTATAAAAGCCGTCAATGAGTTGAAAAATGCAAATCCAAGGGAGGTTAACGAAAATAGTAGATAACCAAAGGTGATAACTTTTTTCCTCCCTATTTTATCGGAGAGTTCACCGAAGGGAACAGCAAACACGGCATAGAAAGCATTGAAGAGAATATACAAAAGGATTGGCGCCCCAACCGATAATTTACCCGTAAAGAGCTCTTGCGCTCTGAGGATAAAAAACATATAACTGAAATTTGCCAAAGCAAATATCCCAGAAACCAAGATAAATAATTTAAGCGGTCGTGAAAGAGTTTTCAAACCGATTTTTAAATTTATATCCTGCGGTTCTCTTTTTCTCTCCTTTACAAAATATAAAGGAATTAAAGAAAGAAACGCTAAAATTGCTGCTATGAATATAATTGACTTGAAATTATATCCGAAAAACCAAATCAAAAGAAAAACAATAATCGACCCTCCAATTGCTCCTGAAGTATCCATTGCCCTATGAATTCCGAACCCCTTGCCTTTCTCTTTGGGCATAGAATCTGCAATAATGGCATCCCGGGCTGCCGTCCTCAACCCTTTGCCAATCCGTTCCAAACCAGCGAAAATTAAAACATGTTGCCATATTTTAGAAAACGCCAAAAATAATTTGAAAAGTGCTGAAGTCAGATAGCCGGAGAAAACAAAAATTTTCCTTTTTCCAGATTTATCTGACCAATAACCTGCAAAAACTTTTAGAATACTTGAAATACTGTCTCTCAATCCCCCAATCAATCCAACAACTAAACCAGCACCGCCTAATGCTGTAATGAACATTGGCAAAATCGGCATTATCATCTCACTGCTCAAATCATTCAGAAAACTGACAATGCCCAGTAAAAGTATATTTACCTTAGCTCCCATTAGATATTTACTATTCATAATTATTACTCTTCACGGTTATTTTTTAGTTTTTGTTTAAATTTCTCATTAATAACTAATACGGAAGGTACTACGGTAATCGCTGCAATAAAGCAAAACAAAACACCAAAAGACATCATATTTCCCAAATCTGCTAACAAGGTCAGTTGCCCTAAAGACATGGCTCTGAAACCTATCAAAGCTGCCAATGTTGTTATAAGCATCGGTACAAATACCTTTGAAAGTGTTATTTTCATCGCTTTTTCTATTTTATGTTTTTTTATTTCCTGTCTGAATCTGTTTACAACCTGAATTCCGAAATCTATTCCTATGCCCATAATCATTGACATGCCGCCGGACATCGTGGGGTTTATGTATATTCCAAATAAACCCAAGGCTCCGTAAACCCATATCATTCCAAATCCGATTGCAAGCAAAGAAATTATACCATATCTCAAAGAAAGGAAAAGCAAACACACGACTATAAAAATCCCTATTAAAGAAAACATTGAAGTCGTCTGCATAGTTGGCATGATCTGGTTTTTCAACTCTTCAGATACTATCGGATCTCCGGTTAGCCCGATATTCAATCCAGCGGGTTTTTCTGTCTCGCCGATTATATGTTTAAGTTCATCAATAAAATCATCCTTTTTTTCTTCATTCATTTCTGCCAAGTTTATTCTTATAGTACTTGTTGTACAATCATCGCTTACATAGTATTTGAACCGGTTTAATTTCACCGGTTCATCATTCTTCTCTTCACCTTCATACAACTCCAGATATTTGCTGATGTCATCTAAACCAGAACTTATTCCAGAAACACCCTCTTTCATGTTGGAAGTGAGATTTTCGAGCAACAAACTTGCATTTTTCATTTTTTCAAGTCCGGAAGAGATATTTTCAAGAGCATTTGCCATTCCATTTAACGATATTGATAATTGTTGCATCCCTTCCCGCGCTTCCGTTGTTTGAGCAATCATTGTATTCAGACCCTGCTTTAGTCCTTCCAAATAACCAATTATTTCCATTTTTTCAGATTCTGTAGCATTTGATTGCTGCACTAATGTTTCTGTTTGGTTAATTAGAGAAACAGTCTGAATTATCTTGCTTAAATCCTGTTCCTGATTCATACCTTCTGCTATTGAGGAAAGAGCATATTGGATTTGCTTCAAAGCAAACGATGAACCATTCAGGCCATAAGTTATACCATCTATAATTTGCCCCTCCGCTGTCATACCTTCTTCTATGCCTTCCAATCCTTCAGAGAATTGAGATAGCGTTCCCGGCAGATTCAAAGAAGATTTATTTATGACAATTTCTTTATTCATGAGTTCAATGATTTTTGATTTTGTTTTCGGCAAATGTCCAGAGTTCATCTCCTTCAGAATATCAGAAACCCCTGTTATAGAAGAGATACCTTGCATTTTTCTTATTTTTTGTTCTAAAATATCAAGATACTCAATAACTTCTGGGTTTCGAATGTCTCTTACCTCGTTGGAATTTGCGTATTTCGGATTTATTTCAGCAATAATCATTACCGATTCTCCCGAAGTCCCGAATTCATCACCAATATAATAGATTGCATTTATCTCATCTATATTCTTAGGAACCATATCTCTATACGACATGCTTTCCGTTTTACTAAAACTCACTCCCACAAATGAAATCAGGGTAAATACTATTACGACTCCAAAAATTATCTGAGGTTTTTTTGCCACGAATCCAGCATACCTTTCAATTGTTTTTTTCATGCTTCAAACCTCTTCCAAGAAAATTTAATTCAAGTTTTTCTACTTTTTCAATAAATCTTTCCTCAAGCAATATAAGAGCTGGAGATATGACTATAGTCGCGAATAAAATGCAGAAAATTCCCAGAGCAAGAGTTTCCCCAAGATGCTGAATCATCGGCATGGAGGATGTCAATAAGGCAAGAAAACCAACTACGGTAGTTGTTCCAGAACCCACAATCCCCGAACCAACAGAAGGTAATGCCAAAATTAATGCTTCTCTTTGATTTTTACCTTTTTCTCTTTCTTCCTCATATCTTTCCACCAAGAAAATTCCATATTCTGTACCCAACCCCAAAATCATCGCTCCTATGCCAACCGTTGCTACTGACAATGGAATGTTAAACCACCCCATAAGCCCAAAGGTCCATGTAAGACCTAAAATCAAAGGGGTGAAGACGAGAATACCTCTTGTAATAGATCTTTTTATTAAAATAAGCAATAACAAAATTATAATTGCTGCAATACCAGATGTAAAAACCATGTCATGTTCAAGCATATTC
>JAGGUE010000041.1 GCA_021158665.1 Candidatus Aenigmatarchaeota archaeon
AAAACTCTGGTTTTCAACATTCGTATCAACATACCTTGGCGATATGCTCGCCGAGGCATGAAGGTCTTGAATCTGTGTGAAATTGGAAGATATAGGAAATGTTGAATTATCTATAATTACACTACTATTACTCAATGTTATACTTGAGTTATCATTTATGTAAAGAGAAATATTAATAGGCGTTGTTGCGTTTCTATAAACCTCGTAAACGATTAGTAAATTTTTTTCTGTGGAATTTGTTATGTTAAAATTGCTTAATGTAATATTTGTCTGGTTCACATTTCCGCTAACATTCCAAACCGTGCCACAACCGAGATTATTTGACGAATTTACAGTTGAATTATAAAGACATACGCTCAGATTGGTCTGGCTCGCATTCAATGATCCGTTGGTTGAATTAAATGTAACGATTATATTGGCAACGTCGACGCTGTTTTCTCCGGTCAAGTTCAATGTCAGGTTCAACATTGTAACATTTGTTCCCGTATTATTATATGCGGTAAGATTAACTGGATTGCTTGTGATGCTCAAAGTAGCCGCAAATACTGGAAACGAAAAATATAGCCCAAAAACCGACATCAACAACAAAAAATATCTTTTCATTGCATGCACACCTTATTGTAAATTATATTTTCTTTGAATTTAAAGATTTTTGCTATTTGAGTAATTGAATTTGGTAACTATGCATGTCGCTCTTTCGCATCGAGTTTTTATGCAATAAAACGCCCTTGATGAGATTCGAACTCATGACACCTGCCTTAGGAGGGCAGCGCTCTATCCAAACTGAGCTACAAGGGCATATATATCTTATGTAGAAATTTTTTTATTATATAAATCCATAAAATAGAAATTGATGTTTATATAAATGTTTTTATATCGTCTCTCATTACACCTTTTAATATCGTCTTTCCAATATCGCCGTCTTTATTGATTCTTACCTGACCATTTCTGCCTATAACTGCGGAAAAAACAAACTCATCTCCGATATAAAAATTCACTGTCTTTCCGGAAAGATTTTTTGTAAAATTAAATATTATGTATGCCCCGGTTTCCCGAACGGTAAATTTAGCTATTTTTTTCAATGTCGAAACCTTTGGAAGAACCTCTATTTTTATCCCCAACTTCTTCTCAAGTTCCTGGATCGTCTTGCCTTTTCTTCCAATTAATAATGGAATTGCCTTGTTGTCCAATTTAATAAATACCTTATTATTACGAAATTCTATTTCTGGCCTGGAATCAAATTTTTTTATCTCTTCCATTATTTTCTTTTTCGCAAGCTTGTCTGCAACGGACTCGCTTTCTTTTTTTGTTACGGGGATGATAACATTCTCTTCGCCATATGTATATATTTCATAGTCTAATCTATCGGAGAAGAACTCCCTTACCTCAACAACGGGCCGTGCCAGGTCATCTTCTGCCATGCCCGTGGGTGTTCTGACAACTAATGATAATTTATATACGGATTTTATTTCACCGGCGTCTATGAAAATAATAGTGTCTATAATATGCGGGATCATACCCAACTCTACCCTTTTACTAAATCTCTGTATCGCATCTATCGGCTTTGTGGCGTGAACGACACCAACCATGCCTATGCCAGCCAGCCGCATGTCAGTAAATACGTTGAAATCTTTGGTTGTTCTTACCTCATCGAAGATCGTATAGTCGGGCCTAACCAACAACAGCAACTCGGCCGTTCCCTCGAAATCGCCCCTGAGTTTTGAGTATTGCGTAATTTCGTCTTTGACTTGAAGGTCTCGCGGCTGCTCTAAAGTCTTTACTATCTTGCCAAGCGATTCATAGAATTCTGCTATTGATGCGGCCAATGTACTTTTACCAGACCCGGGCGGACCTACCAGAAGTATGCCGCTACCGATCATTATCCTCTTTCTCAATTTCTCTGGAATTTTATAGTCATCGATAGTCAATTTTACTATTGGCTTCACGACCGTCACTTCGATGCCGTCGGAGAAGGGCGGCCTCGTAATGGCAATTCTCATATTGCCCAATTGCACTACGGACGCCTCTCTTCCACCAATTTCCACAAATCCGTTTTCTTCGTATCTGACAGCGTCCATTATTTCTCTTATGATATTTTCAAGTTCTTCTGCCGTTAAGACTTCGTCTCTGATTTTTACTAATTTGAATTTTCCGGGTTTTCCTTTTTTTGCTAATGGTGCCACGCCTTCTTTTAGATGAAGACTGAGAACGTCGGGAGTTAGCATGTCCTCTATTTTAAGTTTTTTTGCTTTCGCATACGGCTTAAAATATTGTGTCTTGATGCCCCGGACATCTGCAACCATGTATTGGACCATATCACAGGTGTAGAGAACGGCATTTTCTTTTTTGGCAACATCAACTATCAACGCATCGATCCTCCCGGATTTTGCAAGTTTTATCTCATCGAGCGTTTGCCGTCTTCCCTTTTGAACTATCTTTATATTTTTTTCTTTGGAAAGGTCGTTGATCTTTTTTAACTCATTCAGGCCTTTTAGCCCGATGGAATATCCTTTAGATGCCTGTGACTGCAACTCTTCCATCACAAAGTTTGGCACGATTATATCTATGTTTTTAATCTTATCTTTTTCAATTAAATCCGATATAACGCCATTAATCAGAACTGATGTATCGGGAACTATTTTTTCTTTATTTTCTGCCATATTTATCACTATTTTATTAAAATAATAAACTTTATATAGGGGCAAAAATATAATATTAAACCATGAATCCGACCATCTTGGCATTAATCGGTATCATGCTCGCCAGTTTGGCGGCGATACCATTTGTTGCGCCGCAATTTGAGAGCGATTACGCTCCAACCGGCTCTTTGCTTTTGAACTCATCCAACTTTGAAGTGAGTCAAGGCGATATGTCGGAGATTCCCGGTTCTGAGCACACGTCTTACGGCCCGGACGGGTTTGTTAAAGAAATAGAGACGCCTTACGGAAAATTTAGATTTATATCCAATTACGAGAAGATAGTCCGAGAATTGCTAAAACCAGATGAAAGGGTTATTGTAACAGAAACGTGTGATTCCATCAGCTGGGTTATTCAAAAACGAGACGCCTCATTGAACATCACGCAGACTCCGGAAAGGATCGTAGAAAAATTCTCCATGCCAAACGGTTGGATAAAAACTGTTAAGGAGAATGGCGCGGTGAACGAAACATGGTCTGGTCTGAACTTTACATTGATAAACGAAACTTTTATTTCTGTTAACCGAACCTTATGGGACAGGGTTAAGAAAATAGAAGAGATGACAAATGGGGTCTTAGGAAACGTCACGACCACTACAA
>JAGGUE010000066.1 GCA_021158665.1 Candidatus Aenigmatarchaeota archaeon
ATACATTCTCATTATTCGAGAGCTACATCCGGGAAAATGAACATAGAAGAGCTGTCGCACTATGCCAAGCTAAAGGGGTTGAATCTTCTCGGCACCGGCGACTTCACTCACCCGCTGTGGTTCAAAGAACTGAAGGAAAAACTGAAGATGGTTGAGGACGGGATATACGAATTTAATGGCATGAATTTTGTTTTATCGTCCGAGATATCTCTAACGTATCTGCAAGACAAGAAACTGAGAAAGATTCATCTCGTCACGCTTTCGCCAAGCTTTGAAATAGTAGAACAGATACGGGAGTGGTTGCTGACAAGGGGAAGGCTAGATTATGACGGCAGGCCGACATTTGGCATGACATGCCCAGAATTCGCTGAAAACATTATGCGCATATCGAAGGACAATTTCATAATACCGGCCCATTGCATGACGCCCTGGTTCGGCATCTTTGGCTCCAAGTCGGGCTTTGATTCTGTTGAGGAATGCTTCCAAGACCAGACAAAACATATACGCGCGATAGAAACCGGTTTGAGCGCTGACCCGGAAATGCTGTGGAGAATATCCTCTCTGGACAAATACGCTCTCGTCTCGAACTCGGACGCCCACTCTCCGTGGCCTTCCAGAATAGGCAGGGAGTGCAACGTTTTCAATTTAGAAAAATTGACGTACACGGCCCTGACAAACGCGATAAAAGATAGGGACGGGAGCAAATTCTTATATACGATCGAGGTTGACCCGGCTTATGGAAAGTATCATTTCGACGGCCACAGAAACTGCAACATCTCGTTGGAGCCAAAAGAAGCGAAAAGATATGACAACATATGCCCGGTCTGCAAGAGGCCGCTGACGATAGGCGTTCTTCACAGGGTTGAAGAGCTCGCCGACAGGCCGGAGGGCTTTGTGCCAAAGGGCGCGATACCGTTTAAAAGGCTTTTGCCCCTGGCAGAACTGATCGCCAACAAATGCGGAGCCGGCCCGCTTTCAAAAAAGGTGTTTGAAATGGAAAGAGCGTTTATAGAAAAATTCGGAAATGAACTGAATGTCCTGCTGGAGGCGGACGAAAGCGAACTGGCAAAAATAGACGATAAAATCGCCGAGATCATAATAAAGAACAGGGAAGAAAAGATAAAAATCAGGCCCGGGTATGACGGGGTTTACGGAGAGCCCGTTTTGAACGATAACGAAAAAGCGGTTGAACGAAAGCCAACGAAGGCTTGTCAAGAGAATTTAGAGAAATTTCTGATGCGAGATGAATCGAAACAATAATCCGAATAAAAACGATTACCATTTCTTGAATTTCTTTTTTATTCTGTCTTCCGGCCTCGCGATTATGTCGTTTCCGCTTATTTCAACCGTATGTTTATCGAGCTTCAATCTGAACGTGGCGTTTTGCTTTGCTATCTTTTTACATCCCTTCGTCGTCTCGAGCGTAATGGTCTTTCTCGTTTCGTCCACTATTTTGCCCTTCAAACCGACCTGGCATTTGTTGCTGGCGTCCGCAACCTCGCACTCCAATCCGATGAGTTCATGCCTTAATATATTCTTCGGCGTTCGCATCTCAAAACCACGAACCTCATTTAACGTCGATTATGTCTTCGGGAAATCCTTTAGAAATTAAAATATCTTTTATTTTATTTTTATGGTCTCCCTGCAACTCTATCTCATTGTTTTTGTACGTTCCGCCGCACGCGAGCTTGTTCTTCAACTCTTTTGTCAGTTTTTTTATGTCAATGGTTTTGGAATCGATGCCCCGTATCACGGTCATAAACTTTTTATATCTCTTTTGAACGAGAAACACGCTTATCTTTTGCCGTTCTTTCGCTATTTTCTCGCATATGCAAAGCTCCTTCGGCAGCCCGCATTTAGAGCATATTTCGGTCATTTCATAAACACTTGATAATTGATCATTTTCTTAATTTCTGAATATTTATAATTCTCGCTATCGTTTTTCTAATTTGCTTTATTTTTCCAGGGCTTTTTACCGCCCCGCCCACGGCGGCAGACGCCTTTTGCTTGGCGAGTTCCAATCTCAATTCATCCAGCTTTTTTTCCAAATCTTTTTTGCTCATTTGCTTTAATTCGTATTTTTTAATTATAGCCATGACATTCACCCGGTGGATAACCGCTTAAAAGTCCCGCGCCCTTTCGAAGCTCAAAGTTTTCAAACGCAAAAGGCACGTCCATGCCAAAGATGGAGCTGTTGTACAGCATTCTAAAGTAAATAGAAATCAAATTCATATTGAACATAAAATCTTTCATTAATATTTATATAAAAAGAAACATTTTTAAAGGTTTTCCATGCCGGCTGGCTTGTCCGATAATTATTAAGGCCACAGTGTCCGGCATTAGCAAGCAATAGCTTTAATTTCCGAACAAGCTCCTTTCGCTCCCGGCGCTTTTGAGCCCGTCACCGAGAGCCAAGACAAAACCCAATAAATCCCGAGAAGAACCGGACCGCGCCACTAAGTTTATTCTCCGAGTCGCCGCACGGTTCATGCCTTAATTTCATTTATCACGCGCGAATTGAATGCAATGCCTATATAAAGTCGATTCCCAACGCCTTTTCAATCTCTTTTTTCTGTTCAGTGCTAAACTTTTTCTCCGGCCCGTATATTTGCGGTGATTTGACGCCGGTTATGATCAGCATGGCTTTTATGGCGTCTCCCAAGTCCTTGTCGATCTGCGCGCCCCATATAATCTTTGCGTCGGAGTTCATTCTCGATGAAACGGCCTCGACGATCTGCTGGCACTCTTTTATGGTTACGTCGGCACCGCCGGAAACATTGATTAAAGCACCCTTTGCGTTGTCTATGTCAACATCGAGCAGTGGATTGTTTAGCGCCCTTTCCACCGCCTCCATCGCGCGGCTTTCCGTGTCGCTGTCGCCCAAGCCTATCATCGCAAGTCCGCCGTCATCCATTATCGTTCTTATGTCAGCAAAATCCAAGTTCACAAGTCCGGGCTTTGTCACGAGCTCGGCTATGCCTTTAACGGCATTGACCAAAATTTCGTCCGCTACCTTAAAGGCGGTTGAAACTGAAACGTCTGGAACAATTTCCAATAATTTATCATTTGGGATTACAATTAACGTATCAACGATGCTCTCTAATTTTTCGAGCCCGTTCTTGGCGTTTTCCATTCTTTGCTGTCCTTCCATGGTGAACGGCAACGTAACGACGCCGACGGTCAGGATACCGAGTTTTTTGGCTATGTCGGCAATTATCGGAGCAGAACCGGTTCCTGTACCGCCTCCCAAACCGCATGTTATAAATGTCATATCTGTATTTTGCAACGTCTTTTTGATCTCTTCCTTGCTTTCTTTTGCCGACTCCTCGCCAACTTTTGGGTCAGAACCGGCTCCGAGGCCGCCGGTGATTTCCTTTCCAATCAAAACTTTGGTGTCCGCATCTGTATATAAAAGGTCCTGCGCATCTGTATTTATAGCTATTGTTTCGGAACCGACTATCCCAACCTGCATAAGCCTCGTTATCGTGTTATTACCGGCTCCCCCGGTTCCTATGACTTTTATTTGCGCCTTTCGTGTTTCCAGAATCTTTTTCAGCGCTTCGTCGTCTTGTTTTATAGCTCTTCTAGCAGACACGGCCATTGAATCAACCTTGCTTATAAATTAACGGTAAGTTTTAAATACTTATTTTTTGATTTTCTATTTTTCTATTGATAATAAACTATTTAAAGTTTTAAAATTTAAAATCGAGTAATAGTAGTAGTATGCGCAGTAGTAGGAGTGAACATAATTTTTGGCGATTGCCTAAAAACCGCCCCCAAATATTTTAGGGTTCGACGATAATACCATGAACATTTTAAATCGGGAAATAAAATTTACACGACTTATCGGTCAATTATATGTTAGGGGCGGAAGTTGCATGATCGCCTAATTTTTTTGAGTGCGGCATGATGCATCGCCTTGCCTAAAAGCACGGTGGTGTTGCTTGCCTAAAGAACCAAAATGATCGATATGAAATTAAAATGTACTCATTGCGGGCACATTTGGCAGACGAGAAAGGACAAAATTCCAGTGAGCTGTCCCTATTGCAAGTGCTCCACATATTATTATAAACCGATCGTTTTGAAGAAGGATTGATTTGTCAAAATATCGCGTGAAAAAATTAATTTTCCGGGCAATGTTTCTGTTTTCAATTCAAGAAGATGAGCGTTTTGCAACGGAGTTCACTTGTTTTGCGTTTTTGTTTTATCAAAAACTTCGATAAATCTCACCCTTTCGATTTTAAGATATTTCGTTATGAGCGAGAATGTCTTTTCTTTTAGTTCGGGCGTCATTTTTGACTTTTCCGATTCAATTTCGGCAACACCATCTTTGATTTCTGCTTTAATGTCAACTCCAAAAAATTCAAACAGCGACTCGATTTTATTTTTTGGGTCGTCGATCTTTTCTTTTATTTCAATATCGTATTCAAGCGTTTTTCCGGCGAGCGGGTTGTTGAAATCAATTCTGACGCGCCCGGAATTAACAGATTGGATTCTGCCCCTCATGCCAGAGACGTTGATAACCAGGCCGGGCGCCGGAGTGACTTTCTGTCTTTTGAAAAACGACATCGGCAAAACTTTTACAAGTTCGGCTTTTCTTTCTCCAAAACCGTTCTCCGGACTTATCGTCACGGTTTTTCTTTCCCCGACATTCATTTTCATTATTTGCTCGTCCAGCCCTTTCAGTACAAACCCTTCGCCGACTATTATTGGTATCGGCTTGTATTTTCTGCCTTTTATAAAAACATTCTCTTTTTTCGCGGTCTCTTCGTTTGTCAGATCAAATATTTCGTTCGTGTCTTTTACCTTTCCGACATAATCGATTCGGACAAAATCCCCCTTCTGCATGCGAATTACCCATTCATATTGTTCTCGTTTCAAGCTTTAATTTTTATCACCGAAAGGCTTTTAAATCTTTTCACTTAATAGTAATTATCAATTGGTGCATAGAATGATATTCAACGCGACAAAAAACTGGAAAAAATTTTTGGGGGTCGATGACGAAGCGATGTTGAATGACATCATCGCAAACACGGCAAAGCATCGCGGGGCATACAAAAATGCGGACGACGTTAAAATTGCGCAGCTGTGGTGTTCTCTGATTGAAGCGCAAAAACAAATGAATAAAATGGACCAGAGGCTAAAAAGAATAGAATATATTCTCGGCGGCTTGATCAAAAGAAGCGACGACGACAGGGAAAGACTGCTAAAAAGTCTCAGAAATTTCTAGCCGCGACGCATTTCTCAGTTTTCACATATCAAATCCGCACACAAATCCCGGTTTTAAGTGAAA
>JAGGUE010000013.1 GCA_021158665.1 Candidatus Aenigmatarchaeota archaeon
AGGTTTAGTAGGGTTGGGACAACCCGAATTTACGCCTGTGGAGATGAGACCTCTACGGGAACTCTTAAGAGTTCCCGCAAGTCTCGTCGTTGAAACAGGAAGCCCTATCCTTTAGGGTAGGTAGTTCACTCTATCATACAAAGCTCTTATTTTTGTTGCTAATAATTCCTCTATTCTATATGTTTTAACCCTAATTTTTCCCAAAGGTATTTTCATCTCCTTTTCAACGGGATCTAAAATCGGAATTCTTTCAATATATGAAATCTCGAGTTTTATTTTTTGTTTTTCACCGAAAATTGGTTTATATCTTCCAGAAACAGTTAATTCCTCGTATCTACTTTTAACTTCGATTTTTTCCATTTTCTGCCGTCTTAACATCTCAATTAATTTACCTTTAATTTCTTTTCTTTCCTTGAAAACCTGTTCTTTCTCGCCAATGATATTGAAGTCCAAGTCTATAGATAACCTGGAAGTCTCTTTCAGGAATAGTTTATTTATTGCAGTCCCTCCTTTTAGACAAAGCCTATTTGACAGAAACGGGTGGGAATAAATATCTTTTAAAAGAAAAAGAATTCTATAGTCATGCTCTGCTAAAATTAGGTTTTCTATCTTCAAAACCGATGCCCAGTTCTCTATTTTTATTCTAGTTATTTCAATCATAATTTCACATTTTCTATTATTCTCCATCTGCTGTTCAGTTTCCCTTTTTTCTTCCCGGTAAAATCAAGTAAATACGATTTATTTCCAATCTGCTTTTCCAGTTTAAAGTAAAATTTTTTTGTAAAATAATTACTAAAATATTTTTCAAGAATAAATCCCAATCTTTGTTTTGAGGACGATTGTCGTATCCGTCCCGCATAATTTAACAATTTCTTTTCATTTATTTCTTTAACCAGATTTAAAATTATTGTTTTAACGCCATCCAAACCGCCACACAGGTCATACCTCATTAAACAGTCCAAAATCGTTTTTTCTTTATCAGATACATTAACATATTGGTCCCCGTACTTTACTCTTTCAAAACCAAAGAAGTATTTTGTTTGATAAAATTCTATTTTTGTATCCCCGAACATTAAATTATTTTTCTGCTTTGGAACAGCTACTTGTATCGCAAACGGTATTTGTTCAGCAGCACCGTAAAAATAGGCAGCGGATTGATAACCTATGTAATATTTTTTTAGTAATTGATTCATAACCTGAAAAATATCTCTTATAAAATTCTTTTTTACAATCATTTCAGGAGATTTCAATATATAAGTCCCTCTCATGATTCTATATGCAAAGTTTTTATTTGCCAAGCCAAAAAGCAGCTTTCTTGCATAGTTTTCAGAGATTCTGAACTGTTGAGAAAGTTGCTTTGCTCTCAGTATATAATTTTCTCTGTTCAGAGAAGTGAAATATATCTTTTGCTCTTTTTTGCTCAAACCTTTTATTTCCTTCATAATACTATTTTAGTAATGTTGGGGATATATAAAGTTTTTACCGTTATCATGAGCCGCCGTGATTTCCAGAATTACTTTCCTCCCCCATTCTTTTATTTCTTTTCATAAAAATCATCACCGGCCAAATGTTTTGGCAGCCAGTCTCAACAAAATCTCGGCCTTAATTTTCTCTTAAATGCCTCGATTGGTGTTTCGGCATGCTCAAAATCCAGACTCATATGAGGTCTCATCTCGTTATACCAATAAAGGAATTTGTTTAATGGCTTGAATTCATCTTTTCTTGTCATATGTATCAAACCACTTCTCCAATTTTCCGTTTGTTTGAGGATGACTAACCCTTGAAACGATATGTTTTATTCCCAATTTCTGTTAAATACTCTTTGAACTTATGTTTATCTCTTTCTTATCTTTTTTGTTTGATAATCCATTTGATTTTTCTTTGATTCGACTTCTTCATGAAGATGTTATTTGCATCCCGATTTTGGGGAAGGAAATTATTTTGGGAAACCGCAATTCTGGTTTTGGAAGAATAAACCTTTTATATACTGAAAAATCAATATTACTAAGTATGACTGGTTAACTTTGTTAATCATCTTTTCAAAACAGTACAGTAATATGGTTTCAAAAATGAAAGAATTAAATCTCAATAAATTGGGTGAAACTAGACGAGTCAGATTAAATAGTCATTCTGTTACTGTGATTTCTCCAACTGAAAAGATAACCTTTGAAGGAGGGTGTTAAAAGAGTTAAGACAATATAAAGCAAAAAAGAAGTAAATCAGTTCTTAAACTGTTTTCTAAATTTTCGTTCTCCTATAACTTTGTTATATATCGCTTTTACTCTACCAACTTTGTTATCTCTTGTTACAAACCAAAGATCATTAATTCGTACTATCTCAATATGGATAGCATCTTTTGATTCTCCACACAAATAAGTATAATTTATAATTTCTTTGGATTTGAATTTAATAAAAAATGGTGGACTTCGGCTCGCGAAAAGGAATACCGCCGGACTAAGCCAAATCGGTCCAACTTTTGTAAAAGGCAATATATTTCTTTATAGAGAAAATAAAACAAAAAACTATTTAAATAAAAGCAATATATTTCTTTATAGAGAAAGTTGGTGAACATGGCGTATTTGATCGAAAATATAATTGGCTCCACAAGCAAAGTTAAGATACTCAGACTCTTCTTCGAATATCCAAACAGGACATTCTCAACGCGGGAAATACTCTCGAATGCAAAAATAGGCATTGGTTACGGATTAAAATGTTTGAATCTCCTTTCAAAAAATGAAATAATTAAAACAAAGAGGATCGGAAAGCAAAAATGTTATTTTCTTAATAAAGAGAGTAAAGCATTTTTCGTATTGGAAAAACTTTTTGAGCAGGAAAGACGAAGCATCCCGAGGGTTTCGTATTTGCACAGGGCCATACTCGCAGAAATAATAGAGAAACTCGATAAAGAGACCGTGATTCTGTTCGGCTCAGTTGCCGCTGGAACTGCGACCCAAGACAGCGACATCGATTTGCTGATAATAAGCGAGAGAGAAAAAGACGTCAGGAAAATAATAAAATCCGTCGAAGAAAAAAACGAGGTCGCAATCCAGCCGATTATTTTATCTAATTTAAAACTTATGGAGATGATAAGAAGAAAGGCGAGAATAATCAAAAATATTTCAAAAGAAAAACTTCTTCTCATTGGAGATGAAGAAATCGTGGAGATGATCGAACGTGTTTGAACGGGAAACGAAAAAACGAAGGAGATTTTGCTCTGCGAGTGCAAATGGAAAGAAAAGGTTAACGCAAAGAAGGTTTGCAGAGAATTGGCGGAGAAAGCTCAATACGTGCAGTGGAACAACGAAGAGAGGAAAGAGAGCCTCGCCGTCTTTACCAAGAACTTTTCCAAGCGCATCGGAGAGTTCGAGGGAAGGAAGGTTTATTGCTTCGATTTGAGGGATTTGGAGAAAATGGTTAAGAAAAAACATTTAAATACTTAATAGGTATAATACTTATTGGGTATAAAAATGAAATTTTACGATAGAGAAAGGGAAATAAAATTACTGAAAAATTTAAAGGGTAATTTCAGGATTGCTGTAGTGGGTAGAAGAAGGATAGGAAAAACAAGATTGATAGAGGAATTCTATAAGAAAAATAGGTTAACGTTATTCATTTCTGCAGAGAAATCGGAAAAAGAAATTATAAACGGGTGGGCAAGCGAATATAATGAAATTCCGAGAGTAAATACATTCAGGGATTTGTTCGAATATCTCTTTACCCACATGAAGGATAGGATAATTTTCATAGACGAGATTCAAAACGTGATGAAGGTTAATAAAAGTTTTATTTTCGACCTGCAGCGATTAATAGATAAATACAAGCCCAAGTTAGTGGTTTCTGGCTCGTTAATAAGAACTATGAAAAATTTAATCGAAAACTACAGAAGCCCTCTTTTCGGAAGATTCGACCTTATAATAAAATTGCAAGAATTGGAATTTCGGACGATAGCGCAGATATGTAATGATATAAAACTCGATTTCGAAACAGCGATTAAACTCTACTCGATTTTCGGTGGAATACCTAAGTACTACGAATTAATAGAGAAGACGCGAAGTTTCGATTTGGAGAGATTTGTACTGGAGATGTTCGTATATTACCCAAGAGCGCTGTACGAAGAAGTAAGGGTAATGCTGAAAGAAGAGTTCGGAAAGGAGTACAGAACGTTCTTTTCGATTCTCTCGGCGATTTCACGCGGAAATACAAGATTATCCGAAATAGCGAATTTCGTGGGAAAAGAGCCGACAAAGATTACAAAGTATTTATCTTTGCTCATAAACGATTTCGAGCTCGTTAAAAGAGAGGTCCCGTTGCTGAACGGTAAAAGGGGTGTGTATAAAATAAACCCCCATCTCGCAGATTTTTGGTTTGCAAACGTATGGAAATGTGAAGAGTTGATGGAAAGATGTGAAGAGGAAACGCTCGCAGGACTTCTTAAAGGAAATATTAATTCATGGGTAGGTAAAAAATTCGAATCAATTATCGCGGAATTAATAAAGAAAGGGGATATCGAGTTGCCGTTTCCTATCGAAAAAGTTGGAAAGCAATGGGGCAAGATTCCTAACAAACCGAAAGGGGAAGTTTACGAAATAGACGTAGTAGCATTAAACGAAAAAACGAAGGAGATTTTGTTCTGCGAGTGCAAATGGAAAGAAAAGGTTAACGCCAAAAGAATCTGCAAGGAATTGATTGAAAACAAAATCCCTTACGTTGATTGGAATAACGAAGATAGAAAGGAAAGTATTGCCATATTTGCCAGGA
>JAGGUE010000044.1 GCA_021158665.1 Candidatus Aenigmatarchaeota archaeon
CGTCACAAATACTATTGACCCAAAAAATTCAATAGAAATAACATTTCCAGATCTGAATATACCATCAAATGCAAAAATAGGAAATGTCATCTTTGAGGTTGAATATAATACAACATCCTGGAAGGAATACGGCCAAGGGACATGGAAAAATGATTTCAGAATTTATAGCGGCGGTGAATGGAAATATATAGAGAAATGGGGTATCGGGACCGATACGGGAGGAAAAGATATCTGGTGGAACTCGTCAGATGTTGTAAGCACCATAGATACCCCAGAAAAAGCAAATGACATGAAGATAAGGCTATACTACGAGACAGAAAATATTAATGATGTTTGTTATTTCGATACCGTCAATGTTACAGTAAATTATTCTTATTATCCGAATTACCCGTCAAAACTCGGGCTCGGTTCAACAGCTTATCGGTTCAAAATTCTCGTTAACAATACTATTGCTGACTTTTCAAATGAGAATATAACAGTAAACTTTACAGAAATCGGATACGATAATATCGATTTTAATTCCGTCGTGGTTTACAATGGAACTGAACTCGGAAACGACATGATTCCTTGTAATATCAGCGGTTCAATACTTACATTCAACACAAGCATTGACAATCAGACGAGCAAATGGTTTACCGTTTATTTTGACGATAACAGCAATTTCACTCAACCCGTTTGCAATTCAACTATAGGCGGAACCAATAACCTTACTACAGACAATAATAATGAAACATTTTATCCAGTTTACAAGGTTCCGGTATTGCAGTGGAGAAAAATCGATGCTCTCAATAGATCAATTTACAAGATAATGAAAGAAACGACCGATATAAAATATGATTTTCACATAACCCTCAAAGACTCATCGAACAATAATTTTCTCGATTATGGCGAAACGATCCCGAGGAGGGGAGACGTATACGCCTTGCAAAGACATGTTTTGTATCAAAATTCTAGCGCCGGGGTTAATAAAGGAAAAATGATTGTTTATATTTGGTAATACAAATCTTCGGCAACCGTTCCAGCCGTTCCAGTTTATTCATAAATGCGAATCCCTTTCTGTCGATGGGATTTTTCACTGTCATCAAAATTTCTTAAATTGATTCGATCCAAATGATTCTCATGGAAACAAAACTTCAAAAAATAGTGGAGATTCTATCAGAGAAATACAAAATTGATGTGTGGTGGAAAAAATATACCCCGTTTGAGACCTTGGTTGGCATAATCCTTTCCCAGCGAACATATTGGAAAAATGTGGAAACCGCCGTCAAAAGATTTTGTGAAAGGTTTAACGGCGTCGAAGATGTCGCTAGGGCGAGCGTGAAAGACATCGAGAAAGTTATCAAACCGGCTGGTTTATATCAGATTAGGTCCAGAAGAATTAAAAATATAGCCGAAGATTTGGTTGAAAAATACGATGGAAAGTTAAATAAGATATTAAATCTTCCCTATGACGAGGCAAAGAAAAAACTGACCTCAATAAAAGGGATTGGGCCGAAAACTGCAGATGTCTTTTTAATGGCGGTTAAGGGAGAACGGGTCTTACCGATCGATGTTCACATTTTCAGAATAATGAAAAGGTTGGGGATAGCCGGTGAAAGAGACGGTTATGAGAGTTTAAAGACAAAAGTTGAAGTAGAGATACCTCCCAACCGGAGAATGAAAACTCACTTAATATTGATAGAATTCGGGAGACAGATTTGCAGAGCACAAAATCCCAAATGTGAAGACTGTCCAATCAAAAAATATTGCAATGTTAAATGATTTCGTTGTGCCAAACGGGAAAATGGAAACCAAAGATTTCGGCAACTCCTTTTATCCACAAACCGATGCGCGCATGTTTAAAACCCTGGGAAATATGGTGATCAACAACAAAATACCGCCGGTGCATATCAAGACGGGAATGGGCGTTGCTTATAAGATGTGGTCTTTAGCAACTTTTGATAAAACCTTTTAAAGATTTCCATTCTAAAAAATAAACTATTGAAATGATGACCTATGTCAAAAACAAAAACTGAAATCATTAAAGAACTGATGAGCAGGCCGGAGCAGATTAGGAATATTAGCATCGCCGCGCATATTTAGAAATAGTGATTAGCTATTTCTAGTGCTAAGACCACGGTAAAACGACGCTAACCGATAATCTGCTTTTCGGGGCAGGAATGCTCAGCGAAGAACTGGCCGGTAAAGCGTTGATGACGGATTTTGACAAACAGGAGCAGGAAAGAGGTATAACTATTTATTCTGCCAACGTCTCAATGGTTCACGAATTTGAAAACCAATTCCATCTTATTAATTTGATCGACACGCCCGGCCACGTTGACTTTGGGGGCGATGTAACTCGTGCTATGCGCGCCGTTGACGGGACAGTCATTCTCGTATGCGCGGTCGAGGGTGTAATGCCGCAGACGGAAACGGTCATAAGACAAGCGTTGCACGAAAGAGTCAAACCCGTATTATTTATAAACAAAGTTGACAGGATGATAAGAGAATTGAAACTGACTCCCGAGGCCATGCAGGAAAGATTTGCAAAAATAATAAAAGATGTGAATCAACTCATTCTAAAATATTCTGAAAAGGAATTTGCTGAGAAATGGCTCGTTAATGTGAAAGACGGTTCGGTTGCTTTTGGCTCCGCTTACAGAAACTGGGCAATATCGATTCCGTTTATGAAAAAAGAAAAAATATCGTTCAAAGACATAATCGAATACTGCTCTCTGGAAAAAGACGTTGAGCTTGCAAGAAAAGCCCCGCTACATCAAATAGTCTTCGATATGGTAATTAAGCACCTGCCGAACCCAAAAGAGGCTCAGCAATACAGGATAGAAAAGATATGGCATGGAGATAGAGGAAGCAAGGTATATGAAGACATGACAAAATGCGATCCCAACGGAGAGTTGGCATTGGTCGTAACAAAGGTCGTTCCCGACCCACACGCCGGTATGATTGCAACTGCGAGAATTTTTTCGGGAACGATTAAAAAAGGGCAAAATGTACATTTAATGGGAAAACAACTGGATAAAAGAATACAGCAGGTCCTGCTTTATAAAGGGTCGCAACACATTCAGATGGATGAAATACCGGCCGGCAACATTCTCGGTATAATCGGAATACCCGATGTGTTTTCGGGAGAGACGATATGTAGCACCGGCAAAATAGTTCACCCATTCGAGTCCATAAAGCATATTTTTGAGCCCGTTGTCACGAAATCTATTGAACCGAAGGACCCAAAAGATTTGGCAAAGATTATCGAATTCTTAAAACAGAAAAACAGGGAAGACCCAACATTAGAAGTAAATATAAATGAGGAAACCGGAGAATATCTCGTTTCCGGTCTCGGCGAGTTACATATCGACGCAAAAATTGAAAGGCCGTTAAAAGAAATGGGCATTGCTATAGAGGCGTCATCGCCGATCGTTGTTTACAGAGAAACTGTCAGAAGCGAGTCGCCGGAAATGGAGGGAAAATCGAGCAATAAGCACAATAAGTTTTATTTCATAGTAAAGCCATTGGAACAAAGCGTCTATCAAGCAATCTCCGAAGGGAAGATAGATGAAGGCATCGTCAAAAGAAAGGATATGTGGAAAACACTCGTTGAATACGGAATGAATAAAGACGAGGCAAAGGGAGCAAAAGATATATTCAAAAAAAATATTTTAATAGACGCTACAAAAGGCATTCAATATCTTAATGAAACGATGGAAATGATAATCGAGGCATTCGAAAATGTTTGTGACCAAGGGCCTTTGGCAAGAGAGCCGTGCGCTGGAATAAAGGCGGTTCTCGTTGATGCCAAAATGCATGAAGACGCGATTCACAGAGGCCCCGCCCAGGTCATCCCACCGGTCAGATATGCGATAAACCAATGCATTCTTCGGGCAAACCCGACTCTGCTTGAACCTTTGCAGATAATCAGAATTGACATGCCGGAAGAAACTATGGGAAATGTTATTGCACTGATTCAAAACAGGCGCGGTCAGATTATTGACATGAAGACTGAACTCGGGACATCGATTATTCGGGCAAAACTTCCGGTGGCAGAGATGTTTGGTTTTGAGGCATCGCTTAAATCAGCAACAAACGGAAAGGGATTCTATTCGTTGGTTGATGTTATATTTGAAAAAATTCCAGAAGACCTGAAAGATATAACCGTAAAAAAGATTAGAGAAAGAAAGGGAATAAAGGACGAATGATTTTTAAAATGAAAATCGGCGTTGTGGATTATGAAATCTCTCTTTTGCTGGACAGAAAGCGGACATCGGAACAAGTTTTTGGAAAGAGAAAAATATCTGGAAGTTCATCATTTCCATTAATAATTAATTTAAAGTATTATATATAGTGCTCTAAAATGTTGTCGATAACTGGTCTAGGCGGTTGCGGCGAAGTCGGAAAGTCGGCATTTTTGATAAATTCTGACTCTACAAATATATTGCTCGATTACGGCGTTAAAATCCAGCAGGAAACAATCGAATATCCGCCGATTCCCAAAAGAGTTGACGCAATAATACCGTCGCACAGCCATTTGGACCACAGCGGGGCGATACCGGTACTTTCAAAGGCAAGAATACCGATTTATTTGACAGACGCATCTCTTGAACTGACTGTATTACTTTTAAAAGATTCTGTAAAAATTTCGGAACGAAATGGACAACCGATTAATTTTTCAAAAAAAGATATTTATTATATATTGAAAAATGCGAAAACTGTTAAATATGAAAAAGATTTTTTTATAAACGATGTCAGATGCAGATTGTTTGATGCCGGTCATATTCCGGGGTCAGCCGGAATATTGCTAAGTGCAAAGAATAAAAATATCTTCTATACCGGGGATATGAAACTCGAACCTCAATATCTTGTAAATGGATGCAGTTTGCCGAGGGAAAAAATCGATGTTCTCATAACTGAAAGTACTTATAGTGACAGAAATCATCCGGACAGAAAAAAAGAGGAAAAAAATTTCAAAGAGAGGATAGACGAAGCGTTGAATATGAACGAAACGGTTTTGATACCGAGTTTTGCTGTTGGCAGGGCCCAAGAGATTTTGCTGATACTGAAAGATTATCGGAAATATATCGCACTTGACGGAATGGCGCAGGAGGCGACCAAAATTATTTTAAGGCATAAAAAATATTTAAAAAATGGTCCGGAACTCGAGGAAATATTCATGTCCGCAAAAAAAGTAAAAAATAATAAGCAGAGAGATATGTTGTTAAAAAAACCGCATATCATAGTAACGACGGCGGGTATGCTTTCCGGAGGGCCGGCGGTATATTATATAAAAAAGATATATAACCGAAAGAACTCCAGAATTCTTTTAGTCGGTTTTCAGGTTGAGGAAACGCCTGGAAAGATATTGTTAGATACGGGTGTTTTTAGGAACAATGACACGAAGTTGCAGGTGAGATGCAAAGTTGAAAAATTTGACTTCAGTTCGCATGCTGGAAAAAACGAGTTATTTAAAATAATCGAGACATTGAAGCCAAAGCAAGTGATTTGCGTTCACGGCGATAAATGCGGTAAGTTCGCGAAAGATATTGAAAAAGAGTTCAAGATTCCCGCTATCGCTCCGAAGAACGGAGACAAAATTTTGGTTCGGTGAATTGCATTTTAGATATAAAAAATATTTTGCAAAAATAATTTTTATGATCGAGATAGACGGTTCTTATAAGCACGGCGGCGGATCGATCCTAAGGCTGGCTTCGGGTTTCTCGGTTTTGACGCAAAAGCCAATAAGAGTAATTAACATAAGGGCCGGCAGACCAAATCCGGGGCTGCAGCAACAACACCTACGGGGATTGGAATCCGTATCAAAGCTGTGTGATGGAAAATTATTTAATGCCGAACTAAATTCAACGGAGATCGAGTTTTATCCGAGCCGGATCGTAAAAGGATACGCCGAAATAGAGATACCGACCGCGGGCTCCGTCGGTCTCGTGATACAGCCAATACTGTTGGCAAGTGTTTTTCTGAAACATCCAATCAAAATAAAAATTAACGGCGGAGCCACGGTTGGCAAGTGGGCTCCTCCAACACCGTTCCTTGAAAATATCACATTTAAACTGCTTAAGAGAATGGGCTATGAGATTGAAATTAACGTACTGAAACATGGGTTCTATCCGAAGGGCGGGGCCGATGTCGAAGTCGATATAAAACCAATGGGCGAATTGAAGCCGTTATTCCTCGATGAGCTTGGAGATATAAAATCAATAAAAGGAATTTCTTTGGCATCTAATTTTTTAAAAGAGGCAAAGGTAGCGGAAAGGCAGGTTCGGTCATGCAAATATATTTTAGAAAAGAGTTTTGATGTCAAAATTGATATCAAAACAGAATATGTTAATTCTCTTTGTCCGGGTTCGTCGTTTGTCATATGGCTGGAAACGGAAAACTGCATAATAGGCAGTGACGAAATCGGAGAGAGGGGCGTTAGCGCAGACCTGATCGGAAAAAAAGTTGCAAATGACTTGATAAAAACATACGAATCCGGGGCAACGGTTGACAGATACACGGCCGACCAGATTATACCGTTTCTCGCACTTACGGAGAAATCGTTGATTAAAATACCTGAAATCACGGGCCATATAGAGACGAGTCTCTGGCTGGCAAAAAAATTTTTAGGGAAGGAATTTGATCTTATAAAGAATAAATGCATTACGGTTAAATGTTAAAAAATTTATTTTTCTATGCCGAGAAATATGCTATTAAATGTATAATCGGCGAAACACCTTAGGTCATAGAATTATCCAACGATATTTCCAAAACCTTCTATCGCCTTGTCTTCGTCTTCCTTTATTTTATCCAGTATTTCTTTTTCATCTTTTTCTATTTTCTTACATAAATCTTTTAGAAGTTCATTAGCTTTTTCAACGGCTTTTTCATCCCCATCTATAATTAAAAAATATCCGTCATATTTTTCATCGAGATTCAGGCTTTCGGCACTTCTTATTGTTATGCTCTGTCTGCTAATTAGTTCGTCCCGCCTTACAATATTTTCAACTTTTGACTTGTTTTCTGGTTTTACAACAAATACCGTTTTCATACGATCACTTTTATAATAAAACTTTTGCACTTTAAAAAGCGCGATGTTCTTTTCAAAATCATCGGGTTTCAAAAATTTAGACAAGGCGGGACATCGTGTCGACTTCAAAAATAAATTTAGTTTTTTTCTCTTGTAACGCACGGGCCAAAGAACCACAGGTCTGGCAATATTTGCTTTCCATTCAAATCCCGTAATTTTAATTTAAGAACCTCGTCATGTATATCCCCTTTAAACGATGTTAGCACAACTACATAACCATATTCGCCGTCTTGAACAACGCCGATATCATCTATTCGCGACCCGCCATCGTCCTTTAAACTCATCTGTAACTCTAGCAATTTTTTTTGTATCTCGGGCAATAACATAGTAATCAAAATTTTAGGGTAATAAAGAATATTATTTTTTTTATCTATAAATACTTTTTCCCAGATTTAGTTTTATGTCAGTTATAAATAAAAAATGCGAATGCGGAAAAAACAGCATATATTATAAAAGCTACGAAGGCAGGGCATATTGTAAAAGATGTCTCGCGAGACAGATAGAAATGAATGTCAAAAAAACATTGAGGAAAGACGGGCTGATTAAAAAAGGAGACAAAATCGCGGTTGCCGTATCCGGCGGCAAGGACAGCTGTTTTCTGTTATACATCATAAATAAAATTTTCAGAAATGTCAAAGGCATCGACTTTTTTGCATTGTGCATCGATGAAGGCATAAAAGGGTATAGAAAAAAATCACTGGATGCGGCCAAGAAGCTATGCAAAATGCTCGATGTGAAATATTATGTTGTTAAGTTTGACGACGCTTTTAATTACACGATAGATAAAATAATGAAGCGGATTTCCGATGAAAAATCAAGACAGAAAATATGCACATATTGCGGTGTTTTCAAACGGTATCTTATAAATAAAGAGGCGAGAAAACTGAATGCAACGAAAGTTGCGGTTGGGCATAACCTTGATGACGAGGCAGAATCGGTTCTGATGAATATACTGCGTGGTGATTTCAACAGGTTTCTGAGACTCGGTGCATCGCCGATTCTCATAGAAGATAAAAAATTTGTACAGAGAATTAAGCCGATAAGAAATGTTTCTTCCGATGAAATTATCTTATACAATAAAATAAATAAAATCCCGTTCTATTATCAAAGATGCCCATATTCTTATGACAATGTCAGGAGAGACGTGAAAAATATTATTGACAAACTTGAGAAAAAATATCCGGGAACAAAGTATCAGATAGTCAGGTTTTATGACAAACTGAAACCAATTCTGCTTAAACGGGTTAAACCGAATGGTAAGATGAAATACTGCAAAATCTGCAAAGAACCAACGAGCAGAGATATTTGCGAGGCATGCGAATTGTTGGAGAAACTTAAAAATTAAATAAAGGCGCAATCTTTTGCTTCTTTTTTCGTGTAGGGTTTTAATGGCTCTTTCAATATCGCATCGTAAGTCTCCTCAGCAAACTCCCCTATCTTTGAAATAGGAATTTTTATTGTACCTTGATGCGTAGATAAGCGGATATTTGCTCCGTATCTTTTCAACGCTTTTAATAAATTTAAATACTTTTCGGTGGTAAAATATATACCCTATGAAGTAAATGTTTTTCAGAAAATTTCTTTAAGGATTCGCATGGAAGAGCTTTCATGAGTTCAGCAAGGACGTTTTTTGTTTTAACAGACCAATAATATGATTTTCTTCAATGCCGGCCTTTTTTAATCTTTCTTTTGTCATATCATGAATTGTAATAATTCCGGCATCAGATATTTTTTGTATAATATTTTTTCTGGTTCTTAAGATAGTGACAGGAAACATTTTTTTCTCTTCTATCAGTTTTTCCAAACTTTCATTGTTGGGATATTTCCATCCCGTCAGTTTAATATTCTTTTTTCTCGAATATTTCTTTGCGTGTTCGGAGAATTTTGTATTTGTAATGATCCACGCGCGATCAAAATTATATTTATTTTTGTTATGGTTAAATCCGTCTGAAACGTCTTCAAACCTCGCCTCAACCTGCAAGCACACATTCAAGCCGCAGAACCTATGCGCATTCTGATGCCTTTTACACTCAACCAGATATGTTTCATTTCTTTCAGCTATTATATCGATCTGATGGTCTATGCACAACCCCTGAACTATTTTGTCGTGCCAACAACTATATCCATAGGATTCGAGAAGCTTTTTGACAAAAATTTCAAAAACAACGGGACTCATAAGTGCTATAGATTCTCTCAACCCGTATATTGATGCGGTTTTCTTCTCATATTTGTTAAGTTCTTTTAGAATATTTCTGTAAATCTCTTTTGTTGTAATCCCATCGTATAATATTTTTTCTATTTTGTCCGCTATGCTATTTGCAACGTCTTTTTGCACCCCGACCCTCAGGCACGTGCGAATTATTTTTTTCCTCTGAAATTTTTCTAAGCGGCCATCGTATTTGATAACATTCATTTACAGCCCTCAATTATTTCAAAATCTTCAATGCAGTTCCAATGATATTGTCGGTTCTAAAACCTTTTTTGCAGTTGATTTCATCAAACTTTTTTATGTCATTTGTTATATTTTTTTCACTCGAGTATATCAGTAACGGCACGGGACCAAACTCATGCTCGCCTGTGCTGACTGGCGTTCTGTGGTCGGACGTAACGATTATATTAACTTTTTCAATCTCTCTTAGTTTTGAAAATACAATCTTGTCTATTTTTTCTATAAATTCTTTTTTCAACTCAAAGTTTCTATCGTGCCCAGCTTTGTCACACCCGTTGATATGGAGCAAAACAAAATTATATTTTTTCAATGCTTCCAGCACGGCATAAACTTTGCCAGACAGGTTTGTGTTTAGGCACGCGTTCGCTCCTTTGACATTTATATTGGCTATGCCCAAATATTTTGAAATACCTTTTATTATAACATGCCCAGAAACGGAGCAGGCATCGAAATTAAATTTTTTCTTTAAAGATTTTATTTTCTTCATTTTTCCCGCCCCCCTTAGTAAAATATAATTTGCCGGAATATCTCTTTTTTTATTTATCGGGCTTTTGCTGAGAATTTTATACGCTCTCTCAGAAAATTCATTTAGTATCGAGGCGGTTTTCTCTCCCCGTTTCGATGTTGGTTTTATTTTTGCAGGTTTCTCCCGTTTTATGTCAGAGTCCGTTACATCCACGCTTAATCCTTTACCTTCCAAAACAACGACACATCGATGGCCGATGGAGCGATAACATTTAATATCGATATCATCTATTTTCATCCACAATGCCCGCGACAGATTATGCAATCCAAGCTCTTCCCTGCCAGCCCTCCTGTCAACAATCCTTAAACTTTTGTCAACGGTTGCAAAGTTCCCCCTGATATATATCGCATTTTTCTTCGGTTTCAATCCGGCTCCCAATGCTTCCAGAAATCCCCTTCCGGGGTTATCTTTGTATGAGTATCCAAGAATTTCTAGCGTTGCAACATCTGACATGCTTCTTGGATTATACGATTTAGGCGCTTTTGCGCCGTTCCATAGACCGCAATAAGCGTGAGAAGCCAAAAAGTCCAGATTTGGCTTTTTTGCCGTGCTGAGAGGCGTTTTCTTGCCTTTATCTGCGGCGCCGTCGAGTATAACAAGAACTAAAGGGTTCATAAATTTAATATCGTTTAAATTTGATTTAAAGTTTTATATGAAACGTATCGCATGTCTGATGCAGATTCATGGAAGATGTAGAAAAAAATTACTCAAGCCGTCCAATCAAACAACATACCATGTTTTCTCTGCTGCGATTTCATCGCGCGTAATTTATCTTTCCAAAGCAAAGAACAACCTGTCGCCATCATGGTCTTCGATTGTTTTTATCAGCATTTCTTTGCTAAGGTTTTTGACAACAATGATTGGCTCGGTTTGTCTGGCAAGTATTTCCGCTTCTTTTAGTTTGTATAATTTTTTCGCATAAATTGTGAATAACGGCTGGTTTTCTTTAACACTTGAACCGATTTTTGCATGTAACAAAATACCCGCTTCTTTGTCTTTTGGTGCACCAGCAAGTTTTGCAATCTCGGCAAGTTCGGCATTTTTAATCCACATAACAGTTCCGTCTTTCTTGGCTCGAATTGTCACGCGTTTGTCACCAACTTTTATGTCATCCGGTTTTATTTTCGGGTTACCTCCCTGCTCTTCTATTATCTGCCTTAATTTTTTTTCTGCTTTGCCGGATTTCAAAAGTTTCATTGCCGTTGTTTTGTTTCCTTTGCCCACCATTCCGAGCAGAGTACCGGCCAGCGAACACGCCTTGTCTACGAGGTCAATTGACTTTAAATTGCCGATCGTTTCCAGCGCTTCTCTCGCTTCCAATGCCGGGCCGATTGCGTTGCCAACCGGCTGTTCGCCAAAGGTCACCGCGCATCTCGTTTTGATGCCAAGCCTTCTCCCAATTTCTATAAAGTCTTTGGCAAGTTCATGCGCGGTTCCAAATGTCTTCACTTTCGTGCCCCTGCCAGTCGGTATATCGACAATCAGGTGGGTCGCGCCAACCGCTTTTTTCTTTGACATGATAGACGGCATATAAAGCGGGTCGAGATTAAGTGGGTATTCGATCCGTATTAGCAGGTCATCGACCGGCGCTATGTTTAATGAGCCTCCCCACACGATACAACCGTTTGTTTTTTTTACGACCCTCTTCATTTCCTTGATATCGAGGCTAACCGGGCATAAGCATTCGGTCCTGTCAGCCGTTCCGGCTGGGCTTGTAACGGCTCTGGAAGACGTTTTTGGGATCGTTAAACCGGCCGAAGCAATTATCGGCACAAGCAGTAAAGTGGTTTTGTCTCCGGGAATCCCGCCAAGGCTATGTTTGTCCAGAATCATTTTTTTATTCAACTCAAGTTTCTCTCCGCCGCTCGCCATCGCTTTGCTTAACGCGACAACCTCCTCTATTGACATGCCGTGAATATGCAAAGCGGTTATAAAAGCGGCGATCTCCAGGTCATTGAGGTCTTTTTCCAGAACGTCATTGACGATCTCTTTAATTTCTCTTTCATCGAGCCTCAAACCATTTATTTTTCTTTTTATACTTTTTTTAGACAAAAGCTCTTCTCTTGGTTTAACATTGATAACATCTTTATTGTTGACGAAAAGTTCTCTTTTTACCTCATCATAAATTGCAATTTCACCTTTTTTCACAAACAATTCACTTATGTTAACAATTGCCGTGAGTTCCCTTTTTCCATGAGTTAATACAACCCTATCTAATGGATGGACTCCCAATTCTTCGGCATCATTTTTGTTTAAAATCACAATAGTCTTTCCTCCGGCATCCAAATCCAGACAACGCACCTTTAGTTTCATTTAAGCCCGCCCCATTTATTTATCGCCGCTCTCAGTTCTTTATGGCATTCTGCATAATTTTTAATCGGAATATTTTTTACCGCGGCATCGATGGCCTGTCTTATAGCCTTTGCCCCGGCTTCGCATCCAGATGGATGACCCCACAGACCGCCGCCGCAATTGATTATCAAGTCATTTCCAAGTATTTTTACCAATTTTGGTATTAATCCGGGGTGCAGTCCTCCGGATGCAACAGGCATAACGGGTTTGATTCCATTCCACGAAGACCTTAAGAAATTATTTGTTTCAACGACTTCTTTTTTTGTGCCCTCCATCTTGCCCACGACTGTGCCCGTGTGCAATGCCGAAACGCCCACCAATCTTGCGAGTTTTGCTATAACCAGCATCGATATGCCATGTTTCTTATTTCTTGTAAATGCGGCATGACCCGCCCTGTGGCCATGAATTATCATTTTAAGATTCTGGTCTCTTATATACTGTAAACCTGACCAGCCGACGGTTAATATGTCAATCATTACGCATTTTCCACCGTGTTTTTTCACGAACTCGGCCCTTTTCAACATCTTATTTGCCGGTGCGGTTATATTCGGAGCATATATCACATTCCTGTTTTGCTCGCTCTTTATCTTGTCTACGATATCGAGAATTTTTATCACCCTGTCTTCAAACTTATTGAATTTCATTGATGATAAATTCTCGTCATCTTTTGTGTAATCTATTCCGGCAGAATAAATCTTATATGCAAGTTTTCTCATCTCATTTGGCGTCAGACCGACCTTTGGTTTGTAAATAGTTCCCGCCAAAGGACGAATTTTTATTTTTGTCATTTTTCTTATATCCCGAAAACCGACATCCGGTCCCTTAAATGAATTTACGACGGATTTCGGCAATTCTATGTCCAGAAGTCTTATATTTTTAACGCCTCTCATGCCGAAAATATTCCCGGCGATACCGCTTAGCATCTGAGATACGTTGCCATATTCAAACAAATCAGACGGATACGCAATTTTTACTATTCCATTCTTGTTTATCTCAAAAATCCTCGCCCCAAGTTTTTTGATTCTGGAGCTCATTGTTGTTAGCTCTGTCCACGTTCCAATGGAGGATTCGGCCGCAACCTGCTCGGCGCATTTGCTTAGAGAAATTTTATTGGGTTCGATATAGTATTTGCATATCAAGTCGTCTGCATCTGGCTCGTAATCGGGTTTGATATAATTCATAATAATTTTATTACGCCTCACATATAAAAAAACTTTAAATACTTTTAACGTATCTCTAAGAATCAGGTGATGTAAAATGAAATTTGACTTCGACGACGGGCCAGAAGATATGCCAGAAGACGAGCCAGAAGATTTTCCCGAGGATGATGAGGAGTTCGATGTGTGAAATGTCGGGTTGATGTTTTGGATTTTCGTTTTTCGTTTTTAATATTTCTATACCAAACTTATAAAATCCGTTTATCGCTGCCATACTCAAATCGAGCCATAGACGTTAGCAACTTAATGCCGCGGGAATATTTTGACTGATTTTTAAAAATTTAATGCTTTTTAAAGTTTTGTTGTCAATTAATAAAGAAATTAAAGGTGTTGGAAATGGTAGAATTTGAGAGCATAAAGACAGAAGAAATAAAATTTGGAAACAACAACTTCATAGAAGTGGCGAGAAAAAAAGCAGTGAGCGAAGAAAACGAAAATGAATTTATATCCATCAGCAAAGGATTTTTCACACCAGATGGACAGCGAAGATATAAGCGGTCATTCGCATTGCCTATAGATCAGGAAGTTGTTGAATTCGTTTCGAGTAAAATTAAAGACATGTTGTAAGAATTAAAAAATGTTTAAGCTTTTCTTGGAAGCGCTATTTTTTATAAGTTAAGAATACCATGAACACGGTATTCTTGACTTAACTATTTTTAATCTAAGCTTCAAAGAGTTTCCATCCCAAAATCTTTTATTCTGGAAACTGCCGTCTACTGAAATATTTAA
>JAGGUE010000049.1 GCA_021158665.1 Candidatus Aenigmatarchaeota archaeon
ACTTCTTTTTTGTTCATAATTAGCCCGTCCTCTATCCTTTGCCCACGGATGCCAACAAGTTAACTTCGGTGAAACGCGTGATGGCGGATTCTGAGAGTAAAGAAGAGGTGCCTCAGAACTTTTGGCCAGAGAGAAGAATAAGATAAGGAGTCGCAGAAATGTGTAATACCCCGTCCGGGATTTGAACCCGGGTCCTCGGCTCGAAAGGCCGATATCCTTTCGGCAAAGATTGACCGGACTAGACTAACGGGGCATGGGTCGGGCCAGATTCTCGTTCAACCTTTTTCTTTCAGTTTTGAAAAAGACCCGCGGAAAAAGAAAGATTTATATTTATAATTGGCAAAAACCTCCTGCGATTCCGATAGTCTTTTTCTTAATTTTTAATAATATATGCGAAACGAAGTTTCGCCCGAATTTCTCTCTTTCCTATAGTCTTTCTCTCAATAATATATGCGAAAAATTTGATTTTTCGCCCAATTTTTTCTCTTCTCGTCGGAGTTCACTTTTATATTATTTTTAATTGGTGAACTCCTCCTGCGATTTTCCGAGAGTCTTTTCTTTTTAATATATGCGAAACGAAGTTTCGCCCGAATTTCTCTCTTTCCTATAGTCTTTCTCTCTATTTGAAAACCAAAGGTTTTCAAATTCCCAAAATACTTTGTATTTTGCGGATTTTAAGAGAGAAAGGTATTTCGAACTGGCGACCTCCACGTTGTAAGCGTTCCGCGCATAATCGGCTTGGCGTCATAGCCACTAGACCACCGACCCACAACTCTTTTGCCATATCGTTCGGTTTGAATATTAATGACTTTATGATAAAAGAAATAAAAACTTAATTGTCAACCGACAGAGCAGAATCCTTTACTTCAAATCATCTCCTCTAAAACCTTTCTTATTATTTTTGGGTCGGCCCTGCCTTTGCTTTTTTTCATTGCCTGGCCGACCAGAAATTCGAACACTTCTACCTTACCGGATTTGTATTCCAGCACGGCCTTTGGATTTTCAGCCAACGCGGTCCTCACGAACTCCTTTATTGACCCCTCGTCATCTATTCTCGTAAAATCGGTTCCCAACTCCTCTATTTTTTTCGGACTTTTGACCATCTCTCTCAATATCATCTCGCCCATCATGTCTGTAATTTTCTTTTCTTCTATTGCCCTGAAAAATCTTTCCATGTGCTCTGTTTTAATTTTCGTATCCTTTAGCCTTAGGTTATTGTAATTCAATGTTTTTTTCAGAGGACCCGAAAGCCATATCCCAACGAGATGAGGGTCAAACCTCTTTGACAAGACATCGAACATGTCGGCGATCTGCGGGTCGCTTATCAGGGATTCGGCAATTTCTTTTTTGACTATTTTAGAATATCGCTTTAGTTTTTTGTCCGGGAGTTCTGGCAACTCTTTTTTGATTTTGTTTAAGTTCTTTATTTCAATTCTCGTTAAATCTGGCTCAAAGATATAGCCGTACTCTGATTCGAATTCTTTCGTGCGCTGTAAAATGGTAACGTTTGCCACCGGGTCGAAACCGCGCGTTTCCTGAACGATCTTTCTGCCCCTTTTTTTCATGTTGACCTGCCTTATGATTTCGTACGTCAATGCTTTTTCAACCTGCTTAAATCCAGAGATGTTTTTTATCTCCACGCGCTCGCCTCCGTCGATCGATATGTTTGCGTCGACCCGCATTGAACCCTCCAATAAAGAATCGTACACATTAAGATATTCGAGAATCGAGGAAAGTTTTTGCAGAAACATTCTCGCCTCTTTTGGAGATTCAAAATCGGGTTCTGTCACGATCTCGCATAGCGGAACACCGGACCTGTTATAGTCAATCAAAACGTATCTCGCGGCTGCGATAGAACCTCCGCTGTGAACAAGCCTGGCAGGGTCTTCCTCCAAATGTATTCTCCTTATTCCGATTTTCTTTTTATCGAGCATGACGTATCCTTTCATTGCCAACGGAATCTCATACTGGGTTATCTGGAAATTTTTTGACATGTCCGGATAGAAATAAGATTTTCTTGAAAAAAATGTTTCTTTCGGAAACCTGCAGTTCAGCGCAAGACCGATCTTTATGCCGTACTCGATCGCCTTTTCGTTTACTCTCGGTTTTGAGCCGGGAAGCCCCAAGCACGTTGGACAGCAGTTCGTGTTGGGTCGTTTGCCCTGCCATGCCGATGAGCAACCGCAGAACAGCTTTGTCTTCGTCGTCAGTTCCGCATGAACTTCGAGACCGATTTTAACCTTCGTCATGTTTTTCTCACCTTCAAAATTTTTTCTACTTCGTTTCCAATCCGCAAAATCTTTTCTTCGCGCAGGTAATCCCCCAATATGTGCAAGCCGACCGGCAACCCGTTGACGAACCCGCAAGGTATTGACAAATGAGGAATGCCGGCCAGGTTCGCCGGGACCGTCAGCACATCGAGCCGGTAATTCTCGATGGGCGAGAGTTTTTTAATTTCAGAAAACTTTGGCGCTGTTATCGGCATGGTCGGAGCCATCAGGCAATCAAATTTTTTGAACGCCCTCTTGAACTCGTTTATTATAAGGGTTCTCACTTTCAACGCCTTGAGATAATATTTGTTTCTGTACCCAGCCATTCTCGCAAACGTGCCGAGCATAATTCTTCGCTTTGCCTCCATGCCAAATCCATGACTGCGAACATCCGAAAAGTATTCGTTAAAATTTCCTTCCAGCTTTTCGTGCAATCCGTAACGCAGCCCGCAGAACTTTGCCAGATTAGTCGACGCCTCCGCGCACGCTATGATGTAATACGATGACAACGCATGCTTTGTGTGGGGAAGAGAAATCATCTCATACTCGAAGCCGTGTTTTTCAATTTTTTTTATCGCGTGCCATACAACCTTTTCAACCCGCTCGTCAATGTTTTTAAAATATTCCTTCGGTATTCCGATCTCGATTTTCTTTGGCTTTTTTTCCATATTTTTTGTGTAATCCGTCGGCTTTTCGTTCAACGACGTCGAGTCCATGTCATCATGCCCGGCAATTATTGAAAGCAGGAATGCGACATCCCAAACCGTTTTTCCAATGCACCCTATCTTGTCGAGCGAGTTGGCATAGTCTATCAGTCCGTAACGGCTGACCAGGCCGTAAGTCGGTGTCAGACCAACGACACCGCAAAATGATGCCGGGCACGATATCGACCCTCCGGTTGATTCGGCAAGGGCCGCGTGTGGGAAATCCGTGGCGGCCGTCAATCCGGCAGCGCCGCCGGACGAGCCGCCGCAACTTCTTCTCCTATCATAAGGGTTTTTTGGTATGCCGTAAGCGCAATTGGTTGAAAACGTTCCGAACCCAAACTCGTCCATGGTCGTTTTGCCAACTATTGCTCCGTTTTGTTTTTTGATTCTGTCAACAGCGGTTGCATCAAAAATCGGGACATAATTTTCTAAAATTTTCGAGCCGGCCGTTGACGGCAACCCCTTTGTGCAGATATTGTCCTTGACAGAAACAGGCAGACCGAATAAATTTTCATCTGGGTTTTCTATTTCCGGCTCCGCTATTGCAATAAGATAATCGTATTTTTTATTTATTTTTTTCAGTTGCTCGAAAAACCTTTGTATGAAATCCCGATAATCGATACCGCCCGATTTTGAATTTTCTATAAATTCCCTCACGCTCATTTTATAGTTCATATTCAAAGATTATGGAAATAATATTTTAAATTACTTCGTTCACCCGAAAAATCCTTTCGCAGTACCAGCATCTCAATCCCCTTTCTTCGACGCAAAACCTCGTTTTTACCGGCTCGTAATTTGTTATGCAATTTGAATTGGGGCATTTCAAAATTCCCTCGACAATTTTGGGCATCATGATCTTTTTCTTATCGACGACCTTCCAATCTTTTATTATGTTCAACGTTGCATTCGGGGCGAGTATCGCGATTTTATTTATTTCAAAATTGTTTAGTTCTTTATTTTCGATTTTTACAATATCCTTTTTTCCAAATCTTTTGCTCTGAACGTTCAGCATAACCACGGCCGTATTGTCGGGAGTTATTTTGAGAATGTCCAGAACCTTTAAACCGTTTCCGGCCTTTATATGGTCTATCACGCTTCCGTTTTTAATCTTCCTTACAAGCAATTTGTCCTCTTCCATTCTCATCACGCAAACCGCAATTCATTTGGGCGGCTCATCTCATCATCTGGTGTATAATCGCCATTCTAACTGGAACGCCAAACTGAATCTGGTCAAAGTATTTGGCATGCTTGGTATCGTCTATGCGACGGTCGAGCTCCCCGAGCCTTGGCAGGGAATGTAAAATTATTAAATCGTCCTTCGCCTGCTTTAACAAATCCGGCGTTACTTTATATGCGTTTTCAAGTTTTTTTGCTTCGTATGGGTCGGAAAATCTCTCTTTTTGCAATCTGCAAACATATAAAACATCGGCCATTCTTAAGCCGGCGTAGATGTCGTTCGTTTGGAAGATTTCGTTATTAAATTTTTCTTTAACTTCTTGCACCATCTCTTTTTCTATTTCCAGACCCATCGGAGAAATGAGAATTAAGTTTGCATCGAACATCGCCAGGCAATAAATCAAACTCTTCATGACCCTCGCGTGCCTTAAATCGCCGAGAAGTGCGATATTAAGGTTTTTGATCTTTCCCTTCAATTTTTTAATCGCGTACAAATCCAGCAATGCCTGGGTGGGGTGTTGATTGGAACCGTCGCCGGCATTTATCACGGGCTTGGACGAAACCGATGCCGCCAGCCTCGGCGCCCCCTCTTTCGGATGCCTTATTACAATCAGGTCGCAGTATTTCTCAACCGTTTTTATCGTATCGCTCAATGTTTCGCCCTTTTCAATAGAAGTAATTTTCGGGTCGTCGAACCCGATTACGCTTCCTCCCAATTTTAGCATCGCGGTTTCAAACGAAAATCTCGTTCTCGTGCTCGGTTCAAAAAACAGATTTGCCAGAACCCTTCCCCTCATTTCGGTATTTATTTTGCCGCTTCTCAATGCAATTTCCATCTCATCCGCGGTATTTAATATCAATTCTACGTCTTCCCTTTTCAAATCTCTTATTGAAATCAAATCGTCCATGCTTCCGTCACCATGATCGCGTTTGCCAAGGCATTTGCCAATTCAAAATTTGTTATGACCGGGATGCCGAATTCGACGGCTTTTCTTCTTATCAGATATTCGTCCCTTTGATTAATATTCGTATCCGGTATATTAATTACTAATCCAACCGTCCCGTTCATCAGGCAATCGATTATATTCGGTTTTTTGTTTTCACTTATTTTATACAAAACCTTGCATTTAATATCATTTTTTATCAGCTCCCTTGCCGTATGTTCCGTCGCGTATATTTTAAATCTTTTTGCCAATGTCTTTGCAACCGGAACTATCTTTTTCTTATCTTCAACCGTTATTAAAATTCCCTCGCCGATCTTGGGTATTCTCAGGCCGCTCGCGGTCAATGACTTCAAAAATGCCTCTCCGAAGGAGTCGCCGAGGCAAGCCACCTCGCCGGTGGAAACCATTTCAACCCCGGATATTGGGTCCGCATTCTCCAGCCTCATGAAAGAAAATTGCGGGGATTTAACCCCGAAGTTTTTCGGAACGCCTTCCCCATCCGCGATATTTTCACCGGTTATCGCATCTCCGCCGATTTCCATTAGATTAACCCCTATCGTCTTGGAAACGAACGGCATGCTTCTCGATGCCCTCAGGTTACACTCGATAACCAGTATTTCATCGCCCTTTACCAAATATTGAATGTTGAACGGGCCCCTGATTTTTAAATGTTTTGCTATTTTTCTCGTGTACCGTCTTATCACTTCTTTGTTGGCATTTGAAATGGTCAGCGTCGGTATGGACATGGTCGCATCCCCGGAATGAGTTCCGGCAAACTCGACGTGCTCAACGATGGCTCCGATAAAGACGTTGCTTCCGTCGGAAACCGCATCGACCTCAACCTCTTTCGCGTTTCTCAGAAACTTTGAAATTACCACGGGATGCTCCTTTGAAACATTTGCCGCCCGCTTCAAATAGTCTTCGAGCTGATTTTCATCGAATGCGACGTTCATCGCCGCGCCGGACAAAACGTAGGAAGGCCTTATCAAAACGGGATACCCGATTTTATCGGCAAATTCCTTTGCCTTTTCGATCGATTCCAATTTGCTCCAACTCGGCTGCTTTACTTTCAATTCTTCAAGCAATGCGGAAAATTTCGACCTGTCCTCGGCTCTGTCAATATCAGAGGCTGACGTCCCCAAAATGTTAACCCCGTTTTCCGAAAGTTTTTTTGCCAGGTTGTTCGGTATTTGCCCGCCGACGCTCACGATTACCCCGTCCGGCTTCTCCTTTTCAACTATGTCCAAAATCCTTTCAAGCGTCAATTCCTCGAAGTACAGTTTATCCAAAATATCGTAATCCGTGCTGACCGTTTCCGGGTTATAGTTTATCATTATAACCTCGTCCGTTTTCTTCTTCAAAGCCCACGCCATGTTCACGCAGCACCAGTCAAACTCCACGCTCGAGCCGATTCTGTAACAACCCGAACCGAGAACTATAATCTTTTTGTTTGCCGTTCGCTTCATGTCATCGAAATCGCCGTTATAAGTCATGTAAAGATAATTTGTAGTGGCGGGCCACTCCGCTCCAGTTGTGTCAATTTGCTTTACAACCGGGGTGATGTTCAAACCCTTTCTGATTCTTCGTATTTCGGATTCTTTCTTTCCAAATATCCGAGCGATCCTTTTGTCCGAGAAACCGAACTTTTTTGCTTTGGCAAGATTTTCCGGACTCAAATCTTTCAGCTCGTTTTCGACCTCGACTATATTTTTAATTTTATGCAAGAACCACGCATCAATTCCGGTTAATCTGTGGATTTCATTTATGTCCATGCCGATTTTCAACGCCTTGACGATATGAAATATTCTTTCGTCTGTCGGGTTTTCAAGCTCGTTTTTAATTTCGTTAATATCGATATCATCGACGTCTGTCAGTTCTCTCCCTTTGTCGAGCATCCTTATTCCCTTTTGCAACGCCTCTTCAAATTTTCTTCCGATTCCCATTACCTCGCCAACGCTCTTCATCTGGGTTCCGATCCTTTTTGAAACCAGTCTGAATTTCTGAAAGTCCCATCTTGGAATTTTGACCACGACATAATCAAGGGACGGCTCAAAGCACGCTGTCGTGACCGAGGTAACCTTGTTTATCAACTCCGGCAGCGTGTATCCGATGGACAACTTTGCGGCGATATAGGCGATCGGATAGCCGGTTGCCTTTGATGCCAGCGCAGAACTTCTCGATAACCTCGAGTTCACCTCTATAACCCTGAACTCTTCGCTTACAGGATTCAACGCGTACTGGATGTTGCACTCCCCAACAATGCCCAATGCCCTTATCACCTTAAAACTCGTTTCCCTTAACATGTGATATTCCCTGTTGGTCAGGGTCTGGCTCGGCGCGACGACGATGGAGTCGCCGGTATGGATTCCCATTGGATCGAAATTTTCCATATTGCAAATTACGATGCAGTTGTCATCCTCGTCTCTCATTACCTCGTATTCGATTTCTTTCCATTTTTCAAGATATTCTTCTATCAAGACCTGTCTAACCCTGCTGTGCGCCAACCCGATGGAAGCGATTCTCTTTAGTTCGTCCCGATTATGGGCAACGCCGGAACCCTGGCCCCCGAGAGTGTACGCGACCCTTATCATAACCGGATAGCCGATTTTATCCGCTTCGTCAATTGCCCGTTCTATCGTGCTTGCCGTTTCGCTTTTTGGAATCGGTATATCGTTATTTAGCATGGTTTTTCTGAATTTTTCTCTGTCGGTTGCTTTTTTGATCGATTCGATGCCGGTTCCCAAAATTTCTACCCCATACTTTTCCAAAACCCTGGTCTCATAAAGCTCGCATCCGCAGTTCAGCGCCGTCTGGCCTCCGAAACCCAACAATATGCCGTCCGGCCTTTCTTTTTCAATGACTTTGGACACGAACTCTCCCTTTACTGGCAGCAGATAGACCTCGTCGGCAAATTTTTTGTCCGTCTGAATCGTGGCGATGTTCGGGTTTACGAGTATGGTTCTTATCCCCTCTTCTTTCAATGCCTTGATTGCCTGGGCACCGGAGTAGTCGAACTCCCCGGCCTCGCCTATCTTTATTGCTCCGCTTCCCAATATCAGGACGCTTTTAATGTGCTTATTTATTGGCATATTTATTCACCTCTCTCACAAACTCGTCAAATAAAAAACCCGTTTCATAAGGACCCGGACCTTCGGGGTGCCACTGCACTCCAAACACGGTTCTTTTTTTATGTCTTATACCTTCCACCGTTTTGTCATTCGCGTTAATAAAACTTACTTCAAAATCATCGTTTATCGTTTTTGGGTCAACGGCGTATCCATGATTCTGGCTTGTTATGTAACATCTTTTCGTTTTCAAATCGATTACCGGGTGGTTCTGCCCCCTGTGACCAAATTTTAATTTGTAAGTATCGGCACCGGCACTCAGAGCCAAGATCTGACTTCCGAGGCAAATTCCCATAATCGGCAAACCGGTTTTTAGAAGTTCTCCGACGGTTTTTATCGTTCTGCGGCATTTTTTTGGGTCTCCCGGGCCGTTTGAAATTAAAACGCCCGCGGGATTGAAATTCAGAATCCTTTCAATGGAATAATTATATGGAACTCTTACAACGCTAACATTTCTCGCCAACAAATTCCTTAAAATTCCAAACTTAACGCCACAATCAATTAAAACGATATTCGGGTCCCCGCGATTATATATCATCGGTTCTTCTATGCTCACATCTTCCACAAGATTCTTTTCATCGGAATCTTCTATTTTTGTTAACTTTTCCTTTAAATTCTCAATGTCAATATCATCGGAAATTTTTAGTATCCCCGGCATCGTCCCCCTCTTTCTTAATCTTTTTGTTATTTCTCTGGTATCTATTTCTTGAATCCCTGGGATTTTTTGTTCATATAACCATTCATCCAAATTTTTATCGCACGACCAATGACTTGGTTGAGAAAGCGAAGAAATAACGTACCCCTTAACTTGAATTTTATTTGACTCAAAATGCAATGGCATGCCAAATTTGTCCGTGATCGAATATGACTGGACTCCGTAGTTTCCAATCAGCGGATAGGTTTGAACCAAAATCTGGTTAGAATAAGAAGGGTCGGTGAGAGATTCGCAATAACCGGTCATTCCCGTGTTAAAGACGGTCTCGCCGGAAACCTCGCACGGATAACCAAAGCCGCTGCCAAAGAATGTTGAACCGTCGCTCAAAATTAATGCCGCCTTCAAACGAACCCTCTTTAAGTATCGGCACTAAAATTTATAAATGTTCCGAAACGACCGAATCGATGCCGACGCTCTGCGCGGGAATGCGGCATAATTTGTTCAACCGCACGCGAGTTTAATTTTGTTCCTCGTCCTTGAGAAAAAAATCTCTTTAAATACTGGTCTTGCTAATAATTATACTGAGGTGCATGCAATGAACAGTAAAGGAATAACACCAATCATAACAATAGCTCTTCTATTGTTGGTGGCTATCGGCATCACGGCAACCGCGTCAATTTACATCAGCAGCCTCGTGCGCACGTCGGGAACGACAACTCAAGAACAGATAAATGTGGTGACGAAGCAATTGGCAAAAACGATAAAAATAGAAAATGCGAAAGGCACGAATGTTACGATCAGAAACATAGGGTCGGAAAGCATAGATGTTGAGCAGATAAGTGTGTATGTAGACGGTGTTAAAAAAGATTGCACATGGTCTGGAAGCATAGCACCGCAGACGACAAAGACGTGTGTTCTCGCGGCCTCATGCTCCGGTAGCGTCGTGAGGGCGGTTGGACCGGGAAATGAACATTCAGTCACATGCGAATAATTTTTCATTTTTTTTATAAAAACGAATCACGCCCATTCGAAGGTGCGCACCGCATTCTCGCATCGTTTCACGGCCAAAACCGTGAGCCTTGCGAAACAAAAGCAATAAATACTTGCCGCAAGAAATAATGTCTATGATTGAATCGATTTCATTCCTGATTTTCATCTGTATAATCGCCTTGCTTATTTTAAAGGACAGAAAAAACATCAAGCTCGAGGGCATTATCATAATCAGGAGGACAAAGAAAGGTAAAAGATTTATTGAAAAACTCGCAAAAAAACACGCCAGGTTTTTCAGAATTCTTTCCGTCATATCAATTGTGGTGTCATTTCCGGTCATGCTCTTTGGCACATGGTTTCTGGTAAACAACGCATTCAATATTGTTCATGGCGTTTCAGAAGAGGGCGTGATGCTTGTCCTTCCCGGGCCAGTCAGCGATGTCCAGGTGCGCCCCGGCATGCTCATCATGCCGTGGTGGTTCTGGGTAATCGGAATTTTCGCCGTGATGATACCCCACGAGTTTTCGCACGGAATCATGGCAAGGCTTGAAAACATAAAAATAAAATCTCTCGGCTGGCTGCTGCTTCTTTTTTTGCCCGGCGCGTTCTGCGAGCCGGATGAAAAACAGCTAAAAAAATCGAGCACCAAAACCAAAATAAGCGTTTATTCGGCCGGCTCATTTGCAAATTTTATCGTGGGCGCGTCCGCCTTTTTGCTTAGTTACTTGATAATAGTTTCGTGCTTTCAGGCATCTGGCCTGATTTACGGGGGTGTTATAAAGGACTATCCGGCATATCGTGCAGACATGACCGGAGCGATAAAATCGATCAACGGAATCCCGATCAACTCGGCGGACAAATTGGGCGATGTATTGCGCGATATAGAACCAAATACAAATATAAGAATAGAAACGACGAGCGGGGTTTACAATCTTACCGCGGCAAAAAGGCCCGACGGAAAGCCCGGCGCATTTATCGGGATCACGCAGCCATATAAGACATATTATGAGCCAAATCCCATGGCGGCTAACTTTGCCGGCGGTCTGAACTTTTTGATGTCGTTGCTGACCTGGGTTTTCATATTGAGCATCGGAATAGGCGTGGTCAATCTCCTTCCAATAAAACCGTTTGACGGAGGGTTGATTCTCGAGGCGGTTGTACAAAAATTTTCAAAGAAGAAAAGCGGAACCAAGATAGCGAATCTCGTCTCTATTATCGTTGGCCTCGCTCTCATCTTCAATATAATAGGACCTTATATCGTTTGATGGCTTGCGTTTGAGTTTTGTTTATAAATTTGTTGATCATGCAATTTTCATAAACTTTTCTTTGCTTCTTCAGTCCCGTATTTTTCTAAATACTCATCAATTCTCCGTAAATCTTGTTCAGAAATTTTTTCATTGTCAAATAAATAATTTTTTATTTCTGTTATATTTGCAATCGACTCAACAGGTATTTTTGTTTTTTCTTCAAATTGTTTTATCGCGTCTTTTCCGTCTGTTCCAACTTCTTGCCTGTCGACGGCAATAACCAGACCGGCAAACGTGAGATTGTCGGCAACGCTGTTTAACAAGTCAATGGACTCATATTTTGTATCTCCTGTTGTAAACACATCATCCACCATTAGAATTTTAGCACCGTCATTAATTTCATGCCCAACAATCCAGTTTTTCTGTTTATCTTGTTTTGTTGCTTCGCCGTGACCTTTCG
>JAGGUE010000061.1 GCA_021158665.1 Candidatus Aenigmatarchaeota archaeon
AAAAGATTTTTCACGCTCGTGTACAAAATTTTAATAAGCAGGGAACAGGGACCGCGACTCGCTCCGTTCATATTTGCAATCGGCAAAGACAAGGTAAGAAAGTTGCTGGAAGAGGCGTGAAATTTTTTTGCAAGATTTGATAGCCGTTTTGTCTTTAAGGAAGGTTGATATGACACGCGATAAAGATTTCGTTCATGTGGCTGCTCATATCCTGTTTTTTGTTTTAACGGTTTTGCTAATCATATTTTGCTTTATTTTCTACAACTGGGCCGGTTTCAAAGCGTTGCTGTACATCGGGTGGATAATGTTGATAACCGGAGGCGTCTTATTCTCAATGAGCCACATTTTTATACATAAAAGGGGCGGAGTGCCGAATGGAAAAAAATATTGTGACACCGCAGTTATCGTCGATTATGGAATTTATGCCATTGTCCGACACCCGATATTTCTGAGTTTCGCATCGATGGTCGTTGCACTAATTTTTATTTCACAACATTGGCTAAGTGCGGTTATCGGCACTCCGATAATTATGCTGTTGTACATTGCCATGTTAGAAGAAGAGCAATATAACATCAAAAAGTTTGGCAACGACTACAAACGCTATATGAAAAAAGTGCCGAGAATAAATTTCTTATTAGGAATCATGCGATTTATAAGACGCAGAAAGAGAGGATAATAAATATTTTTATATTTTGCTCAATCCAAAACCTATAAATAAAACGACAGCCAATACATTGTTATGAAAATCGGTGCGATGAATTCTCCGATATGCGATATAATAGACGAGATAAGATGGATAGCCGAGCATGATTTCGACTTCATAGACCTGACGATAGAGCCGTTCGGGGCATACGACTTTGACGTCAAGAAAGTTAAGAGGGCTTTGAAAGATTATGGGTTAGAGGTAATAGGTCATACGAACCCGTTTTTACCTTCTATTTTTCCGATTCAGTCGATAAGAAAAGTTTGCCTTAACGAATTCGGTAAGTATGTCGATATCTTCAGCAAACTCGGCGTCAAACTGATGAACATACATCCGTTCTATGACGCGCCGATGCTTTCGGATGAAGATAAAATAAAGGCAAATATTGATTTTCTGAAGCAGGTAAACAAACTTTGCAAATCAAGAGGAATTACCTTAATGCTTGAAAACTACATCAAGCCGTTTGATTCTCCCGAGATTTTCGCGAGAATACTCAAAGAGGTCCGTGGTTTAAAAGTTCATTTGGATGTTGGACACGCAAACATAAATCAGGATAAAAATTTGACAGAGGCGTTTTTCAGGAAATTTGGAAATAAAATAGTTCATCTCCATTTTTCCGATAACAAGGGGACGCACGACGACCATATCCCGCTTGGCTGCGGGTACATAGAATGGGAGAGGGTCGTCAAGACGATAAAAAAGTTCGGATTTAACGGGACGATAACCTTGGAGGTGTTTACGCCGGACAGGGACTATCTTTTATTGAGCAGGGAAAAATTAAGAAACTGGTTGAACGAATTCTGAATCATCGTTTTTTAAGTTTCTTTTCAAATTTCGCCACCTTTAGTTTTGTCTTTATCGCAACGTCCGGCATGACGGAAATGGAGTCTATTCCGCGTTCGACCAAAAACTCCGCATAATCCTCGTGGGTAGACGGAGCATCTCCGCAAATCCCCACGCTTCTTCCATATTTGTGCGCGACGCTAATCAGTTGGCTGATCATTCTCTTAACCGCCTCGTTTCTTTCGTCGAACTCCTTTGCGAGCATTTTGTTGTCCCTGTCAATGCCGAGAGTAAGCTGGGTTAGGTCATTTGAACCGATTGAAAAGCCGTTGAACAATTTCGAGAACTCATCGGCAAGTATTACATTGCTCGGAATCTCTGCCATTACATAAACCTCGTTTCTTATTTTCTCGCTTCTGATTATTTTCAATACACGCTTTGCTTCTTCAATTGTTCTGCAGAACGGAATCATTATTTTAACATTGTCAAGGCCCATTTCCCCTGTTTTTTTCACGGCTTTCAGTTCCATTCTGAACGCGGACTTGAATCGCTCGTCTATATAGCGCGACGCGCCGCGCCACCCTATCATCGGGTTGTCCTCGACCGGCTCATATTTTTCTCCGCCTTCCATGTTTCTGTATTCGTTTGTCTTGAAGTCGCTCAACCTGACAATAACGGGCCTTGGGTAGAATGATGCGGCAATCTTCGCGATTCCGTATGCGAGCTTTTCTACAAACTCTTTTTGTCTTCCTCTCCTTATCATCTCGAGGGGATGCGTTCCTATTGACGAAGTTATGATAAACTCCTCTCTTGCCAGTCCGACGCCGTCAACCGGCAACAGCGAAGCATCAACCGCGTTATCCGGCTCGCCGATGTTCACGTAAACCTTTGTTCTCGTTTTCGGTATTTTATTTGCCCGCTCAATCACGGAAAACTTAAGCTCGCCTTTCCATATTTTTCCGTTTTCATGCGAGCAGTCTATCGTAACACTTTCGCCGTTCTTAAGTATTCGCATCGCGTTTTCGACTCCGATAACGGCTGGAACGCCAAGTTCCCTGCTCACGATGGCACAGTGGGATGTCCTGCCGCCCTCTTCTGTTACTATCCCGCTCGCGATTTTCATTATCGGCTCCCAGTCGGGGTCCGTCTTTCTAGTTACAAGTATCTGGCCCTTTTTGAAATTTTCAATGCCCTTTGGGCTCTTTACAATATTTACACGCCCGGAGGAGATTTTTCTTCCTATCGCCATTCCTGTAGCAATTATTTTCCCCTTTTGTTTCAGTTTGTATTCTCTGTGAACGTTTTTTTTACCGGAGTGCACGGTCTCCGGCCTTGCCTGAAGAATATATAATTTTCCCCTTTCTTTTGCCCACTCGATGTCCATCGGGCATTTATAATGCTTCTCAATCGACAACGCATAATTTGCAAGTCGCTCCGCGTCTTTATCCGTGATTGAGAATTTGTTCTTAATCTCCTTTGGCACGCGTTTTTCCTTAACACCCGTTTTTGACCTTATTTCCATAACGTCTTTCTTGCCGAGTTTTTTGTCAACGACTTTGCATGTCTTTTTGAAGACCCAGATTTCATCCGGGGTTATCCTGCCCTGGACGATGTAGTCGCCGAGACCAAAGCCGGAATTGATTACGATAAAATTCTCGTGCCCGGAGTCCGGGTCTATGGTAAACATGACTCCGCTCGACTCCGAAAAAATCTGGTGCTGCACGGCGACCGACAACGCAACCCGGAAATGGTCAAAGTGCTTATCCTCGCGGTATGATATTGCCCTGTCCGTAAATAAGGAAGCGAAGCATTCCTTAACGCAAGCCAGCAAATTCTTTTCGTTTACATTTAGAAATGTTTCCTGCTGGCCCGCAAAACTCGCGTCGGGGAGATCCTCTGCCGTGGCAGAGCTTCTGACCGCAACAAACTCGGAGCCAAGTTTTTTGAACGCTTTCAAAATCTCATTCTTCAAATCGTCGGGAAATTCGGAATTTTTTATCAGTTTCCTTATCCGTTCTCCGACACTCTGGAGCTGATTTATGTTTTTTGTGTCAAGATTTTTCAGCAGGTCTCTGATTTTTTTCTCGAGCTTGTTTTCTTTGATAAAATATTCATATGCCTTTGCCGTTATCGCAAACCCGTTGGGAACCGGCATGCCCATGTGCATTAACTCGCCCAGAGAGGCGGTCTTCCCTCCAACCAGCGGAATATCTTTTCTTCTCAGTTCAGAAAACGGTAAAATAAATTTTGACATAAGATAATAATTGTCATGTGTTATATTTAAATATTTAAGGTGCAGAGGGCCGGATTTTCGTTCAACCTTTTTCTTTCAGTTTTGAAAAAGACTCGCGGAAAAAGAAAGACCTTGGCTCATTTCATTCGCATATATTATTTTATTATCATTTTATCTTCTTTTGTTTAACTCCTCCTGCTCCAGTTCTCGTCGGTTTTCGGCTTTTATATTATTTTTAATTGGCGAAAACCTCCTGCGATTCTCGTCGGTTTCTGTTATTTTATTTTCTTTTGTTGAACTCCTCCTGCGATTCCGATAGTCTTTCTCTCAATTTTTAATAATATATGCGACAGATTTCTCTCATTTTTTCTCTTTTACGATACCTTTTCTTTTTA
>JAGGUE010000055.1 GCA_021158665.1 Candidatus Aenigmatarchaeota archaeon
CCGTCCTGTTTTAGTCTTTGCAAGATGTTGTTCACGCTTCTCAGCGCATGCTGCCTTGATTTGTATTTCGATAGGTCGATCGCGTCGACTATTTCGCCCGGCGTTGCTCTGCCAAGCCTTATGGCATCGACTATCTCGCGCTGCCTTTTCGGCATGGACTTTATGTCCGCGGTCTTTTCCTTTTCAATTCTTTTCTCTTTTATCATGTCCGGCTCTATTCTGTTGATGTTTCGCTCTATGGCCCTGTTTATAGCCATGTCGCACACCCTCAGCACCTCGCGCGGGAACCCTCCCGTCTGCTTGAATATGGCGTCTATCGTTTCTTCCGGGAACGGGTTGTTTCTATTCGGCTCCTTGGCGACATTGTCAATGCGCTTTTCTATCAATTCTTTCACATCTTCTTTTGTCAGGGATGAAAGCGTAATTTTTGTGGTAACTCTCTTGTAAAATGTCTCAAGTTTTTTCTTTAGAATGTCCTCGAACATCGGAAGGGCGAACAATATAACAGACATGTTATTTACCTGGTCTGTAATTACGCGGAGCCATTGCAAAACATTTACACTCGCCTCGTGAGCCTCGTCGCAAAGTATAATGATATGCTTGTCTTTTAATTTTTGATTTAGAAAATCCGGAATCTGGTGAACATTTTTTATGTTAGGCATAAACAGGCTCAGAAATGACAAGTACCAGGGAGGTTTGAACAGATTATTAAAAATTTCGATGAACCCTTCGGGCTTGTTTGGTGCTTTGCTTATGAAAAGCGTGATAAATTTTTTATTTTTTTTCAGGTTGTCTAACAACCATCTCAGCGCGGTTGTTTTGCCGGAGCCGGTCGCTCCGAGAACGAGGCATAATTTGTGATTCTCTTCTATGCACGCGATCAATTTATTTTTCTGCTCTTCATAGCCGACAAATATTGACGGGATAATATTCAGCACAAACGGATTCCCGGACCATCCCTGGTTGTCAAACCACTTGTTGATTTTTTCTGCCGTGCTATGAAATAAAATTTCTTTTTCGGCACCGGACGCGACCACTTCGCTTGGTCCCAGCTCGCGCACGTGATTTTTTATTGATTCGTCAAGCTCATCCATAGAGAATTATTTCACATTTTAACTTTTTAAATGTTTAAAAACGTGAACTTCACGTGAAGTTCACAAAATGTTCACGCGATGTTCACATTTATTTCAAAACTATTTAAATGCCTTCAGTTCCCATTTACCGAGCTTTGGAAAGATTGGTTTTTCTTGGCACGGATATTATAAAATCTTTCTTTCTCATTGCGACATGTTTAGCGTTGCTAATATTCAAAATCATTCAAAATCGGCAAAGAAAGCGCGTCTTCTATGGCTTGAAGAACGATCGTCCAGGCGATAAAATGCGAGATGAACAAAAAATGAAGATTTTGTGAAATATTATGTGAAGATAAATTCAATGGTCGGGTTTCACATTTAAGTTCACGCCATGTTCACGTTTGTCCCAAGTTCACATTATGTTCACGGCAAGTTCACGTGAAGTTCACGCAAGTTCACATAATGTTCACGTGAAGTTCACAAAATGTTCACATTTAACCATCAAGTTCACGTGAAGTTCACATTAAGTTCACGGAATGTTCACATTTTAATATTAAGTTCACGTGAACTTCACATTTTGTTCACATAATGTTCACATATGTTCACATTTTGGCCGGATGTTCACATTTTTGTTCACATTTTGTTCACGCATGTTCACATAATCTCTTGAAGTTCACATTTAAGTTCACATAATGTTCACGGATGTTCACATTCTGTTATTTTTGTGATGTGAACATGATTGTAGCCTATAGCAAAGAAATTTTGATAAATTTTATAGAATTCTCCCGGCTTTTGAATTGATCATATGTTTTGTGAGAGTTTAGAGCTGGATTTTTCTTATTTTTGCTCGGATTTTCCAATATTTCTGATTATTTGTGAGGTTTTTATAAGCTCTCGGATAGACATGCCGAGATTGATCTTGCGCGTTATAGAGGATTTGAGTTTGATTACGCGAATTATCGGCTTTTCATCGCTTCCCAAAACAATGTCATCAACAAATGGTCGTAACACCTTGTCAATATAATTGCTCACCGTGGTCGGGTGCACACCGGCTTTTTGGGCTATTTTACGCAACCACAGACCGTCCGGGTTTTCGGCAAGGATTTTGATTATCGCGGCCAACTTTCTGTGATCAACCCCGGACGGCCTGCCCCGTTTTTTTGCGGGATTTTGCCATTCTGAATCCGCTTCCATAATTATATTGACACGTGTCTATTTAAATAGATTTCAGGACATTAGACACCCTATTATTAGCATCAGAAACAGCACGGCGACAAGCATCAAAATAAGAAAAATGTAACACCTTTCGGCAGCTGACACGAAACGCCGAAAAATATCGTTCGACCCCTTTTCATTATTTTTTATTTTCAAAAGTTTTGGTTTAGAAAAGGATAGCACACCATTCATGATGTGTTTATCCATTCTCATAATAAAATTATTTTGATTATAACTTTAAAAATTTAAGAATAGTTAAACTCCATTGGTAATAGCATGAAGGTTCTTGTAACCGGCGGCGCCGGGTTCATCGGGTCCCATACGGTCGATGCGCTCGTAAAAAACGGTTACGAAGTCGCGGTGGTCGATAACCTGAGCAACGGACGCAAAGAAAATATAAATAAAGATGCGAAATTTTATGAAATCGGCGTTGAGTCGGAAAAGCTTAAACGGGTATTTGAGAGTGAAAGGCCGGACATGGCAATTCATCTCGCCGCGCAGATAAGCCTGAGAAAATCGGTGGAAGATCCGATGTTTGACGCGAGGCAGAACATACTTGGCTCCATAAATCTGCTTCAATGCTGCAAAGAGTTTGAAGTGGGTAAAATCGTCTACGCTTCAAGCGTGGCAGTCTACGGCGAGCCGAGCTATCTGCCGGTGGATGAAAAACACGCCACGAAACCGGCGAGCCCTTACGGATTGTCAAAACTTGCGGCCGAGGAATATATAAAACTGTACCATAGAATGCGCGGGCTTGATTATGTTATTTTAAGGTATGCAAACGTTTATGGCCCCAGGCAGATGCCCGGCGGAGAGGCGGGCGTGGTCGCGATCTTCACGGACCGGATGCTGCACAACAAGCCGCCGGCCGTGTTCGGGGACGGCGAGCAGACGAGGGACTTCGTCTATGTGGAGGATGTTGCGTCGGCAAATCTTCTGGCTTTAAAAAACGGCAAAAACGAGGTCTTCAACATCGGCTCCGGAAAAGAGACGAGCGTTAACGACGTGTTCGGCAAAATCAGAAACATTCTCGGCATCAATATTCGATCCGTACGCGCGGGGCCAAAACAAGAAATCAGAAGAATCTGCATAAGCAATGAAAAAGCCGCGAAAGAGCTTGGCTGGAAACCGGAAACAAATATTGATGATGGCTTGAAAAAGACCGTGGCGTGGTTCAAAGAACGGCGATTTTAGTGCCACGACATTCTTGGAACGGTTTCTAAAAAACTATTTAAATTATATTTGAACAATTTATTGCTATGATAGTAACGGAGAAAAAGCCTTTTGGCATGATAAAAGCAAAACTAAAAAAGAGCGATAAAATCACCATAGTCAGCTGTAACATGTGCGCGAGGCTGTGCGAAACGGGCGGCAAAGAGGGGCTCGAAGAAATCAAGGAAAAATTAAAAGAAGACGGATATAACCCGGTCGACGAATTTCTTTTTTCTCCGGTATGCGACAGAACAATGGTAAAAAAGGTGGTTAAACCGAGGGGAAACGTAATTTTAGTGTTGGCTTGCGATGCCGGTTTCGTAAACATAAAAAGCGAGTTCAAAAACAAAACAGCAATTCAAGTTTTGGATACGGTCGGTCTCGGTGCGTTTGACGAGAACAAGAACATATTTTTAATCAAAGAATTTAAGGAATAGTTTTAAGCCCGGGCATAACCGCGGTGAACTACCACACAAAAAGGACATGGCTCCTGCTTCGCGGGGCGAGGTCGCGACAATCGGCAAAATGCCACGCGGGGCAATCAAACCGCGCGGCCAAAGATTCGCGCTCCAATTAGAATCAGATCTTTTCCGCTCCAGAGTTTTGCGGCGCAAACCTTTTTTAAATTTAAGTTAATTAAATTAATTTATATGAAAATTCTACTTATTCACAGCGACTTTATAGAGTTTGAGCCAAAACAAAAAGCGATAAAAAATGCCGAGGAGTGGAGAAAGGGCAGGGAAAAGATAAGCGATTGCCTGGTCGCGTTTACATCCGTTGAAAGGAACGACGAAAAGGACACGGAGCAGGTCAGTAAAAATTTTGCCAAAGAAATAGAGAAGGTGGCAGAGGAAGTTAAGACGAACAGCATAGTTCTTTACCCTTACGCCCATCTCGGCAGGGACCTGGCGTCTCCGGACGCGGCACTGAAAATTTTGAAAAATGCGGAAAATATTTTAAAAAAACGGTACAAGACTTATCGCGCGCCGTTTGGGTGGTACAAGGCTTTTACGATCAAATGCAAGGGCCACCCGTTGTCGGAGTTGTCGAGAGAGGTCGGTGTTGAAAAACCGGCAAAGGAGAGAAAAAAAGGGAGCGAGTTTCATAAATTTATTCTCATCGACGCAAACGGCAGGGAATATGTTATAACAAAAAAAGACTGGAAGAAATCCGAAATATGGAAGAATAAAGGCCAGCAATATGAGATGCTGAATAAATTTGTCAGAAACGAGCTCGAAGGCAACCCAGAAGAGAGGGATAAACCAAAACACATAGAATATATGAGAAAATTAGAGCTCGTTGATTACTGTCCGGAAAGCGACGTAGGTAATTTTAAATGGTATCCGAAAGGATTGCTGATAAAAGACCTTATTCTTGCTTTTCAGGAGAATCTTGCAAGAAACTACGGGGCTTTCAAAATACAGAATCCTATAATTTACAGAACGTCTGACCAGAACATAAGAAAACTTATCGGCGAATTCCACGAAAAAGACTATAGAATAAGGGAAGAGAAAGAGGAGTTCGTCCTAAGATTCGCATCTGACCCCGGAGCATTCCCGTTCATGCAGAAACTGAACTTCAGCTACAAAAACATGCCAGTAAAGGAATACGAAGAGGCGATATGCTTTAGGAAGGAGCAAAAGGGCGAGCTGTGCGGCTTGAGAAGGGTCAGAAATTTCACGATGACGGACCTGCACGCCTTTTGCGCAGATGAAAATCAGGCAAAAGAGGAGTTCAGAAAACTCTGCTTTTTATGCCAGGACCTCATGAACAACATAATATCAAAAAGGCGGTGGGTGCTCGGCTGGGAGGCAGTCGAATCATTCTACGAAGAACATAAAAAATGGGTTCTTGGCTTGGTAAAAGAACTCGGGGTGCCGAGCTTTGTGAAATTGATGCCGAAAAGAAGCCATTACTATTCGCTCAAAAACGAGTATCAATCCATAGAGGCTGACGGAGCAAACTCGCAGATATCGACGGTCCAATTCGATGTCGTAAACGGAGAACGCTTTAACATAACATACAGGGGCGAAGATAACAAAAATTACCCATGCGTTATAATTCATTGTTCAACGTTTGGAAGCATAGAAAGAACGTTGTGCTCTATTCTTGAGAACGCTGCCATTGACGAAAAGAACAAAAAAAATCCGACGCTGCCCCTGTGGCTGAGCCCCACGCAAATAAGACTGTGCCCGGTGAGCGACTCTTATATAGAGCTTTGCGAAAAGATTGCCGACCAGTTTGAAGAGAGGGAAATAAGGGTTGACGTGGATGACAGGACAGAAAGCGTACAAAAGAAAATCATGAATGCCGAGACCGAATGGATACCGCTAATTCTCGTTATCGGCGAAAAAGAAAAGCGGGGAGAGAAATTCTCGGTAAGATTCAGGGAAACCGGAAAAATAGAAAAAATGTTCTTCGATGACATAGTGAAATACATTAAATCTAAAACCGCCGGTCTTCCGTACAAGCCGCTTCCTCTCGACAGGCTCGTCTCGAAGAGACCGGTTTTCGTCGGGTGGGGCAAACTATCCCAGTCCGAAGGTTCATCATAATATCACAAGCGGGTGCGGACCTCCGCCGACAAAGTTAAAAAATGCATAGAAAACGCGAAGCCCTGCGAAGAAGCGGATGAGGTTGTTGAGACGATGAGCGGCTGTCTACTAGTATTGCGGACCTATTCGGTTGGTTCGCCGACCACGGCAAACAGATAACCTAAACGTCCCTGACGCCCTCGCCGAGCAATTTGAACACCGCCTCGCCCTCCGGAAGGTACGGTGAGTCTATCAGCCTGGCGATCCTCTTTTCCTGCTTGCTTTTTCTCAGGTACAATCTGAACATTGCCGCGTGCCCGACTATGTGGCCGCCGATTGCCACGGTCGGGTCTCCGAAAAGCATGTCCGGTCTCGCCATGACCTGGTTCGTGACAAATACGGGAATATTATAAGAGTCCGCCATTCTCTGGAGGCTGTGCATGTGCCTGTTGAGCTTTTGCTGCCTCGAGGCGAGCTCTCCCCTGCCGCTGTAATCCGACCTGAACTGGCTCGTTAGCGAGTCTATGACGAGCAGCTTCACATTTTTCTCCCTTATTATATCTTTCGCCTTTTCGGCGAGCAGCATCTGGTGGTCGGAGTTGTACGCCCTGCCAACGTAAATATTTTTTAAAACGCTTTCCGGATTTAATTTCAATGCCTGAGCCATCTGCATTATCCGCTCCGGCCTGAACGTGCTTTCCGTATCTATGAACACGCATGTGCCGTTCAAGCCGCCCCTGCTTTCTGGCAGCTGGACATTCACGGCGAGTTGCATGGCCAGTTGGGATTTTCCAGAGCCGTAGGCGCCGTGCACCTCTGTTATTGCCTGGGTCTCGATTCCTCCAGCCAGCAGCGTGTCGAGCGCCTTGCTTCCTGTCGTGAGCTTGCCGATCTTCTTTCTTTTTTTGAGTATCTCATCTCCGGTTTCAAAACCCATTTTCAGTTTGCTTCTTGCCGCATCGATGATTTTCTGGGCGGTCGTCTCCCCAAGTTCGCATGCCGCCGCGATCTCGCCGGCCGATGCCGTGGCTATTGACATGAAGTCCCTGTATCCCGATTGCATCAGCTTCTCAGCGGCCTTTGGGCCAACTCCCGGCAGGTCCTCCAATGAGAACTCTTCTTTTCTTTCTCCCTCCCCTTCTTCCGGCATAACTATCAAATAAAGATTATGAAGAAAAATATTTAAGCGTGAATTAAGTCATTGCATCCGTCATCGGAATTTAACGAAGTCGTGAGATGTGGATGAAGTGTTTGAGTGGAGAAACCTGCAAGTTTAGGAACCGTTAAGTTCCCGTTATATTCGTCTGCCCGGGAAGACCTAAAATTTTAGTGCAACGTCCCCGAGAAGAAAATCCAAAGTCGCTTGGCGGCGCGTCAAAATAAATAATGGCAACGGTAAACTTAATAAAAGTATGAAATTTACATAAATAACTATGAAAATAAGGAAAGCTACAAAAAAGGACATAAGGGAAATTGCAAAACTTATGATAGAAGAATTTTCAAAGTTTCCCTTCAAAGAGAAGACCACGATTAACTCTGCAATCAAAAGCTTAAATTTTTATTTCAAAATAGGAAAATCTTTTGTCGCAGAAGAAGATAAAAAAATTGTTGGAATTGTGATTTTCAAAGTTGAGCAATGGTGGGAAGGTCCTGTTATTCTAATAGAAGATTTAGCTGTAAAAGAGGATTTCAAAAAGCAAGGAATAGGGAAAAAACTTATAGAGAAAGTTGAAGAATATGCAAAAGAAATTAAAGCAAAAGCCGTGAGTTTAGCAACACACAAGAAATCCTCTGCTGTAAAATTTTATACAAAACAAGGCTACAAAATTGAAAAAGATACCTTGTTTATGATAAAAAAAATAAAATAATGAGGTATATGAAGACCGAATGTGGGATCAGCGTGGCGAAGCGTCGGTGGCGAATACGCATAGACTTTCACATTCATAGTATCCCTCTTTTTTTATCATACATCCATAGCGCCATTTCAATTTTTCTGGGGGTTGTATGATTTTGTTTTGCCAAAGTTCTGATTCTCTCTAAGTAATGCATGTAAGAGTCCATTGATGCGTAGTTTCTAAAGTTGTCCATAATTTCTGAGAACTCGGTATAATCCTTAAAACTAAAAGGTTCTGACATTACCCAAAGAAGGGCTCTCCATGCTCTATAATCCAGCACGCAATAATTCTCTGGAAAAATCACCGTTAAAATGGCTGATGCTACTGGAACACCCACACCATCAAGTTGAGTTAGATTATGTATTTGCTCATTTATATTTGGGTGTATGGATATGACTGCGGTTGTTGTCTTCCTTATATTTTCTTCGGAATTTTTTTGATATCTATTCCTTTGTCTTCTGGTCTTCCATTCACAAATACTTATAAACTCTTCCTTCAACAGACGACCTCTTTCTCGTAAAACTTGAGAAATTGATTTGAAATATGGTGAAGTCTCATTCGCTACCTTCCCATTATTATCCCTGTATTGTATAGATACATTATTTTCTCTATAATTTCTTTCGTATTCTTCTGCCCATCTTTCAAAATCAATAGGCATATTTGATCCCTCCGAGATTTTTTCCTTTTTATCTATCATTCGCTCCGATGTCATATAACGTCCCGAGCATATCCGAAGTTCCCCTATTGGGAATTTGTGGCGAAGGTGCGAAGCACCGTAGCCAGATACGCTCTGTTATGTGAAGTGGCAAATTTGTTGCTAATTTTCATTGTATCCAAATTCTCTGGATTTCAGGACATTTTTCCAATGTGATTCCCGTTTTATTATCTCTTCATCATCTGTAATATTAGATCTAACTTCTAAAATAGAAAATTGAAAATTTGATGCGTATTTCAAGCCTTTTTTATCAATGATATTTTTCAATTCCTTATTTCCACCGTGTCCGTTTTTAGCGTAAAGAGCCCATCTGCTCCAGAATGAGTCTTCTCCATAAGCAGATCCTATATAAAATTTGCCATTATCTTTGTTGGTAATAATGTAAACCCCTTTTACAGAAGAAAGAGCGGTTTTCCACGACGGTTCTTCTCTCTCTATAATTGTTTTCAAGAGATCGAAATCTATGAGAACATTTTCGTATCCAGGAAATTCCTTTACAGTATAGGGTTTTCTTAATATTTCCACAACTTTCAGTTCATTTACCCATCTTTCCAAATTAAGGTATGACTGTCTACCCGGTCTGGGAAAATGGATTATCAACCGTCCGATTAAATCTTTCCTAAAATCAAGCAATTCGGTATCGTATTCAAAGTGGTCTTTTACTCTTTTTACATCTTTTCGTTTATAAATTCCACCAAAAATCCATTCATCACGACCGTAATAGATTAACGAAAGTATATAATCTCTCTCAAAATTTTTCTTGTTTTGCCACTCCTGCCATGATTTAAAAGTACCTTTAAATAGTTCATAAAGAGGTTCCTTTTTGTTTTTTGGATTAATCGCTAAATGTAATTTATATTTATGTAAATCCTCTTTTTGTATCGACATGACATCAAGGAGTTTTAGCATTCTATTTTACCTCCCGATTTACCATTTCATCTAACATGATATCATTTCAACAATCTTTCTACCTCTTCCTTGATATCGACGTCCTCAACCTCGTTTGCCACGAACTCCAGCCTGTCGA
>JAGGUE010000009.1 GCA_021158665.1 Candidatus Aenigmatarchaeota archaeon
GTATAACTAAATATATTATAGTGGTGTTGTAAAATGGGTAGAGTTCCAATTACTGTAACAGTTGATGAAGAAGTTTTGGAAGAGTTCAAAAAAGTATGTGAAAAGAACGATATAAAAATATCCACTAAAATAAACAGCCTAATGAAAGAATGGGTTATGAATAATAAGAACGAATGAGGTAATTATCATGAAAGAGAAACACATAGTAATGAAGGAAATAACACAAAAGGATTATGAGAAATTTATCAAAAAACATAAAGAGATTGTAATTGAAGATACAAAAATTACTATTGGTGAAAAAAAGAAAATCAAAAAATTACAACCAGAAAAGTTTGAACTTCAAACCACAAGCGTATGGTCATTCCCAAAAAGAGGGAACTGGGCAACTCATAAAGGGGATTATCGCGGAAACTGGGCACCAGAAATCCCAAGAAACATTATTTTAAGGTACTCTAAAGAAGGTGATTTGGTTCTTGACCAAATGGTTGGTGGAGGAACAACACTGATAGAATGCAAATTAACAGGGAGGAATGGTATTGGTGTTGATATAAATAAAGATGCAATAATGCTTACAAGGGATAGATTGAACTTTGATTATAGCACTCTAACTAACAAAACAACAAACCAGAGAACATTTATCGGAGATGCAAGAAATCTAAATTTAATAAAAGACAACTCAGTTGATTTAATTGCTACCCATCCGCCGTACGCAAGTATAATAACTTATTCCAAAAACTCAAAAAAGCATGTAGAAGGTGATTTATCTTATGTTCAGAATATAGATGAATTTGCAGAAGAAATGAAAAAAGTAGCTAAAGAGTCATTTAGAGTTCTAAAACCGGGAAAATATTGTGCAATTCTAATAGGAGATACAAGACGAAATAAACATTATGTTCCAATAACTCCAAGAGTACTACAAGCATTTTTAGATGTTGGTTTCATTCTAAAAGAAGACATAATAAAGAAACAATGGCAATGCAAAACCACGGGTTTTTGGACAAATAAATCTAAGGAAAATAATTTTTTATTAATTATGCATGAACATTTATTTGTTTTCAGGAAACCTGAAGAAGATGAAAAAATGGATAAGTTTAAGGAAAGTATGAAGTGGTGGTGAAAATGTCTGATAATGCAAATGCAAAAGACAAGAAAATTCCAATGGAGCAAAAAGGATATAATACAGAGAATAGTGTTGAAATTAGAAAAGGATATAATAGCCAAACAAGTACAGAAGCTAGAACTAATGGACCTCGTAAAGTAATACAAGACTTTGGTTATAATGCATCTCAGAGTGCAGATGCTAGAAAAGAAGATAGTCCAAAAATAAATGCTGAAACAAGAGAAAATCAAAGTAATAGGCAGACAGAACCAATACAACAAACATCTTCCAAAAAAGAAGAGAAGGATGAGTAATATGGATTTTTCCTTGATTATAGCTTCAGTTTCTTCATTTTTTGCATGTGTTGGTTTATTGTTAAACCGGTGGGCTGTTAGAGAAAATAATAAAACAAGACAGCTTCAATTGTTTGAAAATACTTTTAACAATATAAAGGAAACAGAAAGATTGTTATATGACAAATACAAAAAATTAGATCCAGATGCTAAGAAAGAGTGGGATAGCCTATTTTTCAATACATTAGAATTCTTTGCTTTTTTAGTAAATGAAAACCATCTAAATAAGAAATTGAGTAAATTTTTTAATGATGCAATAATTGATTGGTACGAACGCATCTTTATGAAATACCACAACAAAGATATTAGTAATCCAAAAATTTATCCTGAATTAAAAAAATTATATAAGTTAATTAAAGCCACGAAAAATCCACAAAATTAGGTTTAGAATTTTTATAAGCGAGCCCCGAAAATTGAATATAACTCATTGTTGGTGCAATGTTTTGCGGATGAGCGAAGCTGGCGTTAGCCGTTTGGCGAGCCGGGTGTGTAACCGTTTATCGGATGATGGGGCTATCGTTTGAAATTTTAAGTTTCCGCGCCAGCAAATTTTCTATATGGCTTCTATTGTTGAGGGCGGTTTTTTGGTTATGTTATAGGTAACGCTTACGACGTTCGGCACTTCCTTTGCCAACCTTTCTGCTAATCTGTCCAAAGTTTCGTAAGGAAGTCTTGTTGGAGACGCCGTTGTTGCATCTTTGCTGTCCCAGCATCTTACTTCTATTTGCAATCCGTAATCCCTTTTCCCTTCCTTTATTCCGGTAACCCCGTCTTCATGCAAAATAGCCAGATATTGAAATGCACCGGTATCAGATAATTCGTCTTCGACAATTTTTGTCGCTTTTCTCACAATTTCTACCCTCTCCTGCGTAACCTCTCCTATTACTCTCGTTGCCAATGCGGGACCCGGAAAAGGAGGTCTGTTGTATATTTCTTCGGGTAAGCCAAGAGCCTTCGCAACTTTTCTTATTGCCGGCTTTCTCAGTTGAATCAAAGGCTCTATAATTCCGTAGCCGTAAGTTTCTTCTGTATTAATTCCGACCTGTTCAAGTATATTATGCTGCCTTTTAATTCCCGCAACCGTTTCTTCCACATCCGTATAATTCGTGCCTTGGAGCAAATATTTTGCACCGCTTTTTCTTACAAGCGGGCCAAAAACATCTTTGTAAAATGCCCGGGTAATCGCCTCTCTTTTCTCTTCCGGATCTTCGATGCCTTTTAGCCTTTCAAAGAATACCTTCTTTGCATCTATGAGCTCAATATTCACTCCCAAATCCTCAAACAATGAAGCGATGTGTTCTGGTTCGTTTTCTCTCATTAACCCGTTGTCGATAAAAAATGTTTCAAGCTTGTCGCCCAAAGCCCTGTGCCCCAGCATTGTAACGGTCGAAGAATCAACACCTCCCGATAAGGCATTAACAGCTAAGTCATCTCCAACGACCGAAGAAATATACCGGACCTTTTCTTCAATAAACTTTTCGGGATTTAATTCTTTTAGTGTTATTTCTTTGATTTCCATATGATTTACTAAAATTAAAATCTTTTTAAATTTTTGTTTTTAAACGGGCTCGCGTTTTGTATAGCACGATGAGATGAAAACACTTCAGGCAAATCTGTAAACACTCGGTTTCCCGCCATCGGCAAGATATTTTAACTGCTCATAGTCTATCATTTCTTCACCAGAACGCAATTCCGCCCCATCGCCGACGACATTTTTTAAATCTTCCCCGTGATTAGAATGATGCTCCGGGATCGTCAATATCAGAGCCATCGATGGTTTTCCGTCCCAGTCAATGCCGACCGCTTTAGTTACTCCAACGTAGACCGGTTTTTCGTCGTTCCCCAATTGATAAATTTTCAGGCCCGTTGCAAAACCTGCCCGAGAAAGGTGATCAAAAACTGTTCTTAAATGCTTGCCGTTCGAGATAAGATATTTTTCTACATTCCTTTCCGTCTCTTCAAGAGCCGACATCTCAGATGCGTCAGACATTTTAAATCTTCTGCTGCGTATCTCCATCCTTTTCACCTTATTAACGATAACCGCTAAAAGTTTTTAATCTTACTCCGCCGATTTTTTAGACAAAACAAAGAGTACCTAAAATTAGCTTCCAGAAATGCCACCGAAAACCGTCTTAGAATTTCGGAGAAAATATGGAAAAACAAGTATGCTGATGCAAAATACATGTCAAGCGCAATAGTGATCTCAGAGAGAAAAATCAAAGAGAACATCAGAAAACTCAAAGAAAACGCCTGCTTAAAAGAGCCGGCCCTGCCAATGGCGGTTATTGGGAGGTTTTAAAATCGCGGTGATTCTGCAACTCGCCCCTATACAATTGACCGATAAGTCATATAAATTTTATTTCCCCAAATTTAAAATATTCATGTCCATTATTTATTATCATCGAACCCATAAAATATTTGGTGGCGGTTTTTGAGCGATCGCCAAAGAAAGGCGAAGAATTAATAGAAACGTGATTTTATGAGTATAGAAAAAATTTTATCTGAAAAAAAAC
>JAGGUE010000005.1 GCA_021158665.1 Candidatus Aenigmatarchaeota archaeon
GTTTTTCCAAACGAAGCTTGCATGAGATGTTTACAATTAAATTCCTTAACATATTCATATTCTAAACCATCTAAACCTAAGATAACAATCAAATTATCCCCCCTCCAATAATCTTTCCTTCTTTTAGGTCTCCAGTCGCAAGAACCCCTTGATTTTTAAATCAAGGATGAATTGCGACAAACTATTTCTTTAATCTCAATAAATAATCATTAACGGCTACCGTAGGTAGCCGTTCGTGGGGGAGCGAACTTGCCCCACACAGACCAATCTCATTAGTAATAGTTAGGTCTGATTCTTTAAAAAACATGAGGTGAATGAAAATGCAATTCAGGTTAGACATCCGGTTACTTTTACAGAAGCGTTGGTTCTGTGACATCAGAGACGATAAAGTTTTACATAGAACACAGCCAAAGAAAACACTGGGAAACGGTTGATCGCGAGTATTTCGAATTTGGAGAGCAGAAAACGTTAAAGAACTTTGCGAGCCATCTATCTTTAAACCCCCAAGGTTTTAACCTTGGGTAGTTTAGATCTAAATTTTTCTCTTGGATGTAACTTAAGTAATATTTTTTTTATGTTATTAATTCTGCTAATTTGATTTAAGAGTTTTTTAACATAGTTAAAATATTCTCCCTTTTCTATATATTTATCTTCAATTAATGGTTGTGTTAATAATGTTATAACTCCCTTCTTTTTAATTTTTCTTTTTTTGTAATTAATAATTTTATCAAATAATGGTGAACCAACAATAACAATATTTTTACTTTTTATTCCTAGTTTTAATAATCTTTTTTTATGCTCATTACTTATTGCCGCAAAAAGTACATTCTTGAGAACTTCTTTTCTTATTATAAAGTATCTATCACCATACCCATGAGGAGAATATATAACTTTTTTATTTAATTTGTAAGTTGATAATAGAAGTGGTATTTCATAAAATCCTATAAGACTATTTATGTATATTACTGATATCTTATATTTCTCAATAATGTTTTTGAAAGTTAGATAATACTTTATTAATATGAATAATATTTCTTCTGAAAATAAGAAATTTATTTCATTTTTAAGGAGTTTCCAATATTTTTTTCCTTGAAATGTAAATAATTTTTCTTTTATTTTTTCATCAAGCCTCCTCCATTTTTGATTCAACTCTTTTGCCTTTTTTTTACTTTCCTTAAGAATTTCATAAGTTATATGATCGTACAGTAAATTTTCGTATTGTAATAAATTAAATAACGAGTTTTTAGATAATGGGTCTAGAATCAAAACTAATGGTTTTATTTTTTTCTTTTCTAGATTTTTTAATATCTCATTGTAGTGTATAAACTTTATTCCATTATCTATTACAATATGATTAGTATAAACCAAAAACAGAACGTCTCTTTTATCAATCTCTTTTTTTCTAAATTTAGAGATTAAAAATTTGATTTTTTCATTTATTATTAAACCCTTTCTTAATATGTAAAACTGAAAATTATTTTTATATGATAAAATTTTATCATTTCCTATATCATTATCTTTAATCTCATCTAAGCTCTTAAATGGTTTTGGAATGTATGGTTGTCTTAGAAAGGGTTCCAAAAACCACCAAATTGGTATTCCATCTATTTCAAATTCATCATTAAAATATCTACCATTTATTTTTTTATCTGACCATTTTTTAATAACATTTATTAACATAATATTAGAATTATATAACGAATAATAATATATAAAAATTAGTGAATTTTCATGTACCTCGGCCTAATGGAAGAAGAATGGGACGTTGCAATAATTTTGGAGGTATACAATGCATGGGACGCGGGATGGGATGAAAAAGTTGGAACCATAAGACCAGAAGCAGTTAGAAATTTGTTAAAATTTATTAAGACTCAAAAGAAAATAGTAGTGACAGTTGATCATGGGGAGGCTTTAGGAGTAATCTTTAAGTGGTACTAATGGTCTCTTTAAGAGATGTAATTACTAATTTATTAAAAGAAATGAAAAAAGTTGGAATTTTTAGAGCTGTAGGTATTTTTGTTTTCACTATAATTTTATGGCGATATAAAAACTTTTATTTGCTGAAGAAAATGAAGGAAACCGGAACCAAAACTTTGAAAATAAAACTTTTCAACAATTCTCCATTCTTTATATTTCTAGATGACCTTGGACTTTCCTTCGACCTTTTTATAGCTAGAAAAAGGGAAATAATCATAACAGATTATCTCCTCTCCTTTTTGAAAAAAAATACCTTAAAAACCTTTGTTGACATTGGTGCTAACATCGGATATTATACCATTATTTTGTCTCCATTCTTTAAAAGAATAATAAGTATTGAGCCTTCACCAAAAGCATTTTCATTACTTAAGAAGAATGTAACAATCAACAAACTCGATAAAAAGGTAGAATTATTAAATCTTGCTATAGTTTCAAAAAAGGATTACAATAAAGATATATACATCTCAGAAGAAAAATGTTTAAATATATCTTCTATTACATCACACGGAAAAACTAAAGTTAAAAAGGTAAATTTCTCCGAAATATTAACGAAATATAAACCCGATTTTATAAAAATGGATATAGAAGGATACGAATTTGAGCTAATCGAAGATCTCAAGAATTCCAGACATATACCAAAATATATTTTTATGGAAGTTCATGTAAATAAAAACAATTACATACAAAATAAAAAATTCTTCAGGGCTTTGGCCAGAATGAAATATAAAATAAGAATTACAACAATAGAATATAAAGACTTTTATTATCTAAAGAACAATGGAATAATATGGAGTTTATTTTATGATTTATACGCCTTCTTTACTTCGAAAAACAAACATATAATAGCAAAAAATTGTTCAATTAACGATTTCTTAAGAAATTCTGAAGCCGTACGTGGCAGTTTAGGTGCTATAGAATTTTTACTTGAAAGATGTGACCAAAAATGAACCTCGCCATCGCTCATGATTTTCTTTTCACTAAAGGTGGTAGCGAAAGAGTAGTTTTATCACTTGCAAAAAATTTTAAAGCGCCTATATATACAACGGTTTACATTCCAGAAAGAACGTATCCTGGATTTAGAAAATTAAAGGTTTTTTCATATCCTACTAAACTTCTGAAATCGCCATTACTTCAGACAAATGCATTATTTAAATTTAGAAGTATGAATTTATCTCAATATGATATTATAATCTCCTCCGGTAACTGGGCAAAGCATGTTGGTATTAAAGAAACAAACCACCCGCAAATCCATTATGAACACACTCCTGTTAGAGTTTTTTACGATTTGTGCGGAAATATGAAAAATTGTCTATCATTTATACCAAGACAAATTTTCAAGTTATGGGTCTGGTATACAAAAAAACTTGATTTAGAAGCTACAAAAAGAATAGATAAAATAGTTACAAATTCTCAAAATACAAGAAAACGAATTAAAAAATTTTATGGTCGTGATGCGGAAATAATTTACCCTCCTGTAGATATAAAGAAATTTAAATATAAAAAATCTGAAGATTATTTTCTTTCTGTTCAGAGGATAGAACCTGAAAAAAGGATAGAAATTCAAATTGAAATATTTAGAAGATTACCCTATGAAAATTTATTAATAGTGGGTGCATCAAGTAAAAATGCTATACCCTATTTTGAAAAAATGAAAAAAATTGCTCCGAAAAACGTGAAATTTCTCGGTTCAGTTTCCGATAAAAAATTAATAGAATTATATGCAAGATGTAAAGCCGTAATACAAACAAATATAGACGAAGATTTTGGATTAATACCGATAGAAACAATGGCATCTGGAAAACCGTGTTTAGCTGCGAATGAAGGTGGATTTAGAGAGAGTATAATTCACGGGAAAACGGGATTGTTAATAAATAAACCTTATATTGAAAACTTTGTTAAGCTGATAAGAAATTTTGATAAGTATAAATTTGATCCTAAGGAATGTAGAAAAAGAGTGAAGTTTTTTTCAGAAGAGAATTTTATTAAAAGAATAGAAGAAGTGATAAGTGAAGTTTTGGAAAATAAACATAAATATTAATTTTTTATACTAATGTTTATGAAGCAAAAGACATCTACAACCTTTCTTTACTCATTGTCCTCAAAGTCACCGCATCCTGTGCATTTGTATTGGGCTAAATCCGTTTGTAATAACTTTATTCAAACTCCTATATGTGGTTTTTTTGATATAAGAAAAATACCAAAAAGTGATGTTTTATTGTTAGAGTCTCTTTATTGTTTACCGTTTGCAAAGAGATATAAACAAAAAATAAACCCGCAATGTAAAATAATTTCTATTATCGCCGATACGAGCTTTTGGGAGGAGAAATTGAGTATTTTTAGAAAGATATATTATAGATTATATATAGATTGTGTCGATGGTCTTATCGCAGTTTCTGAAAGGATAAAAAAAGATATATTAGATTATATTGATAAACCAGTTGAAGTCGTGAGACCGTTTTTTGTTAGCAAGTTCAAAAAAGAAAAGCTAAGTTTTGAAAAGAAAATTTTATTTATAGGAAATGAGGTAAAAGAGAAAGGATTTCTTAAGTTAATTAAAGCAATGGAATTATTATCAGATTTTGAATTATTCTTAGTCGGGGATTGTTATAAAGCTATTAATGATATCAGAGATAACAGCATTCACATTGAGGGCAGGGTCACGAGTCTTAAAAGATACTTTGATAAATGCACATATTACGTTCATCCAGCCGATTTCGATCCTTGCCCGGTCAGCGTTTTCGAAGCAATGCATGCCGGCTTGATCCCAGTAATATCAAAAGATACTGGACAAAGCGAAATTTTTAATAAAGGACTCAAGAAATTAATTTTAGAAGATAATAAACCAATAACAATTGCTAAAAAAATTAATGAGATAAATGACTTACATAATCAAGAAAAATTAAAACTAATAAGGGAATGTAAAAAATTATCCATAGACTATACGAGAGAAAAAAGTGTTAAAAGATTTAAGAGAGCGTTTCTTAAATTATTGGAAAATATATAACTTGGCCAAATTTTAATAATATTCGATATTGAATAAGATTTATGCGAATAGCATTATTATCAGATCTGTTTTACCCATACCAGTTGGGTGGGGCAGAGCGACAGTTCTTTGAAATAGCTGTCAGGTTGGCAAAAAAACACGATGTCCATGTTTTCACTATGAATTTAGATGGTCAGCCGAAGGAAGAAGTAATTAAAAATATTCACGTTCACAGAATCGGTATAAAACACCCGCTGAACAGAAGGTCATTACTTTCGTTATTAACATATTTTTTATTGTTTCCATTCTTGAATAAGGAGTTTAAAAAGTTTGATATAGTTCACGCAAACCAAAATGCTGGCATATTTTCGTTCTTAATAAGAAAGCCATTTGTTATAACAATACATGACTTGTATTTAGAAGATTGGAAAAAATATTATAATTTCCCTTTTTATTATTTGGGTGAGTTACTTGAGTTGCTCATGTTAAAAGGAAAATATGAAAGAATAATAACAGTTTCTAATAACTCAAAAAGTAAAATACAAAAATTTGGCTTAGATACGCCTATAGCAATAATACCAAATGGTATTGACTTAAGATTCATAAATAATGTTAAAACAAAGAAGAAAAATCATATTGTCTATATAGGAAGGCTTGTAAACTATAAACACGTTGACTTGCTGATAAAGGCTATGAAAAAAGTTCAAAAACGCTTTCCCGATATAAACCTTCATATAATCGGTTACGGTGAGCAAAAAAATCACTTGGAAAAACTTGCGAAAGACCTTAAAGTCAAGGTAAAATTCTTTGGTTACGTTAATGAAAGAAAAAAAATCGAAGAACTAAAATCTGCGAGAATTTTTGTTAATATGTCAACAATAGAGGGTTTTGGCATTTCACCGTTAGAGGCGATGGCATGTGGCACGCCGGTCATTGCAAGAAAACTCGAGTGTTATAAAGAATTTTGCACGCGGGATAATTCTTTGCTAATAGAACATGAGAATTTATCAGACACTATTATAAAATTATTGGAAAATAAGAACATGGAAAAAACGCTGATAAAAAATGGTCTGAAAACAGCAAAAAAATTTGAATGGAATATTATTGTAAAGAAAATTGAAAATGTGTATAAAGATATTCTTACTCAAACTTCACCTTAAACAATTTAACCTCCCCGCCAAAATTTTTGACGAGTTCAAAATGTTCTAACCCCTGCCCGTTGAACAGGAACATTCTCGTAAACAATGAATTCTCCAGTTCCTTTGGCACGAATATCAGCCATTGCTTTCCAGGGTCGAGCCAAACCATGCCGTCCAGTTCGGCATCTGGCGTAGTCTCTAAATATCCGGTATGGTTTTTGAAATAGAAGAACTTACTTACTTTGCCAAGATTGTTTCCCTGCTGGAAATACAGAATCAACGTGTCGTTCTTGTCATATATTACAAATGCGTGGTCTCTTGACATTGGATAGATATAAGCGATCGCGTTTTCCGATATTATCGGTTTCGTTTGCGACAAGCTCAGTGGATAATATATGTATTTTGTTCCGCTATGCGTTTCCGGAGACCACGTTGAGAAGTAAGACCACCACTGGCTCTTGCCTATCAGGTCTGCGGAAGCTATGAAATACATCTCGCCGCAGTTCGGCATCAAGTATCTCTTTAAAATCTTAACGGCCCGGGTTTCATTGTCAGTTAACAAAACGGTGGCAATGTCCTGAATCCTCGCCGTTGTTATGTTTGTGTAAATTGTCCCATTAATTTCAAATTTTTCGGATTGGAATTTTTCTATTCCTATCAAGTCAATTATCTCGCCATCGGTAAGATTTCCCTCAACTGTTATGGTTCTCAATGAGTTTTGCGAAGCGCCGTCAAACACAACCGGCCTCTCGGCAATACCGGTTATGAAGTGTCCGGGGTCCCAGTAAGTGGCAATGACTGAGCATTCTTCAGTATTATTTTTTATCCAGTTCAAACCCTGCCACCAGTTGTCGCTCAACACCGGACCGGAATATTTCACTATTCGATAACTCGTGGAGAATGGAACATACAACACATAAAATGTTATTATGAGCATTATTGCGATGCCAAACCTTTTCTTCGTGATTTTTATTTCCATGGACAAGACACCTTCCAAAAAAGTTTCTTTTCTTCGATATCTCCCGAAAATATTTTTCTTACTCAAACAATTCTTTATCTTCCATTAAAACCAATCTCCATAACTTTGCCAACACAATTGCCGAGCCAAGACAGAGCGGCGTTGCCAACAATATCCCGAATCTCACGGCAACCAGGCTTGCGTACAGGGTTCCGCCAGCCCATAATAATATCAATATTGCGGTGTCAATATGTTTTCGCGTTTTCATATATGTCCCGACGAGATAGGGCAGACAACAAACAAACGTCAGAAAGAAAAATAAGACGCCGACTCTTTGGGCAATATCCCTGATCGTCCCGCCCGTCATCATCTCCGCAACCGAAACGTACACATTCGGGAAATTCCCTGTTTCTGCTTTCATCTCCATCGATGAAAACGGCCCTTTAATGGTGCTTGCGATAAAATCAATTCCGAATGCCGGGACGGTCAATAAAAAGAATATTACCGTAATTAAAAGATAGCTCAGTAACAGAGGCATCTGTTTTTTCATCGTTTCTTTCAAATCACCCTTTTCAAAAAATGATGTTAAAAAATCCGTTAAAATCTTGAGAAAAACAAACCCCGTTATCAGATAGGCGACGTGAAAAGAAACCCACGTGTATGCAAGTATCGCCAAAAACAGGCCTGTTAAAGCAGAATATAAAATAACTTTTTTGTCAAATATCTTTTTGCAGATTTCTGAACGCTTGTAGGCAAATAAGAACAGAGCAATTATGATTAACGGCAGCAATAAAACAATGGCATCGGAATCCGGGTCACCCCCCATCGTCCTCGACATAATTGCCGGGCTAAAGACAACGAGAAATGATGTAAACAGGCCCGCCCTTTTGTCATAGATTGTCTTTCCAATATAATATGCGGGGATGGCCCCCAGACTTATGAGCAATGCTGGAAAATAGACCAGAAATTTCCAAAGCTCCAAGCCCGGAATAAAGAATCTGAAAAACATGTAAGAGTATGCGCCGAGGTAATGATAAAAAACCATTTTGCTGATCGGACTGCCGACCGGCGCCGTCATCAATGGATCAACGGGCGGGAGAGACCCGCGCTCAACTATGTAATTCATGTATCTGTATTGCCAATAGGAGTCAACGTTCAGCAAATACTGGTAATGAAAATTAAATGTTCTGATATAGAATGAGAATAGCATTATTCCGATTACGGTAAGCGTAACCCAGTATTTTTTCACAAAGCTCAAGTTTATTTCGACGGGCATAAGTTTTTATTTTAATTATAAAAATTTAAAAGTAGATTATTTGGAGGATTGCGCGGTAATGGAATTGATTTTATAATGTTTTTTGTTCATGAATTGAAATGGTGCCGATCATTTTGTTTCTGAAATCTTTGCTCGGGCTTTTCTGCTTTTTCCTATCTGGATGATGCCTCTGTGCCTGGCGCATTGCGGACACACATAAATCTTTTGCTTGAATGACATGGCTTTTATTTCCCTTTTCAGAAACGGGTCAGTTATGCGAAACCCCCTGAATGTTGTGAGCGCCTTGTATCTTGGCACCCGCCTTCCACAAAATGCGCAATTTACATATTTTTCATGGCCTCTCGGTCCGGTATGCTTATATATTCTTTTGTATGGTGCCGACATGTTTTTCACTTACCTTATTTATTATTTCGCTATTTATAAAAACTTTCAAATTAATGAGCAGTTGCTCAACGGCTCATGACAACGTCGGCATTGCCGTACTGCCAAAAATTTATGCCCGCCGTTACTTCTCGAAATTCTTATTGAAAAGAATAATCGCCCGGGGAGTATTTGCCGATTCATCATTCACCAAACTTAATTAATTGGAGTGCCGTCATCATACCAACCCAAAAACCATCGCCATACCCAAAGCAAACATAATGATTCCTGCGATTAAATGCAAGTATCTAATATTTTTTTCTTTCCATCCAGAAACATCTTCAACTCTCGCAAAGCCCGCATACACTATTAAAGTTATTGCAATCATCGGCATAACAAAAATTATATTGTAAAGAAGCAGGGGTGGAATCGTCTTAATAATTTCAAATGCAGATAAAATCCCCCCGGCTATAACGTAGGGTCCGATAGTGCAAGGCAATAAAAATACCGTGACAAAGATTCCGACGCCAAAAGCACCTTTTGGAGATGTTATTTTTGATATTATTTTTCGGACCTTTGGTCTTAGGCTTAGAGGCATTTCTGTTGCGAGTCCGCCGGGTTTGTATTTTACAAAATCTTTCACATTTAAAACCCCCAAGATTATGGCAAAGACGCCGAGAATCTTGTAAAGCCACAGTCTCATGGCGGTCAAAGTTTGAACAACCTGAAAGAATTTTATGATGATTAAACCATAGAATAGATACATTATAAAAACCGATGCGGTGAATGCCGATCCAGCCAATAAAATATTTCTTTTCTTCTTTGGGTTATAAGTTAAGATAGCAATCAGCATTAAAGCTAAAACAGCTAAAGCGCATGGATTTATTGCATCTACCGCGGCTAAAGAGATAAGTTTTATGAGAGTGAGTTCTTTTTTTATCTCCTCCGGTTCATTTGAATTCTGGTTTATTTTGTCTGCAGAAGCGTGTATCGTTTCTCCCGTCCACCCTCCGTTCCACTGAAATATCCAGCCGTCTAACTCGATGGCGTTATCAAAGTAAATATTTTTTCCAGAAAGTGCCACCGGCCCAGGCTCGATAACCTTATAATTAGCTCCATTAAGAACAGAAGAAAGATCGGAAGACGTTAATAAATTTCTCAACAATTCGTTTTCGTTTCCGCCGCTCGTTTTTATCAGAATTCTTTCATCTGTCCATATTTTTGGTTTGCCGGGCAAATCGGTTAGGTCGAGGTCATTAAAAGCAACGGAAGAGCCGTCGACCAGCGGGCAAGGATTTTTTTCCAATTCAACTATGGTATCTATGTTGCTCAAAATTGGGCGGTCACCGACAATATATTTTGCCTCGCTTAGAATTATTAAAGGCACTCCCAACTCCATCGGATTTACACCATATCGATTACCATATTCCAAGAGCAATGGGGCATTTTCTTGCTGCTGATAAATCTCATATTCGATCACGACAATGTTTGGATGTTCTCTTGGCAAATCAAAAAGCACGACCGGGTCCGTTTTCGCACAATGAGGGCATCCAACTCCAGTAAAATAAACAAAACACGTTTTTTCTCGTTCTGGTTCCTGTGCCAATACTGCTGGAAAAAACCCCCCAAACAATAATGCAAGCACGATAAAGAGTATTAACCTTCTCATTTTCTCAACCCCATTCCCAAATTAATAACGCGTTTATAATTTCGGATTTATTTCAATCGGTTCATTTTTATTATTGAAACCGACAAATTAATATTTTTCCGCTTCTGGAACATTGGCTCCCGCGGCTATAATTAAATGCTCAATAGTGTGCCGAATTATAAGATGCGCCGTTTATCATCTCGCGGTCGCGCTCAGATTAAGCCAGATATCGGGAATGCGGCCGGTGCCTGGCGGTGCCGTTTCGTGATCGGGCGTTCGCCCGGTTAAAACAACCGAGCTGGATTTGATGATTCTTTTTCAATTTAAATATAAGAATATTATCAAAAAACGAGATTGGCGATTTTTATATTGTTTAAAATATTTAAAAATATGTGCTCAGTTTTTTTGTCCCAAACTACTATCGGCTTCAAATTAACTAATGCGTCAACGAACTTTCTGTCATAAGGTATTTTCCCAAGAATATCGATCGCATATTTGCTGGCAAATGCCTCGATTTTTTCAGCGAATCTTTTGTTTAAGTCGCACCTGTTTATAATCAACCCGTAAGGTACTCTAAAATGCTCGACAACCCCGAGCGCTCTTTTCAGGTCATTGAATGCGGGTGGCGTTGGCTCTGTAATGGCAATGACGTAGTCGCTTCCACGAACAGAAGCGATCATTGGGCAACTGATCCCGGGCGGAGAATCGACGAGCATCGCGTCAGCCTTTTCTTTGGTCCCTATTTTTTTTGCCTCGTTTTTTACTTCGGCAACGATCTTTCCGCTTCCGGACTCCCCGATTTTGAGCTGACCCGCAACGATTGGAAAACCGTACTTTGTTTTTCCGATGCCAATGCTCGCGTTTTGAACTCTTTTCAGCACTATTGCATTTTTCGGACAAACCAATTCGCAGGCGCCGCATCCCTCGCACAGAAGTTTATCAAACACCGGCCTTTTGCCCGCCCACCCAATGGCAGAAAAATTGCAGGCATTCAGGCATTTTTTACAGCCGTCGCATTTGCTTGGTATGAGCTCTGCTTTTTCGTTTGTATATATTTTTATCTGTTTGTCGAACTTTTTGAGACCTAAAACCAATGCGAGGTTCGGAGCATCTACATCGCAATCGACGGCAACAATTTTTTGTCTTTTAGACAGCAATACGGCCAACGATGCCGTAATACTGCTTTTTCCAACCCCGCCTTTGCCAGACAATATCGCGATGGTTTTCATAAATATCATTTCTTTCGCGAACTTACTATCCATTGAAACCGCGGTTTCAGAAACCGCTTGAGAAATAATATTCCATCGGCCTCTTTAAATATTTTTATCTCCGATTATCTTTCTCGTAGCGATTTTACAAAAATCAGAACTTTGTTTCATTTTGTTCTTCGATCCCCTTCTGCATTTTTAACTCTTTGATCATGTTTGACAAGCTTTTGATATTGTCCGTCAGAGAGGGTAAAAATTGTCTGAACGCCTTTTCTAATCCGCCGATTCTTGACTCAAGTCCGGTGAGCCTCGTTTCTATGTCAGATACGGCCTTTTCAAGAGCCATCGCCTTCGTTTCTTTTCCAGTCGTTGATACAACGGATTCGATCTGCTTTATTTTTTTTATGATGGTCTCCTGGTCCTCTTTCAGCGATTCGAGTTCTTTTTCAAATTTTTCCCACTTCTCATTGACGACCCCCTCAACGAGTTCCTCCATTGCGAGCTCCGGAGAAATGTCCTCGCCCTCCACGCCAGGCGCTATTAGGTCGTCGACGCTTGGTCCGGCCGGCTCCTCTTCTCTGCCATATATATCTTCAAGTGTCGGAGCCTCGTTTTCAGAGGGCTCTTCGACCGTCTCTTCCATGCGCGGCTCCTGGCCAACGCTATGCTTAAGCGACTCTAACATTCCTTTTTCAATTTCCCGGTAGGAAAAATTTTCACTTTTTAATTTTTTTATTATATCTTTGTCAGAAATGCCCGATTTTCTCATCGATATAATCTCTTTTACGGGAATATATCCTTTTCCCTCTTCTTTTTTTCGTGAGAAAAACGACATAACATATCACATAAATGATATTTTGGTTGTTGTTAATGATTAATTATTGTTTTGTCATATATAAAACTTTTTGGCAACGGCTTGCCCTTAACGCATGGTCAATCAATGAGTCATTCATTCCTTTGATTGCATTTTCCCAAATCCCGGTTTATTGGGCCGAGATTTGCGCAACCAGTTCTTTGATTGTTTTCAAAATTAGAAAGCTTTGAAAAACGTGCTCCTCCAAAAAGCGGAGTCATTCACCTTCTCTTCAAAATTTCTTCAAGCTCTTTTTTGGTTACAAAATCCTGCTTTATGGGGTTTAGCAAATCAAACATGGACTCTATCTCCTTTACCTCGTTTTTCTTTGCAAATCCTTTTAACTGCTCTGAAATTCTGTTAATATCATTCTCTATTTTTATAATCCTGTCGGAGAAAGACTTTATTGTGAACTCCATGTCTATTATTCTTTTCTTGATGTCCTTGCTCTGCTTAAAATTTATATCCTCTATAGAGCCTGTTCTGGATTCCAGCGCCTGTGTGCGCTGCTCAATTATTCTCAGTCTTCTGTCGCTTCTGTTCGCGCGCCTTATCAGCTCCTGAAGAATCAATTCCAGTCGTTTGCTTTCAATCATATTAATCATCTATCTTATCGGGATTCAATTCCTGTTGTCTTGAGGTGCTCTTGTCGATAAGAGCAGTAAAACTATGATCTAAATTTTTTTAATGCATCTACAAAATTCAATCTTTCAATTTCTTCTATTTTATCAAAATCTTCATCTTCGCTTATTATTGTAAACACACCATGTTCAATAGCAGCGGATAAATGAATAGCATCTCTTGGTTTCAAATTATATTTTCCCATTAACTCTATTGCAGATGAAATTGTTTTCTTTGAAACATTAATAATATCTAAATTTGCTATAGCAAAAATTTCTTTACCTGCTTTTATTCCAAGTTCTCTATCTTTTTCTTTCCAGACAATCCAAATAACTTCATCCAGAGTTAGTGAGGAAGTTATGCCTTTGATTTTCCCTCTATTTAACAAATCAATAATCTTTCTGCTTTGCTCACCCAAAATCCCTCTATCTAATGAAGCATAGATAAATAGATTCGAGTCTATGTAGAACATATTATCTTTTCACCTTATTCCACCTTTCTTCTATCTCCTGTTCATATGATTTTTCATGAGATATTTTTTTAGTAATTGGTTCTGTTTCAGCAATTTTTTTAAATACTATAACTGGATTTTCTTTTTCTGGCTCTATGTAAATTTTATGATTTTCTAAACTAAGGTGAATCACGGTATCATATTTAAGTCCAGCCATCTTTCTAAGTTCTTCCGGGATTATAATTTCACCTTTAGATCCAATCTTTTGTTTAAATTCCATTCTATCACCTGATTATTTATTATCCAAAGAACTATTTATAATATTATTTCATCTTTTTTAATTCTCAAAATATATTTATAGTCATGGTGTGCGAATATACGTACGATGACAAAACCCAAACCATGCGCGTGGACTGCCTCGGCTGCATCTATGGAAGCAGCATAGAGGACAGCGAGGTGTGCATGTCAAGAACAATAGAAAAACTGCTTGAAGTCAAAAAGGTGTCGAGAATAATTCTCGCCGAAACGAGAGAGTATGAATATGATTTTCATCAGGTTAAAATGCTTTTAGAGATCGCAAATGCGATTCAGGATATAACGAGAAAAAGAATCGTTTCTCTTGAAAACATCTCGACAAAAGATTCCGACAGGTATGTAGCGGAAAGATACTCGGCTCTTCAGGACATTCTCAACACACTGCGGTATGACCCGCTCGAAGCATACAAGCAACTGCTCAGGGAAATAAGGCACGCGAAGGTGAAGAAAGAAAAAACGGAGTCGATGTCGCAAATCGAGTCTTTTAATCGCTATCTAAAACGTGCATTGATTCCTATGAAATCTATTCTCGACAATTGCGAACTGATACGTCTTGCGCAGAGACATCTAAACCTAAAGGGCAGGGCATTTTACAGGGAGGTCTTTCACCCTTCAATAAGGCCCAACTTCATGTACACGAGATATATAGCGGTGCCGCCTTCCAACGCCGAGGTCATCGACAGATACAAAATTGAAGACAGCGACATTGAAATACTGAAAATTCCCGGGAAATCGAGGCTCGTTTACCACATAGTGCCACCGGAATTCAGGTTGGAAGAAGACGAATACACGATACTTGATGCGGCGAGGCGGTATCTCGCCGCGCACAGGCCGCGCAGGCCGGAACTTGAAGATCCCAAAAGATTGAGGGAAACGTTTCTTAACATCAGCAGGGACATGATATCCGACCTGTCAACGAGATTTAATAAGACATTAAGTTTGAACAAACTAAATCTTCTCGCCCAGATTTTGACGCGATACACCGCTGGCATGGGCATTATTGAACTATTGATGAAAGACGAAAAAATACAGGACATATCAATCAACTCCCCGGTTGGCACGACCCCGGTTTATATTTTTCACGCCGATTTCGAGGAATGTGAAACGAATCTCATACCGAGCAGGGAAGATGCCGACACATGGGCAACGCGGTTAAGACTGCAAAGCGGCAGGCCGCTGGATGAGGCTAACCCGGTTTTGGATACAGAATTGGAAGTTCCCGGCGGCAGGGCAAGGGTTTGTGCGATAACGAGAACGTTGTCGCCGACCGGCCTGGCATTTGCATTGAGACGGCACAGAGAGAGACCGTGGACATACCCGCTGTTCATAAAAAACAAGTTCATGAACTCGCTGACGAGCGGTTTGCTGTGGTTTTTGATCGACAATGCGGCGAGCATGCTCATAGCTGGCACCAGAAGCTCTGGAAAGACGAGTTTGTTGTCCGCCTCCATGCTCCAGATCATGCCGAAATCAAGGATAATATCACTCGAGGACACCCTGGAGCTTCCGATAACGAGGTTCCGAGAACTTGGTTACAACATAGAGCAGTTAAAGTCGCGGTCCGTGATAACGAGAATCGAAACAGAGCTTGCCGCTGACGAGGCGCTTAGAACGGCCCTGCGGTTGGGCGACTCGTGCCTGATAGTGGGAGAGGTTAGGTCGGTCGAAGCCAAAGCGCTCTACGAAGCCATGCGAATCGGGGCAATGGCAAATGTTGTCGCTGGAACAATTCACGGCGACTCGCCTTACGGAGTGTTTGACAGGGTTGTCAATGATTTGGGAATCCCCCCAACCTCTTTCAAGGCAACCGATATAATAGTCATTGCCAACAGGCTGAAATCGCCAGACGGCCTGCACACCTTCAGAAGGCTTATCGGATTGACAGAAGTCAGAAAGCACTGGAAAACCGACCCGATGGACGAGGGCGGTTTTGTCAACTTATTGGAATACTCGGCAAAGGAAGACGCGATAAAGCCCACGCAGACACTTTTGATCGGCGAGTCAGTCGTGCTGAACAATATCGCATCAAAGGTAAGGGAATGGAAAGGAAGCTGGGACAAGGTCTGGGAAAATATAAATCTTAGAGCCAAAATCATGCAGGCGATAGTTGACCACGCGGGAAACAATCCGGAAATATTGGAAGCTGAGTCTGTGCTAAAGTCAAACGAGCAGTTCCATTTGATTTGCGACCAGGTTATGAACGAGGTTGACGCGCTCGACCCCAAAATAATTTACGAGAGATGGTTCGA
>JAGGUE010000023.1 GCA_021158665.1 Candidatus Aenigmatarchaeota archaeon
GAAAAACTGGAACGGTTCGTAAAAGAGTCCGATTCCGACGTTTTTATAGCGATCGCGGGCATGTCCGCGGCGCTGCCCGGCGTGGTCGCCTCAAAGACAACGAAACCGGTCATAGGCGTTCCGGTGGAGTCGAAGCTCGATGGTCTGGATGCTCTTTTATCGGTTGTGCAAATGCCCCCGGGCATCCCGGTGGGTTGCGTCGGAGTGGACCGGGGAGAGAATGCCGCATTGCTGGCGATAGAAGTGCTTGCGATAAACAACGATGAACTAAAAGCAAAATTAGAAAATTACAGGCGAAAGATGAAAGAAAAAACGGAGAAAGATGATACCGAAGCGCAACGATGGAAGTGACCGGAAAAATCGGAATATTGCGCACAACCTAAAAATAAAGTGGTAGCGTGATTCATCCAATAGATTACAGATACGGCTCAAAGGAGATGCGGGATATTTTTGACGAGGAAAAAAAGCTCGAATACCAGCTAAGGGTGGAGGCCGCGTTGGCCGACGCCCTCGCCGATTTGAACAAAATACCGAAATCGGCGGCGGTTGAGATAAAGCAAAAAGCCAACACCGACTTCGTGAAACTCGAGAGGGTAAAGGAGATAGAAAAGGAGACGAAGCATGACGTGATGGCTCTTGTCATGGCATTGACAGAGGTTTGCGGCAGTTCGGGAAAGTATGTTCACCTGACGGCAACGAGCTATGATATCGTGGACACCGCCCAGGCATTGCAGATAAGAGAAGCGATGAAAATTCTTTTGGCAAAGGGAAGCGAGTTGCTGAGGACATGCTTGACCGTTTCTGAAAAATACGAGAACTTGGTTATGGTTGGGAGAACGCACGGGCAGCACGCCACGCCAATTACTTTAGGATTCAAGTTTGCAAATTACGCCGACAAGCTCGGAGAAGATTTGAAAAGACTGAAAGAGGATGAAAGATATATTTGCGGAAAATTTTCCGGCGCCGTGGGAAATTATGCGGCGCAGAAAATTTACGGATTGGGCGACGAGCTGGAGAAAAAAATTATGGAAAATCTCGGAATAAGGCCGGCAGACATAAGCACGCAGGTTGTTCCGAGAGAAAATCTCGCGAGAATTATCTCCGACATAACAATACTCGCGTGCACGGTTGAGCAGATGGCAAAAGAGGTGAGGAATCTCCAGAGAACGGAAATTTTCGAACTGTCAGAACCGTTTGGAGAAAAACAGGTCGGCTCATCCGCAATGGCTCATAAAAGAAACCCGGTGAACGCGGAAAACATATGCAGCAATGTCAGGGTCATCAGGTCGTGCGTTTATCCGGCGCTTGAAAACATCGCTCTGGAGCATGAGAGAGACCTGACAAACTCGGCGTGCGAGAGGTCGGTCCTTCCAACCGTCTTTATTCTAACGGACGAAATCCTGACGAGAATGAACAAGATTTTGAGCAATATCATGGTTTTTCCCGAAAGCATGAAAAAGAACCTTGGACTGACAAAGGGCGCCATCATGGCGGAATCCGTTATGACAGAGCTTGTAAAAAAGGGCATGGGGAGGCAGGAAGCGCACGAAATACTGAGACAAAGCTCTTTGAAGGCGCTTTCCGCTGGCTCCGGTCTTAAAGAAATTCTTCTGCAAAACAAAGAAATTACCAAATATCTGAATAAAAGCGAAATAGAAGATGCGATGAATTATAATAATTATATCGGGTTGTCTGTTGAGAAAACAGAAAGAATGATTCAGAAGTGGAAAGACGCGGAACTATAGTGGAATATTTGTTGCCCGTTACCGGCTGCGAAACACAAGTTGAAAGCTAAGGTGGCAGAATATGCGCAAATAAGAAAACTCAATGCCGCAAATTATTCAAATCTCTCGTTCAAAGAAACTTTTTAACCACGCGCGCTTTATTTATTTCAAGGAGATGATTTATGATGGCGATAAGGGTTCACGAGGGGTCGGCGAAAAATACTCTGATATTTAAAGAGGCGACCGAAGATTCTCTTGGCACGGGCGCGTTCGAATTTTTGGATTATTTCTCGGTCTTTGATTGGGGGAGATTTCTGAACAGCCCGATCAAATTTAAGGGGGTGGCAATGGCCGCCGTGGCAAAAAAATATTTTGAGTTGTTGGACAAATCCGGAATTAAAACCCATTATCTTGGAATGAAAGATTCAACCAAAATGAGCATTTCGCTGGTCAACATACCCGAGGCTTATAAAAACGTTCCTTTAAATTCTAAAAATTACCTTCTTCCTATAGAGATAATCTTCAGAATCTACACTCATCCGGAGAGTTCTGATTTAAGAAAAATAAAGCGAGGGGAAAAAACTTATCGTGAATTGGGTTACGAAACGATGCCGGAACCGAACAAAAAACTGCCTTCGGTAAAAATCAGTTACTCGACCAAACTGGAAGCGAGGGACAGGGTAATAACGAAAGAAGAGGCGAGGGCGCTGTCGGGCTTGACCTCAGCTGAGATGGACGAGTTGGAGGAATTGGCATTAAAAGTTAACAAAATAATCACAAATCATTGCGAGAAAGCGGGATTAATACATTATGACGGAAAAATAGAGGTTGCAAAAGATGTTGAAGGCGAATTCATGATAGTAGACGTGGTCGGCACTTTAGACGAGGACCGGTTCATGGTAAAAATAGGAAAGGATAAGTACGTTGACTTTAGTAAGCAGTTTTTGAGAAACTGGTATATTGCCAACGGTTGGAAAGCAATCGTCAACGAAGCAAAGGAGAGGGCGGAAGAAAGAGGAGTTAAGGACTGGAAAAGATTCTGTTCAGAGCCGCCGAAGTTGCCGGAAAAAATAAGTAAATTAGTGAGCGAAATGTATCTGACCGACGCCGAGGCAAGAACAGGAGAAAAAATCGGCGAGAGGCTGGGCGTTAAGATTCGCCCATTAAAACAAGTGGCAAAAGAGATGTACGACGTCCAAGAAGCATATAAAAAACAGAATGATTGAAAGAGGAAAGATTTAGCGTGGTGCAGAAATGCCGCATAGAATTGAAGTCGGATTTAAACTCGGGATAAAAGATTCGTTGGGCGAAAGCGTCAAGAAAAGGATAATCGAAGACCTGAATATTCCAGTTGACGACGTGAAAACGATCGACGTCTATACCATCGATGCGAACCTGTCCGAAGAGCAGTTGAAAATTCTCGGAGAAAACCTGTTTGCCGACCCGGTGACGCAAGTTTTTGATTTTGACAATCCGCTGGCAAAGGATTTCGACTGGCTGATAGAGGTTGGTTTCAGGCCCGGCGTCACCGACAATGTCGGAAAAACCTCAAAGGAGGCGATAGAGGATATACTGAATATCAAGGCGAATGTTTACTGCTCAAGGCAATATCTGATTAAGGGGAATTTGAAGAGGGAGTTGGTTGAAGACATCGCATCGAAATTGCTCGCAAATCCGCTGATCGAAACGTGGAAGATTAAAAGCGTCGGAGACAAAGAAATCGAAATCGCGATACCCGAAGTAAAATCGGGACATGAGGCAGAGGTTAGGGAAATAGACCTCGATGTCGATGACGAAGGGCTTATGAAGATAAGCAGAGACCGCGTTCTCGCATTAAGCTTGGAAGAGATGAAAACGATAAGAAACTATTTCAAGGACCCTAAGGTGATTGAAGAGCGAAAAAAATTCGGGCTCGGCGGCAATCCGACAGACGTTGAGCTCGAATCATTGGCGCAGACGTGGAGCGAGCATTGCAAACACAAAATTTTCAACGCGTTGATAGAGTACGAAGAGGGCGGGAAAAAAGAGATCATAGATTCGCTTTTTAAAACATATATAAAAAAATCCACGGATGAAATAGGGAAACGCGTTGACTGGCTCGTTTCGGTTTTCAATGACAACGCGGGCGTTATAAAATTCAATGACAAATGGAATCTGGTAATGAAGGTCGAGACGCACAACTCCCCCTCGGCTCTCGACCCCTATGGGGGCGCGCTCACAGGCATAGTAGGCGTTAACAGGGACCCGTTCGGGACTGGCATGGGAGCGAGGTTGATTTTCAACACGGACGTGTTTTGCTTCGCTTCGCCGTTTTACAAAAAGGAGTTGCCTCCGAGGTTGATGCATCCTAAAAGGATTTTTGAGGGCGTGAGAAAGGGAGTCGAGCACGGAGGCAACAAGTCTGGAATACCGACGATAAACGGCAGCATCGTGTTTGACGACCGCTATTTAGGGAAGCCGTTGGTTTACTGCGGCACCGGTGGAATCATGCCGTCAGAGATTAACGGAAAGATGTCCCATATAAAAGAAATCGCGAACGGTGACCTGGCAGTGATGTGCGGAGGCAGGATAGGCAAAGACGGCATACACGGCGCCACGTTCTCGTCAGAGGAGCTCAATGAAAACTCTCCGGCGACAGCGGTTCAGATAGGCGACCCCATAACGCAAAAGAAGATGTTCGACTTTTTATTGGAAGCGAGGGATTTGGGATTGTATAAAACGCTGACGGACAACGGAGCTGGCGGACTCTCGTCTTCCATAGGCGAGCTGGCGCAAATCAGCGGAGGATGCGAAATCTATTTGGACAAATGCCCGTTAAAATACGCCGGCCTTGACCCGTGGGAAATTTTGTTGTCCGAGGCACAGGAAAGAATGACCGTTGTGGTGAGCCCGGAAAAGTTGAAAGAATTTCTGGAATTGGCAAAGGCGAGGGGCGTGGAGTCAACCGTAGTGGGCAAGTTTACCGACAGAAAAAAGTTTCACGTGCTTTACAAAAATAAAACGGTTGCTTATCTTGACATGAATTTTCTGCACGGCGGCATGAGTCAAATGAGATTGAGGGCGGTGTGGAATGCCCCAAAACGCGAAGAGCCCGCGTTCGAGTGCCCCGAAAATTTGACAGAAGATTTGAAAAAGATACTTTCGAGATTGAACGTCTGCTCAAAGGAGCATGTCGTCAGGCAATATGACCACGAGGTTCAGGGAGGCTCTGTCATAAAGCCGTTGGTCGGGGCTCAAAACGACGGGCCGAGCGACGCCGCGGTCATAAGGCCGCTGCTGGACTCGAATGAAGGCGTTGTGGTCGCTCACGGAATTTGCCCAAAGTACGGCGACATCGACACCTATAACATGGCCGCGTGCGCGATAGACGAGGCCGTGAGAAATGCCGTAGCGGTCGGCGGCTCGCTGGAACGCATGGCCGGCCTTGACAATTTCTGCTGGTGCGACCCGGTAAAATCCGAAAAGACGCCGGACGGAGAATATAAACTCGCCCAGCTGGTGAGGGCGAACAAGGCTCTTTACGATTGCACCACCGCTTTTGGCGTCCCGTGCATTTCGGGAAAGGATTCGATGAAAAACGATTATCAGATAGGCGATACGAAGATTTCAATCCCGCCCACGCTTTTATTTTCTGTTATTGGCAAGATCGAAAATGTGGAAAAAGCCGTGACCATGGATGTCAAAAATCCCGGGGATTTGGTGTATGTTCTTGGGATGACAAAGAACGAACTCGGAGGTTCCGAGTACTACGCCATGCGCGGTTTCGTCGGGAACACCGCGCCAGCCGTTGACGCAAGGGGCGCGGTCAAGATGTACAATGCTCTGAGCGAGGCGATGAAAAAGGGGCTCGTGAAATCCTGCCACGATTGCTCCGACGGCGGGCTGGGCGTTGCTCTCGCCGAGTCGGCGTTTGCCGGAGGTTTTGGAATGGACATAGAATTGAAAAAAGTCCCGGTTGAAAGCGTTGAGCGCGACGATGCGGTTTTATTTTCAGAGTCGCAGTCAAGGTTCGTCGCAACGGTCTCGCCAGAAAACAAAGATGAGTTTGAAAGCATTATGAATGGAAATGTTTACGCCCGAATAGGAAAGGTGAGAAACGATAAAGAGTTCGTGGTGAAGGGCCTGAAAGATAACGTCGTTGTCAAAGCGAGCATAGATGAATTGAAAGAGGCGTGGCAAAAGACTTTGAGATGGTGATATGCGGATGAATCCAAAGGTTTTGGTCTTGACCGGTTACGGAATAAACTGCGACATAGAAACGCAGTTTGCATTCAATCTGGCCGGCGGTGACGCGAAAAGAGTTCACCTGAATGACATCATACACGGGAAAGAGAGCCTTGACGATTTTCACATCTTAGCCATTCCCGGCGGGTTTTCCTTTGGCGACGACATAGCAAGCGGCAGGGTGCTTGCAAACAAATTCAAATACAACCTGCGCGAGTCCGTGCAAAGTTTTATCGATGAGGAAAAATTGATCCTTGGAATTTGCAACGGCTTTCAGGTCATGGCGAAGCTCGGCATATTGCCGGGATTTGACAAAAATTACAGAGAGCAACAGGTTACACTGACGTTCAACGACTCCGGAAGATTTGAAGACAGGTGGGTGCATCTCAAAGTTAACCCGGAGTCCAAATGCATTTTCACGAGGGGGATCGAAAAACTGTACCTGCCGGTAAGGCACGGGGAAGGTAAATTTGTCTCAAAAGACAGGGAAATAAGGAATAGATTAATTCAACAAAACCATGTAGTCGTTCAATATGTTGATGAGGATGGAAAATTTGCCGGTTATCCGTGGAATCCCAACGGGTCAGAGAATAATATCGCCGGGATTTGCGACGAAACCGGCAGAATATTTGGAATGATGCCTCACCCGGAAGCTTTTTGTCACCTTACGAACCACCCAAGATGGACGCGGGAAAAATTGGAAGGAGAAGGCGACGGATTGGCTGTTTTCAGGAACGCCGTGCAATGGGTGAAAGAGAAATTTTAGTCGGTTGGTTGCGTCAACCGCCACCCGATCAATTGAGCGGCTCCCATGCGGTATCGGGAACCACGCGCCGCACTCAATAAATCCGGCGGTTTCCTTTCGGTGATGTAGTATGAATTTTAATCCGAAGAAAAAAGACGTTATCGGTGTCGGTGACATCTGCATAGATTTATTGGTCAGATTAAATGAATTGCCGGAACCGGAGGGGGACATCGAATCAAATTTTCAAGTGCATCCGGGCGGAAACACGGCCAATTTTATAGTCGGTTGCTCCAAACTCGGTTTAAGCGCAAGCTTCGTTGGAAAGGTCGGGAACGATGTTTTTGGCAAATATTTAATCGAGTTTTTAAGAAAAAACAATATCGATTACAAAATTAATTATGGAAAATCAACGGGTTTCACAATTTCTTTAATGTTTTCCAAAGGTAAAAGAAGTTTTATTTTTGATTCCGGCTCTAATAATGAGTTGGGTGCGGAAGACATAAATATTGATTATCTTTTTTCCCACAGATGTTTGTATTGCGGCGGTTTTTTTCATTTGAAAAAATTAAGAACTCAAAATCTTGCCAACATTTTCAACGTCGCCCAAAAAAACGGATCGATGACTTTATTTGACCCGGGCTGGGACCACGCCAATCTGTGGTTAAAAGACATAAATGATATTTTGAAACATACCTCGGTTTTGTTTGTTAATAAAAAAGAGGCCGAAAAAATTGCTGGAAAAAAGGATTTAAAATCGATTGCAAAGGTTTTATCAAAGATATGCCCCGGAATAATCGTTATAAAACTGGGGGAGCGAGGATGTTTCATACGTTCGGAAAAGGATTTTTTGCAGCCCGGCTTCAGGGTCGAGAGCATCGACGGCACGGGAGCCGGCGATATGTTTGACGCGGGTTTCGTTTTTGGTCTTTTGAGGAAATGGGATTTGGAGAAAACGGCAAAATTCGCAAATGCCGTCGGTGCATTGACGACAACAAAAATCGGCGCATGCGCGCCAACTAATGATGAAATATTTGAATTGATGAGAAATGGAGACGATATACAGAATTGACGAATTAAATTTTGAGCCGGTGCCGGACATACGAGAAGTGGAGATAGATTTTGACGGCTGTCTTTCACCGGACGATGCGGCTGAGAATTTTCTTAAAAAATTTTATAGAGAATTTGATTTCCCGGACCAAGAATCGGCGTCAACTTATTTTTGGAGCATTCTAAAGCCGTTTTACATTGAAAGAATAAGAAACGGAAAATCAACGAGGTATCCGTATAGGGGAATTGAACTAGAAAAATTCCACGAAGAGTTCCTCGAAGGAAGAGAGGCTGAAAAAGTTTTAAAAGAAATGGAAGAGGTCGGGAAAGAATTGAGAATAGGGAAAGGCGTGAATGAAACCGTTAGAACACTTAAAGAAAATGGAAAATATATTTCAATTGTTTCAGCAACCTTTTCCGAGTTTATAAGGCCATGCATAAATTCGATTAAAATATTTGCAAGAGATTTAAATATCGAGAATGGGTATGTTGGCCCGTTAAAGGGAAGGATGGTCGGGGGTCCTGAAAAGGTGAAAGTAACGAAGAAGAGAATGAAAGAGTTGGATTTGAAACCGGAGCAGATTTTATGTATCGATGACGGGACAACCGGCGTTGATTGGTTTCTTGATTCAGAAAAAGTTGGCTATAATGCGCTCGCGTTTAATCCAAATTCTGTTCTTCTTTATGAGATTTCAAATAATCCGGTTGGTTGCTACATCGTAATTTCAGACAATTTCAAAGGAATTTTACCGGTATTGGGTTATGATGAAAATACCGGCGGCATGATACTGCAAAAGAATCGTGGAACAATAATCGACCAAGAACTGAGCGGGGTCGGAGATTATTCGAAAGAAACCGGAAAACCGGTTGAATTTGACGGCGACAATTTGTTAAATCTTTCAAAAGACGCAACAATGAGGTACAAACTAAATATGTAGTCAAAGACGAGGTTCTGTAAACATATTGCGGTTATAAGAAGTTTGTCCGAAAGGACAAATTTGGGCCAAAACGAGCGGAGCGAAGTTTTGCCTCATAACCACTATTATATTCTCGAAGGCTGAAAGCATGAGACGAGCAAAACGAATTTTTGCGAAGAGTTTTCGGGGGCGAGCGATTTTGTAATTGTAAAAATAAGGGTTTTTCGTGGCACAAAAATAAACATTTATAAAGTATTTTGAGTTCATATATTATTGGTGAGAAAATGACACAGGATTATGATAAGTTATATTTGGAATTTGCATCAAATATACACTTTTTCGAGTTTATACAAAAGGAGTTTAAGGAACCCCATTTTAAGATTGAGAAATACTTGAAAGAGATAAAGGAACTGTCATCAAAGGATTCATGGACAGTTAAAGAGTTGGCCGACTTTTTGAGAAAACACCCAAAATCCTATGAGATTTTTGAGGAGATTTTTCAGTTAGCGAGATTTACAAATGCACAATTAATTCATTTTCTATTTGATACAAAAATATTAAACAGTACAGATAAAAATAAGTTGATTAATTATCTTAAAGATAACTTGATTTATGACCAACTTTTCTTTACAGTTTTTACAGGCTTGTTCAAGAAGAATAAGTTTGAACAGCTGGAGTTCAAAACAGAATTTAATGAGAAGGCTGACCTAGTTGGTTTCATTGAATCTAATAAAGATGAAGATATTAAGAACATTTTGATTATGTTATTTAAGGCAAGTGTAATTAAATATGTTGGGCTTGCTGTTAATAAAGTCATGGTCATTCATAAGAGGTTAGTGAATGAAAATTTTGTTGATGTTTCTGAAAGAATGGCCGATTATCTTATTGATAACCTGAACTTAAATGATATACTCAAAGGGATAAAATTAAAAGAATTTTTGAAGACTAAGAGAATACCAATAGATACAAAATCAATACATGGAAACTTTGGAAAAATAAAAATATCATCAATCTTAGAGAAGAATGGATTTGTTAATGGAAATAAATTACTGGATGAAAATAATATCAAAACCTTACCACATGACTTAAATAGCGTACTAGAGTTAAAAGAATTGAAAGGGGAGTTTGTTTTTGTAACCGAAAGGTATATTGAAGGCATAAACAAAAGGAAAGATGGAAAGCCTAAGTTGTTTGACTTTATTTTGATTTATGATTTAAAGCCAAAAATCTTAATTGAAACTAATTTTTATTCTACTGCTGGAACAAAGATAGGTATAAATCAAGGCGAATATGTTGATTTGAATGAAGATATTAATAATGAGTTGTGCTTAATAGGTGGATAAAATGGGAAATCCAACAATTTTATTTAGGAAAAATTTAAAGCAAATGTGGAGATGTAAAAATTGTGGAAATATGGAAGAGTTTAAAGAAGATTGGGCTATTGAGATTATGCAAGATTTGAATGATAAAAGTCAAGAAATAAACTTGGTGCAGAGTGAAAATATAAGATGTAAGAAATGCGGTTCTCATGATGTAGAAGAAGTTAGGATTTGATTAAAATGATTGGAATATTAAAAAATCCATGGGACAAACAATTTTTTGATTTAGTGGAAAGTTCAAAAAGGGAGATACTCATATCTTCACCTTTCATAAAAATGCAACCTATCAATACTTTTGTAAAGCGTTTATCTCATAATCCAAAAATTAGAGTATTGACTTCTTTTAAACTTACGTACTTCCGAAGAAATGTTTCTGACTTGGAGGCAATAGACGAACTAGTGAAAATTGGTAATGTAAGAAATGTAGGTAATCTTCATTCAAAGGTATATATTTTTGATAAGACTAACGCAGTTATTACATCATCCAATCTAACATATAATGGATTGACTAAAAACTTTGAATATGGGATTATCCTCTCAGATAAAAAGTTGGTTGAAAAGATTTATGA
>JAGGUE010000016.1 GCA_021158665.1 Candidatus Aenigmatarchaeota archaeon
AACTTCGTTCATCCGCAAAACGTTCAATTAGAATTATTAAAAACCATACATCTAAGAAATCTTGGCAATGCTTTCCAAGCCGACCGCATTGCATTCCGCCTTTGCCAACAAATCTTCAATGATGTCCTTTTCGATTACGTTCGCTTCTATCCCGAGATTTTTCATTTCATTGTACGCCTTCTGGATCATGATTTCTATCGTCTCTTTCGTCGGATACCCGATGCAGACGGAAAGGTTAATCATCTCTTTTACCGATGAGCAAATCTTATTTTTGTATTCTTCTTCGTCTATCGCCAAAGTGTCTTTGTCGTAGATTATTCCGTTTTCCCATGCGCCGGACAAATTAAGCCCGATTTCCATCGGCTCTATTTTCAGCATGCCAAGAACATCCACGATCTCTTTTGTGATTTTCTGCCCCTTTTTGCATATGAGTGAATCCGAAAGAATTGAGATTTTTCCGGCCTCGACCTTCGTCTTTATTTTGAGCTTTTGCAGCGCCGTTATGGCTGGACCCGGCATTAGCTCAGTCGGGCCGGCCTTTGCAACGATGTCTTTTGGTGCCGTGTCGCCTTCCCTTGCCGGAGCCGGCGATTTGTTTTCATTAAGAACCTTATACAACCTAAACGGATTGATATCGGTTAATATTAGCGCCGGTTCTCTTGTAATTTTGTCTTTGAGCCTTTTCAATTCCTTTTTCTTGCTGTTGTCCAATGCCCTGATAATTATGTTTTTTCTGCTTACAATTACTTTTACCCTGTCCCTTAACTTTTGTTTTATGCTTTGCATCTGTCTGGACGGGAGTTTATGTATGTCAACTATCCCTATCACCGGATATTCGTCTATAAGTTTTGACAATTTTTCAACCTCCTTTGGTTTATCTTTTTTTAACATGACAATCACTTGTAAAATTTTGGTGCCAGTCTTTTTGCCATCGCGTATATGAGCGCGATTTCCCATGCCGTTTGCCTGTCCGTCAAACCGCCGGTAAGTATGCCTATGCAACCCATTTTTTGTTTCGTGTCATTTATTCCAGTAATCTCGTCCATTACGATGCCCAGCTCTTTGCCTTCGCGAACTTTATTAACGATATTGTCGGGAAGTTCTAATTGCGTGCCGCATCCAATCGCAACGTCTTCATTTTTGTCTGCCACGGCGCACCAATTAATCAAAAAATATTTTCCAAGCTTTTCCGCGATTCCGCCCTCCATGCCTATGCCCAAATCCGAACCGGTTTTTTTAACGGATTCTACCGCTCTGTTCGTGGCGCCGCGTATCGTTTCTTCTTCGCTCATGGGCATGTCACCTACGCCAGAGTCAACATCAACTGGCATCAGTTCAAAATTTCCAAAGATTTTTTTCATCACGTTCTCTGCCGCATTCAGCTTTACGGGATTTTTTGAACCAACGGCAATTTTCATTTTTAATCAACCTCTATTTTAATCGGCTTGCTCATGGTTTTTTTGAGCAGGATATTTTTTATCTGGGACCTGCCCTTTGGCAACGCATCGATAACCTCTTTTAAAACTGCGTCAACATTCTCTTTTATTTGCTCGGTCTTCATGCCTTCTGTTCCGACCGGAACCTGAATGTGCGGAGAAGTTTTCAGGTTTATTCTTATCGACATTTCTTTTCTCTTTGACAATGCCTCTATCTGCTCTTTTGCAAGATTTGGCGGAAACGGCTGCGGCATCTTTCCCGCGGGCGCCAGATACCTGCCGAGAGTCCTGCCTATCGTCGGCATGAGGTCTGCGCTGGCAAGAAAGAAGTCGTATCGCTTTGCGAGTTTTTTCGCATTTTTTTTGTTTTCAGCCATTTCCTCTATCTTGCTCTTTCCAATGCCGAACTTGTCCGAAAATATGCACACAGAAACTGGTTTTCCCCTCCCATGGGGCAGGGCTATCTCTTTTGATATTCTGTTTTCGGGTTTTTTAAGGTCGATGTTTCTTAAATTTAGAATCAGGTCATAAGTCTGGTTAAATCCCCTTTTACTTTCTTTCAATTTTTCTATTGCTTCCTCAATTTTCATAAAAACCCTCCTGTTCAAATTTAAAAACAGTGCGAACGGGCAGTAAACTGCTCCCGCTTTCGCGCGGAGCTTCCGATTCATCGTCGCCTTTCGTCACTCCAGAAGGCTATACCCTCGTCCCGAAGGTTCATCATAATTATAAGCGAAAAAACTATAAATAGCTATCGGCTCTCATCTTCGCGCTCTCGCGTGGAAACTTCCAGCCGACAAAGTTAAAAACGTTCTTGATAAAAATTTTTTATATCATAGTTCACTTTTCTCTCTCATGTTTTCTTCGATATGCGAAATGTAGTTTGTCAGCATCTTTTTTTCGGAGTTCATTCTATTCTCGATGTCGATGATTTTTCCAGCAAGCTCTCTGTAATTTCTTTTCATTTCAATTTCATTATTAATTCTTTGCGCCTCTAACCGCTGCTCGAGAGAAAACACTATTTTCCTAAGATCGTTTCGAATCCTTAAAATGCTTTTTGATACGGAATCGACCTGATTTATGGTGTTGTCGATCGCGGAGTTTCTTTTTTTCAAATCTTCTTTCACATCTTCAACGGCGTTGTCGAAGTTCATTTTATGCAAAAGTATAATCAATACGATAATTAGCATGACCGACGAAACCGCCCAAAATGCCATCAGTTTGGCTATAATTATCACCAACAAAATAATGTTCAGCGCAAACGCCGTTTTTTCATACGAATTCATATACTCACTATAAAGTTATAACGATAGAAACTTTTTTAAATATTTCGCAATTCGGTAAATTTCAAAAACGGCACCCGCGGGATGCCGCGTGGCAAGAGTTCCGGCCAACTATCGCCCAATGAGTTAAGCGGCACCCGTCTTCAGAACTACAATAAATTACGATATTGAAAACCGCTGGCCACGCGCTTTGACCGTTCTCTTCATCGGAATGCCACGCCGATTCACCTTATAAAGATTTCTATATAATAATAATTAACCGCCTTTAAGGCCACGGATGAGCCCGGATTTTTGGCGAGAGTTAAAATTTTAAAAGATAAAAATACAAAAGTTAAGGTGTTTTATGATAAAAAAACATTGGTGCCAGATAATTTCGCCAAAAGCATTTGGCAGTGTTGTTCTTGGGAAGGCATTGGTATCCGATAATAAGCGGATGATCAACAAAGTCGTCAAAATAAATCTCAGCGAGCTGACAAAAGATTTTTCGAAGTTTTATATTAAAGTGTCATTCAAAGTTGAAAAGATGGAAAACGACAACGCGATATCAAAATTCGTGGGTCACGAGTGCCTTCGCGAATATCTGTCGCACATAGTAAGGCCCGGAGTTACGAGAGTTGACAACAATGTCGTTGTGAATACAAAAGACGGTCATAAAATAAGGGTAAAGGGGCTTTTGCTTTTCTCGAAAAGGGTTAACCGCTCAGTAAAAAATAAGGCAATCCTGACAATGGACAAAGTGATAAAAGACGTTGCATCAAAAAAGGGGTTCTACGACTTCATCAAGGCGATGCTGTTCGGGGACCTCTGCAAAGAAATAAAGGAGCGGTGCAAGAAGCTCTACCCCATTTCCAAGACCGAGATAAGAAAAAGCGAGGTTTTGGCGTAGTGAAATTGGCGGGCATCTATTTCTCGTGCTTTGTTTGCATTCCCTGCGACCGTTTGTTATACGTTTTGGCGGTCGTCGGTTGACATTAATGAGTTGGAATATCCATGAGATAGTTCAAAATATTTCTTTGCCGTTTTCATCGCTTCCAGCTTTTCTTCTTCGTCTATGGTTTTGTCATTCAACTTAAGCGACGTGACCTTGCCTCTCACATACGCCCTGTAGCACTTGTAGAAGTTCAGGAGTTTTGCCAATTCTTTATCCCCTCCGTATTTGACATACTGCCCGACAAAATGTTCTGACAGGTCATGCTTATTGTGAAAGTCCAAGTCCATTGAGAAAAAAGCCGCGTCCGAACACGTATCTATGCATGAGAGTCTTGGATTGAACTCTATGCAGTCAAATATGCAAATCCTGTTGCCGGCAATGAAAATGTTTCCAGAGTGCAGGTCGCCGTGACACCGCCTGATTTTGTTTTCTCTTACGCGCTTTTCAAAAAGATTTTTATTATTGCTAATGAATTTTTTAACGCGATTTCTAACTTCATTGAAAACGCGGCATGTTATCGTGCTTCCAATGAATTTTTTGGTCTGCTCAAAATTTTCATTCCATGTAAATTCTATGGTCTCCGTTGAACCGTATTTGCTTATCTCTTTATTCGTTTCTGCCTTGCGATGAAAGTCTGCGACGATTTTTGCTATTCTGTCAATTATTCCTTTGTTTATTTTATTTTCATCCAATAGCTTGCTCATTAACGCGTCCTGGGGCATTTGTTTCATCTTGAGCGCATACTCCACCGCCTTGCCAGAGCCGTTTATTTTGCCGTCATCGGTGACCGGCAAAACGCCGAGGTAAATGTCCGGGCATAGCCTTCTGTTTAGCTCCAGCTCTTTTTGGCAGTAGAATTTTCTCTTTTCGAGCGTTGAGAAATCCAGAAAACCGAAGTTTACCGGCTTTTTTATTTTGTATGCATATTTTCCCGTTAGAAAAACCCATGAGATGTGAGTCTGCACAAGCTTTATCTTTTCAACCCTCTCGTCGTAGGCGTCCGGCTTCATCAAGGCATCCGGGAGCTTTACCATGAAGTATTTTTGGCGGTAAATAATAAAAACATCGTTTTTGAAAATACGCTCGGTATCATCGCGTTTTAGGTTCGGGGCATCGAATTTGGGTCAAAGCCGGTCGGCAAAAAGTTTCGTAATTGAGGGGTGCATATCGGTTGGCAGTTGACCGAAGAATCGATTTACGGGCTGACAATTTTTCCCCCGGCCTTTTCAATCTTCTCCTTTGCGTGCCTTGAAAAGCTCGCGACCTTTACGGTCAGGGGTTTTCCAACTCTTCCCTTTCCAAGCAGTTTGGCATAGCCAAGCTTCGCAAGGTCTATTTCACTCTCGCTCGTCAGTTTTTCAAGCTCGCCGACATTAACGGCTTTCCCTTTTTTCTTCAACGAAGAGAATCCGTGCTTTCCGAAATGCTCTGGCTCGAACTTCATGATTTTTACGTAGTGGTGCTTATGACTGCCGGCATAATGGCTTCCGCCCTTGCTTCCCCTTCCCCTGTGCTTTTTCTTGGAGCCGTAGCCATGCGTTGTGTGTCCGCGCATCTTCCTCGTTTTTCTCAATTTTGTTGGCATGACAATCAACTCTTGGGTTTTTCGGACAGAATGATCTCGACGTGCGTTGATTTCATCCCGGAACCGAAATCGCCTCTCCTTCGCGGCCTCTTCATATTAACGCCCTTATGAGCGGAGGCGTAAACAAATAATTTTTCCTTGTCCATTCCCTGAAATTCGGCATTCTTTTCGCATGAGTTCAGAAGCTTTTTAATCTCGGACACGACTTTTGGATAATATCTTTTATTAACGGTTCTTCTTTTGTTAATAAGGTCATCCAATAACCGCTTTACGGTGCTCAGCTTCTTTTTTCTAATGACCCTGCAAATCAGAACCGCGTCCTTTGTTGATATCGAAAGCGTTGAATAAGCCTTCGCGTGCTTTCCCGACGGCTCGAATGTGTACGGCATACTCATTCCCCTTTGCTTAGCTTGACGGCGGTGCCATAGGCGAGAAGCTCTGCGGCGCCCGCCATTGTCTGCGAGGTCATGAACCTGATATTTATAACCGCGTCTGCCCCGAGTTTGATTGCCTCGTTTACCATCCTGTTGTATGACTCCTGTCGCGCGTCCGCGAGCATGTTTGTGTACTCCTGAATCTCGCCGCCCACGATGTTCTTCAGGCCAGCCACGATGTCCTTGCCGATGTGCTTGGCTCTCACTGTGTTTCCCTTGACAACTCCAAGCACCCGTTTTACTTTATAACCCGGCACGAAATCCGTTGTTGTTGCGATAATCTCTTCCATATTAATCAATAACAAAATCTTTATTCATAATGTTTAAATAATTAACAAAGAACCTTTATTGCTTGTTTGAAATCGGCGGACATTGGAATAAAATACATGCTCCGCCGACCGTCGGTGATTTTTGATAGTCACATTTCTTGAAAAAATAAAATAATGTTCAAACTTTCCCAATGCCGCAATCTAATTGGCATTTAATTTTGATTTTATATATGCGCGCTCCGCACGCGGCAATACCTATTATTTCTTTTTTCTAATCTTTTCAATTTTTTTCTCTCTTCCACCGAATGCCATTAGCGCGATGCCTATTGCAATCATGGGAATGATGTAAAAAACCCAAACCCACGAGAGTCTGAAAATTGCACCCAAGATGATCCCGGCAACTATAAATCCAATTCCCCAATAGGTTGCGCTTTTCATTGTTACAACCATTTGAATATAGTCAATATCTGTAAATTATGTTTTGGTGCGGCGCTTTGAAAACTTCGGTAGAACATGCGTTCTACCCGTTTTAGTTACCGACTCGGGAACGAGCAACCCGGAGATATTTGTTTTTTTTTGCTGTATTTATTTCACGGCCGTAAACTTCGATGACCTCGTCGCGCCGAGTCCGGGAGAAGAGTGCTTCGTCTTTTTTCTCGTAGGTGAGAACTCTCCCAGACGGTGACCAATCATCTCCGGTTTGATCTCAACATTGACATATTCATGGCCGTTGTAAATTCCGATTTTAGTGCCAACCATCTCGGGAAGAACTATCATATCTCTTATATGGGTTTTCACGAACTTCGTTTTCGATTTCTTTATCTTTTTCAACAGCTTCTTCTCGTTGTCTGTCAGGCCGCGCTTCAGGGACCTTCTCTCTCTTGCCGGCAACAGTTTCATGAAGTCTTTCATGTCCATGGACCTCAGTTCTTCCAGATTTTTGCCGCGATATAAAAATTTTTCCATGATCGCTCACCGAGCAAATAATTGTTTAATAATCAAACTTAAATAGCCAACCAATTACTTGGCTCAAACCCGCTTTTGCATTTAAAGACATTTTCGGTTCTTCTCGATGTTGTTAATTTCGCTACTTTGATTCTATAAAATCTTCTATTGTCAGTTTAAAGTCCTCGTCTTTTTTTATGCTTCCCCTCGCCTTTAAGACTTCTCTCGCAAGTAAATAGAAAATCAATCCCAATGATTTTTTGCCTTTATTGTTGCATGGGATGACAAAATCAATGAACGATGTGCTGTTGAATGTATTGCAGAGTGCTATTATCGGTATTCTTGTTTTTTTCGCCTCTTTTAATGCCTGTCTATCAATAAACGGGTCGGAAAGAAAAATTACATCCGGTTCAAAAAAGTTTTTAAAAGACGGGTTTGTCAAAGAGCCCGGCATAAATCTCCCGGATACAACATTTGCACCTATGGCGTTTGCAAACGTTTCTATCGGCTTTTTTATTTTTCTCCCGACAACCAATATATTTTTATATCTTGAAAGAAAATTTGCCACAATTCTTATTCTTTCATCCAAAATTCCAAGATTCAGGACCGTTAAACCATTTGCCAGGGTTTTGTACGTAAATCTTTTCATATCCTTCGTATTCGAACTCGTGCCTATGTGAACGCCATGCTCTAAATATTTTTCTTTCGGTATCAAAAAATTATCTCCCATGAATAAGGCACCGGATGTTTTTCATCGATTAAATAGTTTTTTGTTCGTATCTTCCATTATCTGCTAAATATTTAAATGTTTAATTACGGGCTTTTTCGCATCGTTCCACAACCTTATCAATTCATTCAGCTTCGCTGTTCTGATTCCAGCTATGCCGAGCTTAGCGAGCGGCGCATGCAGCGAAAGCCTGGAAAGCACGGAGCAGCACGTTTCTTTTGACCTGTGCGACACCACAGGCATAATCTTATTTTTGTTCGCAAATTTTATCACATCGAGGCACTCCGTAACCGTTCCAACCTGATTCGGTTTGACGATAACAGAGTTGACGGAATTTTTATATTTTTTTAATCTTTCCAAGTGAGACGCTATGAGATCGTCTCCGCATATCAAGGTTTTTTTCAATCTATTTTTCAATTCTCTGAAACCGGAATAATCATTCTCTTCCAAAGGGTCTTCGATAAAAACAAGATCATACGTTTTCACCAACTCTATTATATAATCCATCTGCTCGCTTCTTGATAATATTTTGTCGTGATAAAAATATTTTCCTTTTTGAAAAATAGATGAGGCCGCAAAGTCGATCCCCACTTTTGCTCCAAATTCATTTGCTATTTCTGTAACTAAATCCAACGCATCTTCGTTCGTCATGTTCACGGCGCAGGCGGATTCCGGATCCAAGCCGAATAGCTTGTTTTGTTTTTTAAGAATATTGTAAACTTCGCTCCATATGTTAAAGTTGGTTTCGATCGCCCTGAAAATCGTTTTTTCATTTGGCATAACCAGAAATTCCTGAATTTCAGGTTTTTTCAGAGGAGAGTGAGACCCGCCGCCCAAAACATTTCCGAGAATATTTGGGAAGAGTTTGGCATCGCTTATATCGAAATCCATGGAAAAAAACGCGAGAGACAATGCGGTCGTCAATGTTGAGCCGAGTTTGTTCATATTTTTTTTCAGTAACAGGTCGAACTCTTTTTGCGTAAAGTTGCCGAGAAACCTGCTTTTGATTCTATAAAAATTTTTTATCGCCTTCTCTGCTCCCATGTCCGCCGTTTCATAGCCGCTTTTGCTTATACCTCCGGGGCAGCTCGCAGCAAACCTCTTATTAATGACGGCCTCTATCGTCTTTCCGCCAAAAGAATTGAACAACACCCGCAATTTTATGTCTTTAACCTCTTGCATAAAATTATTTACCGTATTTAAAATATAAAAAGAACTTTACGAATCTATTTGCTCTTCAGTTTCTTCGGCATTTTTCTTTCAGCTTCTATGGGTAAAAGACCTTTCTCAAATTCGAGCATCGCTATTTTTTTTGGGTCGGTGGCATCGGTCTTGATAAGCACGGGCGCGCCCGCCGCTATTTCTAATGCCCTTGCCGAAATAATTCTCGCGCGTTCAAATCTCGTGAGTGCCAAATGTATCACCCATTTTATAAACTGCAAGCGGAACACGTATCTTGTTGCAATATTATTCTTAGATGCATGCATATTTAAAGTTCTTTCAATCTAATATCTATTCGTTGAAATTTGCTATCAAAAATTCAACAATGTTTTTTAACCCCACCGCGGAAGCCTACTTGCGTTAGCGAGGGCGATTGCGGTTCGGTTATTCATCTTAAACACCTCAAGGAAACTCCTTGCGAAAGCCGGGAGCGGTTCACTTACCTCTCTATAATTCTTTTAATATTAATAATTTAATATTAATAAAATGATGATCGTCGCCGTAATCCCAGCATTTAATGAAGAAAAAACAATTAACAATATTATTAGGAAAACCGAGAAATATGTGAATAAAGTCATCGTCGTTAACGATGCATCAACTGATTCTACATATGACATAGCAAAAAAAGCGGGAGCAACGGTTATCAATCATAAAAAAAACATGGGGTTGGGAAAATCTTTAAGAGACGGCTTTGATTATGCGTTAAAAATAAATGCCGACATAATATTAACCCTGGATGCCGACGGGCAGCACAACCCGGAAGAAATACCGAAATTTTTAAACGCAATTAGAAAGGGATACGGAGTTGTAATTGGCGAGAGAGATTTAAAAAAATATCCTATCACCAAAAAGATCGGCAATTTTTTTCTTAACATAGTCACGAATATTATTTCCGGGACCGTAATACGAGACACCGAATCTGGTTTCAGGGCATTTGACAGAGAGGCGTTGAAGAAAATATATCCGTATTTAAGAGCGGACGGGTATGAAATCGCATCGGAGATTATTTTTGCAGTCGGGCACTATAATATCAAATACGCAAATGTCAAGGTCTCGTCGCCCGTTTACGTGAAGGGCGTTACGGTTGCCGAGGGGGTGAAAAACTTTTTGTACATGACGCGCAGAAGAAAGAGAAACTTAAAAAGTTATGCGCAGGACTTCAAATATGTTTTGAGGAAATGGCTGAAAAGATTTATATAAATTATGAAAAATCGATCAACGTTTTTTGTTCCTTTAATTCTTTCAATAATTTTGATTTTTCAGTTATCATATGCCACGGGATTTTTAATCTTTGCTTCATGGCCTTTAAAGCGGAGCCGAAACTTGAAAATTTCAACGGTTTTTTGTCAAACGCGTGCCTGCAGCATTCTCTTAAAACGCCAACGCCCAGCGGTGCAAAATATTCGGGAAGGCATTCCCTGACAACCAAAGCGGTTGCCTGTCTTTTAATCTTGCTCAGGTATTCTGTTATCGGTAATCTGACAGAATAATAACCCCCTACCGTATTTTGCGCGTATCTTTTTCTTCTTTCGAAACCCTCGCAGTCATTATACAGAACGATTTCCCTTCCAAAAAAATTCCACACGGATTTTGGAAATTTAGCTTCTATCAATTCATAGCTCCAGTGTCTAGGCATCAGCAGTATTTCATAATGATTTCCGAGGTACGTGTTTGAGAATAACAGATACTCATCGATTTCAGGATACGTCTTTATTCTTTCAAGAAGTTTAAGAGAGATGATGTCGTCTATTGCCGTGACAGACCATCTCGTTGGAACGAGTTTTCTCTGGGTTTTAACTCCGAGCAACCCGCAACTGAAAATCTTTTGAATTGTCGAGACGGGTATTTTGCGTTTGTAAAGCAGATCGACGGCTTCCGAAGAATTTAAGTCGTAATCGGAAACTATTTTGTCAACAATTCTCGGGACCGCCGGATTTTCGGTTAATCTGATTTTTTCAAGTTGAGCGGCGTTTGGTATCGCCCCGGCCATCCGGTCAAACCTCAGCTGTAATTTCGGCTTCTTCTTCAATTTGATCTCAACGTCGCACGGCTTTTTTGACTGGACTATCTCTTGCTGAATTTCAATGAACTTATTATTCGGTTTGATGTTCGTCTTGCTTCTCGAGTAAATCATCCGGCTCCTGTAACTTAAAATAGTTTCAATGTCCGCGCGTTTCTGATACCACTGTTCCGGCGAATCAAGCATGATGACGTTATCGTCAACGTAGTTTGGGGCGAGAATACCAGCAAAAACATTCGGATAACCAAATCTGCCAACAAATATCGCCGGCGGCGTTGAACCGAAAAAATCTTCCTTCACCGATTTCAACGCATTGAATCTCGCGAGTATTGGGCAGGGCTTTCCGCACAGACCCTTTCCTTTACAGATCGAGCAGAGCATAAGTAAGATTTAATTGAAAAAATTAATAATGGTTTATACTCAGCACTCAGGCAAGTAAAATTATGTGAAAAATGCCATAAACCGCGTGCCGTTAAGCGAAGCCCGCGGAGCGGGTTTGGGTGAGCGTTAGCGCTTAACGGCCGTCGGCAGACATGAGCGAAGCAAAGGCGAGCGGGGTCCGAATTTCTGCCAACAACCGATCACCGCCCCGCCGCCGGTCAACCGACGGGGATTTGGCTTCTTGTTTCAAATCTTTTAAATATTTTCAAAGCGAAAAAATATTATGCCTGTCCTGAGAACAACTCTGTTGCTTGGCCTTTTAACGGGCAT
>JAGGUE010000021.1 GCA_021158665.1 Candidatus Aenigmatarchaeota archaeon
CGCGAGAAAGTATTCATAGTGCTGGGGTAGCCAAGTCTGGTTACACCGTCTTGCGAGGCGGGACCATGGCGCAGGCCTGCTAAGTCTGTTTCCGAAAGGATGCGTGGGTTCGAAATGGCTTTTTCTTTTAAGAAAAGAAAAAGACCATCGGAAAATCGCAGGAGGTTTTCGCCAATTACAAATAATATAAAAGCGAAAACCGACGAGAACGAAGAGAGAGAAAAAATCGGGCGAAAAATCAAAGATTCGAATCGGGAAAAAATATCTTGTTATGATGATGTTATAATAAAATTTAATAATATATGCGAGCGGAGGGAGCCCGAGTTTCTCCCTTTCCGATAGTCTTTCTCTCTTAAAAAGAGAAAGGTGTAACGAAAGTCCCACCCCCAGCGCTTTAAAACGTTTATATTAAATGAAGTTAAAATAAGTTCATGGTGATTCGGAACGCAATTTTTTTGATATTCGTTTTTCTTATTATTTCGGTTTTATCCCTCTCGGTTCTCTATTTTTACGATTATAGTATAAAACTTGGCGATGAACTGAAAGAAAAGGACCGTGCGATACAAAATCTGGAACTGGAAAAATCTGGACTGCAAAGTGAAATTACTGCGCTTAAATCTAGAATTCTGGAGATCGAATCGTTTTGCCAAAATATTTCAGCTGGAAAAGAACTGAGAAACCCCACCTGGAGCGAATTAAAAAATTTTCTTGAGATGGACCAAACAAATAAACTTATTTACAATGAAACATTCGACTGCTCCGGATTTGCGATAGAGCTGTTTAAAAGGGCAAGAAATAGCAACTTCAGATGCGCTATCGTTGAAATCGAATCCGAGGAAAATACAACGGGCCACCTGCTGAACGCTTTTCAGACGGTCGATAAAGGGTTGGTATTTGTTGATGAAACTGGGAACGAGAAAGGCGGTGGAAAAGATAAAATAGCTTATATAAAAATAGGGAATCCGTATGGAACAATAGAATTGAGTAAGATAAAAGAAAGGCATATAGCATGCGACGTGAGTTGCGACGAATTTGCAAAAGAGTTAACTTATGTCAATTATTCTAATCTTTTTGATTATAATTATTTTTTGGATAGAAAAAAATGCGTGGAATTTTATGAAGAATGCATCGATTCGTATAATAATGCGGTGGATGAGTATAATGAGGGGGGCGGAAAATACGGATATTCCGAGCTTCTGAGATGGAAAGAAAATCTCGAAGCGCTGGAATCGGAGATAAGCGGCGACGGTTTTTACTCTTTAACGGAGGGAAACGCGGCAATCGAAGGCATTGAAATTTATTGGTGATATATCACCACGCGCAACTCTTCCCAATCAAGTTTTTTCTTGCCGACGATTTTTGATGCAAATCCGCTCTTTTTCAAAATGCTCGGAACGTCCCCGCTCAGCGAGGAGTACAGCAGAATCGCGTTTCCGTTTTTGTTTAAATGAATTTTCGATTCTTTTGCAAATCGTTCTATAATATTGCCGTTTTTGCAGAGCATTGACCACCACTCCCGTCCCTCTATTTCATCGCTCACGGGCAGATAAGGAGGGTTAAAGATTATAAAATCAAATTTCTCTTCTATATTGCAGAACAAGTCCGATTGCCTTGCCAAGACGTTTGCGCGGTTTTTTCTTGCGTTGAGGTCCGTGTTTTCAACCGCCTCTTTATTTATGTCAACCGCAACTATCTCGCATTTAGTCAATTTCGATAACAGAACGGACAAAAACCCGCACCCGCACCCCATCTCCAGAATCTTCTTGCCGGCGAACATTTTGCGGAATTTTTCCAATACTCCGGCAAGCAATAACGAGTCCTCGTCCGGAAAATACACGCCGTCAAATACTTCAAATTCTAATTGACCGAATCTCGAATTATAAAAGAATTTTATGGATATCACCGAGAAGATATTATTTCGGAAGCATTCTTATTATTTTATTAACTATTTCTTCGATAGGCAGTTCCGTCGTGTCTATGGACACGTCGGCCATCTCTTCAAGGTCAATGGCACTCAGATTATACAATTTTTTCCACATGCCGCTTTCGATGTAGTCTATATCTTCTATCAATGACGCGGCAAGACTTAACGGAATATTATCCCTTTCCGCTATTCTTTCTGTTCTTTTGTTTTTCGATGCCTTGAGCCACACCCTGAAGTCCGCCAGATTTTTCAGATTATAAACGGACAGCTTCGCATCTATGACTATGTTGTCGTGCCTTGCCAACCCTCTTTGAATTTCATCTATTTTCTTGTGAACCTTTTTATCCATACCTCGGTTTTTCCAGACTTCCTTTGTTTTTACGACATCTGGCAGGTTTTCTTTTGACAGCATCCTGAACACGTCTCCGGCAGAAAAGCATTCAAGCCCCAACCGCTTGGCAAGAATCTTTGCGACGGACGTTGCCCCGGAACCCGATTTTCCAGAAATTGCGATTATGGTCATATTAATAATTTAATCTTTATTTAAATTAAAAATTATGGCGTCGCTCATCGTCCGCCCGAATCCGGCGACGCGAAAATCCGGGTCAACGCGATTGAAGTCGGTGCGGTTTTTTCGGCGCCCTCTCAACGCAAAACTCTCTTTCTGCCGCAAGGCTCAACGATGTTTCGCGCGGGCGCTCCAGCTCCGTGAACCCGGCCTATTTAATCGTTCGTAAAATTTGCAGATGCTCAC
>JAGGUE010000068.1 GCA_021158665.1 Candidatus Aenigmatarchaeota archaeon
AGTCAATGGTGCCGCCCCTCGCCGAGATACAATTTCCGGCCGGGCCAATATGGATTTTTAAGGGCATGAAGAAATAATTATTATGATTATTTAAATTGTTTTGATAAGAAGTTTTTGTTGATACGATTACGACATTCTTATCTTTCAGAGAGGCCGACGATTCCTCAACCGGCGCTTCTCACCATATAATCTGATGATTCATCATGCCAATGAATTTAATCGTCTTCTCTCCACGGGATTGCAAAAAACCATTGGCAGCGTGTTTGGCTCATTCAAAAACGACAATTAAAAAGACGTCGGCGCTTATTTCGTCTTTTAGAACCTAAATTATAAACCTAAAAAACATGACAATTACTATAAACATAATCCCAATCAGTATCACGTGCTCTGGTTTAAGTTTTATTACTTCTTTCTCGGTGTCAAAATAGCGCATTAACCCGGCCGTTGACTGGGGCATGTATGTTTTTTTCTCCGCCGTAAGTATCACCCATAAGTATTGTATTGTTTTAAATTTTTAAGCCTTTATATAAGTACTATGGGCACGGAAATGAAAGTCACGCTCATTTACGATAACACGGTTTGCATAGAAGGTCTTGAGTCCGACTGGGGCTTTTCGTGTTTTGTAGAAATAGAGAACCAGCCAAAAATACTTTTCGATACGGGAGCCAGCGGCAAAATACTTCTTTCAAACATGGAAAAACTCGGCATTGACCCGAAAGGCGTTGAAGAAGTTTTCATTTCACATTCCCATTTTGATCATACGGGAGGGCTTTCGGATTTTCTCGAAATAAATAAAAAAGTTGCTCTTTATGTCCCGAGTTCATTTCGATTCTCCGGAGCGGAAAAGACAATCACTATTAAAGAGCCTCTTAAAATCCGCGAAAATATTTTTTCAACCGGCGAGCTCGGTGGAATGGAACAATCTCTTGTGGTAAAAACGGGAAAGGGATTGGTTGTTATCGACGGTTGCTCTCATCCTGGAGTTGGAAACATCCTCAAAGCAGCTTCGGAGTTTGGCCGCGTTTATGCGTTAATAGGCGGTTTGCACGGATTCAGAGAATTTGACCTGCTAAAAGATTTGAAATTGGTTTGTCCGTGTCACTGCACCCAGTTTAAACAAGAAATAAAATCTTTATATCCTGAAAAATATATTGACGGCGGAGCGGGGAGGGTGATTGAAATATAATCATTTTTCTCTGCACGCAATGTTTATCGTTATCTCTCCTATGTCGTTTGAATATTCTGCTATTCTTTTGAATGAATCGACAACCGATGAAAAGCGTATCGCCGTGTCTGTCGGGAGTTTGACAATTTTCCTGACGATTTCAACCTCCATTTCATTGGCTTTTTTCGATTCTTCAATGGATTGCTCGGCCAACTCCTTATTATTTTTCAGTAAACTTTTCATCGCCTTTATGCAGTTTCGGTGAATCGTCTGACCTAATCCAAGTATATCTTGGATGATATGACTATATTTCTGCAAATTTTTTATTTTCAATAAATTGACGGCGATATTCTCTATGTGGTCTCCGATCCTTTCAATGGATTTTATAACTATTCTATACCCAAGACAGTCTATCGGATTAGCAATTAATTTTTCACCAACTTCTTTGTTATAAATCGCTGACTTCAATTGCCTTACGCCAAGCAAATAAAATCTGTCGACCTCATTCTCTCTTTTAATTACGTCCCGAAGAATATGTTTAGTTTTTATCGGCTGTTGATATGTCAAAGCCTTCAAAATGTCCGCGTACATGCTGCAGGTAATCGTGTGAATTCTTGATATGGTTTGAGTCAATGGCAGGTCATCATATTTTAAAAAATTTTGAAAAACCATTTCATGACCAGATTCTTTTATTATTTCCAAACCGATTACACTTCTCTTTATAACATCCTTTATTTTATCTCTGTCCCTAAAAACATGCTCAGAAACTATTCTTATGGTATTATATCCAACCAAGTAATACCCTATTACTAACCGCAATAAACAGTCTAAATTTTCTTTATGGTAAGGAACTGAAACTTGTTTACTTTTTTCATGTTCGTGTTTTGTAGAAATTATCAACGAGTCCCCCAGCGTTGTTATCGTAACCACGTCGCCCCGTTTTACGTTATTTTTTGCCCATTCCTTCGGGAGCGAAACGATGAAGGTTGAACCGCCAGTTTTTTGGATTTTTCTGATTTCCGGCATTTTTAAAACACCACAAAAATCACCGCTTTGAATTGCGGTAAAATGTATGTTCTGCCACAATTAATATATATATCTATATAGTTTATAAAGATACCTATATATATCAACATTTTTAAGTAATAATTGTATGAAGATATCATCTGATAAAATAAGGTCCATTTTCTTGCTGATTATTATCTTATATATATTTCTCTTGAGCATAAAGCTGATGAGCGGTTCATTTAAATTATTTGGAAATGGTTTTGCAGAAGAGCTTTTTACTATTACAACAAATCCGTTTGTTGGGCTGTTCATGGGAATACTCGCGACATCACTCGTCCAGAGCTCGTCTGTTACAACATCTATTATTGTCGGCATGGTAGCCGGCGGCATTATCCCGATAGCCAGTGCGATACCAATGGTTATGGGTGCAAATATTGGCACGTCGGTTACAAACACATTTGTTTCTTTATGTCACATCGGCAGAAAGGAGGAATTTGGAAAGGCGTTTGCGGCAGCCACGATTCACGACTTTTTTAATTTAATGGCGGTTATTTTTTTATTTCCTCTTGAAATGTATTTTCACTTCTTAGAAAACGGCGCTTTATTTTTGACATCATTTTTTATTGGAGCGCATTCCTTTTATTTCACTTCTCCTCTAAGTTATATTTTAACACCGGTATCGCACGCAATTATTCGGGCATTGAATAATCCCGCAATAATTTTAATAGCATCCGTATTTTTGTTATTCGTTTCCTTAAGATATTTCATTAAAATAGCAAGTTCGTTTGCAAAAACCGAATTTGACCTGTTTTCAAATTATTTCTTCAAAACCCCGGCCAGGGGATTTTCTTTTGGTTTGCTGATGACGGCATTCGTCCAGAGCTCGTCTGTTACAACATCGTTGATAGTTCCGTTTGCTGGAATCGGCATCTTAACCCTGGAAAAAATATTTCCGTATGTATTGGGAGCAAATATCGGAACAACGATAACGGGCATCCTGGCGGCATTGGCTACCGGCAGTTCGGCCGGAATAACAATAGCGCTCGTTCATTTATTATTTAACATTGCGGGCATCTTGATGATTTATCCGATAAAAAATATACCGTTGGGTTTGGCTAGGCGGTTTTCGGATTTATCATTGAAATCGAGGTCCGTCCCAGTATTTTATGTTGTGTCTGCATTTTTCCTGGTGCCTCTTGTTGTTATTCTGACCGTTTAGTAAAAGTCGGTAAAATATTGTCCCCTTGTTTTCTGTTCCCTGTCTTTTACTGAGCCCGGTTTATTTGCCTTTAGTCTCTTGGTTTCATTGTCTCTGCGAAATGTTATGTTCAGGTCTTTGAGAAAGATATTGAGACCGTCTTTCAGACAATAGAAATTCCCTTTGCCGTATTTTCCGGGCTCGCCCGAAAACAGCATGCATCTGTCAGCTATGTAACTCAAAAATAAAATGTCGTGGTCGATAACAACAAAGGTTTTTTCCATGCCTCTTATTATTTTCGCGAGAGCCATGCGCTGGTCAACGTCCAGATAAGCCGACGGCTCATCGAGCATGTATAAGTCGCAATCCCTTCCAAGACACGACGCAATAGCCGCGCGCTGCAACTCGCCTCCAGAAAGGTTTTTGACCGATTTCTGGAGCAGGTTTTCCAAGCCAAGCTTTCTGATGAGTGCGCCGAACTCTTTATCGCGCGGGTTTTTGACGACGGACAACAAATCAAAAACGGTTCCGTCGTATTCGATATTCGATAAATACTGCGGCTTGTACGAAATTTTTACTTTCTTGTCTATCTCGCCTTCAAACCCGGTGATGCCCGCCAAGATTTTTGCAAACGTGGTCTTTCCCAGCGCATTGGCGCCAAACACGCCAAGAACTTCATTTTTATGAATGTCGCCGGCCTCGATAAAAAGAGAGAAATTATCAAATTCTTTTTTAATATCGCCGAATGATACGAGAATCTCTTTACTCTCATTTTGCTGGAATGTCCCGTCAAATGTTATCGGTTCCCTTATTCTCACATTATCCTCTTTTATATATCCCGATAAAAAAGTATTGATGCCCTGCTTGGCAGAGTACGGCTTTGAAACTACGCCAAATGCCCCAGGCTCTCCGTAAAAGATGTGTATATAGTCGGCGATTAAATCGAGCATTGCCAAATCGTGCTCGATTACCATCACAAACCTGTCGAATGCAAATTCTCTTATAATTCTCGCGACTCTTAATCGTTCACGCACATCCAGAAAACTCGACGGTTCGTCCAGATAATACATGTCGGCATCTTGCGAGAGGGTTATGGCAATTGAAATCTTTTGAAGTTCTCCTCCGGACAGGTTTCTCAATTCCTTACCGTCGATATTTATTTTGAGCTTCTTGGCAATTTTCTCGTCGATATTGAGTTCATTTGTATCGGAAAATCTTTTTATTAAGTGATCAACCTGCTGCGGCTTGTACGCGGTCTTTATTTTTTTGTCCGCAAGTTTTTTGATATATGCCCTAATCTCATTTCCCCCGCAAGTTTTGATTATGTCCTTCCATTTGACCTCTTTGTCAAACTCTCCGAGATTTGGTTTTATATGCCCGGACAGGATCTTCATTGCTGTTGTCTTTCCGGTCCCGTTCTCGCCGAGCAGACCGACGACGCCCCTGACAGGAACTGGCAATCTAAACAACCGAAACGAATTGGGTCCAAACTGAATTATCGGGTTCTCTTTCAACGCCTCCGGAAGATTGACAACCTTTAATGCTCGGAAGTCGCATTTTTTTACGCACAGCCCGCAACCGATGCACATGCTCTCATTTATTTCCGGATACCCATGCTTACCGATGACAATGCATTTCTCTCCAGCCCTGTTTCTCGGGCAGACGTGCATGCATGAGTAGTTGCACTTTTTCGGGTTGCATAGTTCCCTGTCCAGAACTGCTATGCGGGTCATGAAAGTAATAGTGGAATTAAAGTTTTTTAATTATAATTTCTTTATGGAACTCAATTTAAAAAATAGACCGTTTAATTTAAATCATACTTTAAACTGCGGTCAGGCATTTAGATGGGATAAAATAGATAACTGGTGGTATGGAGTCGTCAAGGAAAATATTATTAAGATAAAGCAGATTGATAACAAATTAATATTTTTTACATATCCGAAAGAAAATAATACAAAATTGGTAAAAAATTATTTCAGACTGAACGATGATTTAAATTACATTATCCGCCAAATTAATAAGGATAAATATATTAACGAGGCAATTCGGAAATTCTATGGATTAAGGATTATTAGACAAGAACCGTGGGAATGTTTAATCTCGTATATTTGTGCAACCAATACGAATATTCCCATTATCAGGAATATGATTTTCAATTTATCCAAGAAATTTGGAGAAAAAATAAAATTTGGTAACCACAAATTTTATACTTTTCCCAAAGCTTGTATATTAGCAAAAGCTGGTTTAGATATATTGAAAAAATGTGGAATAGGTTATAGGGCAGAATATATTTCAAAAGCTTCTAAAATGACTAACAACAATGAAATTCAGTTTAATAGATTGAGTAAAATAAATTATCAAGCTGTAAAAAAAGAGTTGCTCCAGATACCGGGTGTTGGCCCAAAGGTTGCTGATTGTATATGTTTGTTTTCATTAGACAAATTAGATGCATTTCCAGTAGATATATGGGTCACAAGGAGCATTTTAGAACTTTATCATAAATATTTTGATTCTTTATTCACCAAGAAAATATCAGGAAAAAAATATAAATCACTTACACTAGCAGAATATAATAAAATTAATTCTTTTGGAAAAAAATATTTTGGAAAATATGCAGGATATGCTCAGGAATATCTGTTTTATTATAAAAGAATGTATAACTCGTTTATTCGATCTTAAAAAACAGCCAATCTTTTTCCCCGGCCTTTTCGAATTTCAGCAGACAGAATCTTCCTTTTAGTTTTTTGCCGTGCAATATGAAAACTATCTTATAATCTTTTCTACTTTCGATGTCGTATTTTCCCCGGTCCCATATCTCCACTTTACCTTTTCCATAGCCCTCCGGTATAATACCTTCAAAGTTTATGTAGTCCGGATCGTGGTCCTCTGTCTGAATCGCAAGTCTTTTCACATTCTTCACATTGCTTGGCTCTTTTGGCATGGCCCAGCTTTTCAATACATTGCCCATTTCCAATCTAAGGTCATAATGCAGTTTTTTGGCTTCATGGCGCTGAACAACAAATCGCATAATAAATATTAGAATCCGCTATTTATTAGTTTAAGAATTATTCTATTACAATCTTGTATTTCAAAGGCAGTTTGTGACTTGCTCTTTTGAGCGCATCTTTCGCGATGCTTACGGCCCCCTCGTTTACACGAACTTCAAATATTTTCTGCCCCTTCTTAAGCCTTGCCGCCGTTCCGATGGGTTTTCCGAAACTCATTCTCATTCCCTGCTGGAACCTGTCCGCGCCGGCTCCGGTTGCCAGCGGGTTTTCCCTGAATACCTGGTGCGGATACACCCTAAGTTTGATAAAATATTCCTTTATGTTTTTTTCGATGTGCTTTACAATTGCCATTCTCGCCGACTCCAACGCGTTATGCCTTATCTGGATATTATTCTCGGAAACTAAAAACAATTTTTTGTCATAATCTTTTTTTGTTCCCATCTCGAATTGCGCTATCCTAGGTCCGGGAACACCCTTTACATAACCCTTTTTGGGCTTTTTTCTCGACTGCCTCGTGTAAGGTCTCTCGACCTTTCTATAACACTTTGCCGGTCTTAGTTTTGCCATAATTCACGCCCTGCACACTCAATAATTTAAAACTTTTCGTAGCAAGAAACATATAATTTCTCGCGCGATGAAAAAATAAATAATTGTATCCGAAAATGAAAATTTGTGTTTTTAACTATATGTTGATGATTATTTTAAAATCTCTATGCTTTCAAAGCAATTATTTTTTTTGGCTGCATCGGTAATTTCCAATAATTTTTTATTAAATTCCCGCTCTCCTTTCTTTGATTCTTTTGTTTTAAATTTGACTAAATATTCCGGCGCCGATAAATACGTAATATTTAATCCCGCGTTTTGCTTTAATGTTTTTTTAATTATCTCAATTCCGTTTGGGTCGTAGCTTTTTAATTTTAATTTTGCCCTGAATTCAATTTCCCTTTCCTGTATATTTTTTTTCGCGACCTCTTTTATGACCCTTATCCATTTATCATCGAAGATATTCTTTAATAATTCATCATTTTTAATACTTGACTCAAAACACGAATACAAAGAGCCGAAGTTATCCTTTATTTTATCCTTTATTTTATCCATATTCTTCGTCTGTCTCATTTGTTTTGCAACGATTTCGAGCATTTTCTCCGCCTTTTTTTCATTCTTATACGATTTTAATTTATTTCTTTTCTGGTTTTTATCAACCCGTTTTATTGATAAACTTATGTGATTTCCATTAATGCGCACCACTCTTGCCACGACGATTTGTCCCTCTTTCAAATATTTTTTTATATCTCTGACCCATCCGTTGGCAACCTCCGATACATGTATCATTCCCTCGATTCCATACTCTTCCATAAATGCAAACGCGGAGTTTGGGTTGACTTTCGTGATTTTGCATATTACAAAGTCTCCGCATTTTGGCAGTTTCATTTTGTTTCACCTCTTTTTCCAAATTTTGATTTCATTCCAACGGCTTCAGCACAGTCGTCTTTATCTTTGCCTTTCCTCCGGTTGGTTCAAGCAGTTCGTTGCCACATACGAGGCATTTTACATTCGTTGAAGCTCTGCTAAAAATTATCTGCTCGTTGCCACATTTTTTACATCTAACCTTTAAAAATTTCCCACTCATTTTCAAAACACCTCACCAAATACCGTTTTGAAAACCGAAAGTTTCATCAATATCACGGACAACTTTTATAGTTTTCAAAACACCTCACCAAATACCGTTTTGAAAACCGAAAGTTTCATCAATATCACGGACAACTTTTATAGTTTTCAAAACACCTCACCAAATACCGTTTTGAAA
>JAGGUE010000002.1 GCA_021158665.1 Candidatus Aenigmatarchaeota archaeon
ATTTCCTTTTCCCGGTCCTTTTTGGCGATAAAGACCCGACCTTTGCGCCCGGTGGTGCATGCCTGCTGACAGACGTTGGCTTGCCCGGTTTCGTGCTTCCGCCAAACGGATGCTCAACAGCGCTTTTTGAAACCCCGGAAACTATTGGGTAATATCTTCCCTTCGTGTGCATGGCGCGGAACTTTGCGCCGGCCTTTAAGAACGGCTTCATTCTATGCCCAGCTCCGGCCACAACACCTATCATGGCCCTGCACTTGTTTGGTATTTTCTTGATGGCTTTTGATGTCAGCATGATCGACGTTTCATTCTTTTCGTGGCCCATTACGGTAGCAAATGTCCCGGGAGCCCTGCACATCTTTCCACCGTCAAAAGGGGTCAGCTCAATATTACAAATCTGCGTACCTTCTGGTATATTTTCCACCGGCAAGATATTTCCGAATTTTGGTTCGTTGCCATAGTTTATTTTATCGCCAACCTTCAGACCTTTTGGGGCTATCAGAAGTTCTCTCCATTTTTGTATTTTATTATTTATATTCTCTGAAAAATCGACCACGGCGACTGGGCAGTATCTTGCTGGGTCATGAACGATATCGATAACGGTTCCTTCTGCCAAATTTCTCCCCTTATACTTTACTTTGCCGAGAAATTTATGGCCCGGCGAGATATACCTTAAACTTCCCTTGCCCCTTCTTTGCTGTCTTAAAGGCTTGCCCATAAACATCACTTGTTTTCAGAAATTCCATGAGTTTAAAAGTATTATAAATGAAATTATTTAAATTTATTTTCGATTCGGTCGTAAAAACAATCCACTTTTTCGAACCCAAAAGTATTTAAGCTTTTAACGTATAAAATAAAGTCATGAATAGTCTGGCGCATCACTTGCTATGTTCTTGGATTAAAACAGCCAGACCAACATACGTAAAAACATTCTGCACAAAAGGCATCATATTCAACTGATTTGGGATGATTCTGTTTTCAACAGATGACCTATATACAATTTCTATATAATCTGGATTTTAGCCTCAGCATAATTTTTGCTAATCGCGTCCATCAAAAGATGGGTATGAATTTGAGGCATCCCTTTATTTTCTGGTTTTTTTAATTTCATAAAATTAAAATGAGGTGACCGCGACGGAATTTTGTAAAAAGTGCGGCTCAATAATGCTCCCGGTCAGGAAGGGAGGAAAGGTTTATCTGCAATGCGCTAACAGACACAGAAAAAAAATAGATGCAAAGGATTTCAGAATCAGGAACGAGGCAAAACACGAAAAAGTTCCGGTTCTTGAAAAAACGGGAGAGGATTTGCCGATAACGCACAGGTTATGCCCGAGATGCGGCAGGGACAAGGCGTATTGGTGGATAGAACACACGAAAAGCAGCGAAGAATCGCCGACACAGTTTTTCAAGTGCGTAAAATGCAATTACACGTGGCGCGAGTATTAAAAAATGGCGCGAAAGTGAGCGGAAACGAACGCATAGTTGAAGTTCGGAAGTGACCTCCTCCCCTCGCTTACGCAAGGGCTTCCAACGTGGAGGCTTTCAAGGTTGGGCGTTCACCCAAAGCTTCACGCTTCGAGCTCATGCACCCTTCGGGACAGTCACGGACCCCGCATTCCACCCCTCTCGTTAAGGAGTGGGCTACACGAGAATATGTGTTTAAGGAGATATTTAAATCTAACCCACCCACCTCCCCTTGCGTATCCCCACGCTTTCGCATGGGGTCTTGCAAGCAACGAGAAGGTAAAATATGTGTTGGCGCATCATAAGACGGCGAGAGGTGATAAAAATTAGAGATGAAGTATTAGAGCGGTTGAGCATAAAGTACGCGCTCGAGTATTTTCAAACTGCCGTGTCCGAACACGGCTATCCAAAAAAAATTGATGAAATAAACGAGCTGGAAGAAAGGGTTATCGGAGCGATAGAATCGGGTGCCCGTTTTCAACCAAAAGAAAAATACTACATTGTTAAAAATCTTGAGAAATTATTTGAGACGTATAAAGATGAGGTCCACGAGTTTCACAAGGCTTATGCATAAGCGGTTGAATCGTTCGAGAAAGAAGAAAAACGGCGAAAGAATGTCAAGACAAAAAAGAAATGATCAAATCGGTTCTGAGGACGGCCGAATTCGTCGCATAATTTTATTTTTATATTATTCCCATCCTTATCGCAACATCGCCTGCCGGATATTTTTTATTCAATTTTACAAATGCCTTCTTCTTGTTCTTTTGCGTTATCAACGTCCTTACTTTTTCAACCTTGACATCAAATGCATTCTCCACGGCGCGTTTTATCTGGGTTTTATTGGCTCTTTTGTCAACGATAAATACGAGCGTGTTTTCAGTCTCAATCAATCCGATAGACTTTTCCGTCGTGTGCGGAAATGATAAAATCTTCCACGCCGTTGATACCGCTTCCTCTTTTTTCTTCTCTGTTTTTTTTGCTGGTTCTTTTTTCATAAAATTCACACCTCGTCAAGCATTTCTATGGCAGGTTTTGTAAATATTGTCAGTCTTCCGGCATGGCATCCCGGAGCCAACGACTCAACATCAACGGCCTCAACAGACAGTACATCAACTCCCGGGAGATTTCTCGCCGCCTTCATCAGGCTGCATTCTTTTGACACGACAATCAGAATTCCTTTTTTCTTCTTATATTTTCTGTTTCTCATTTTTCCCCTCCCCGCGACCACCTTCTTTTTCTTGCTTCTTTCCAGCTCTTTTTCAATGCCAACTTTTTTGAGAACATCCAAAACCTCCTTTGTTGTTTTCAGATTTTCAAATTCTTTTTCAAAGATTATTGGCAATTCTCCATCAAAAACATGACCCCTCTTTTTAATAAGTTCTATATTGCAACATGCAGCCAATGCCGACCTTATCGCGAGCATCATTTCTTTCTCATTTATTTTTTTCTCCCATTTTTTCTCTACCTTTGGCGGGTGAGCCCTCCTTCCCTTGACGGCCTGGGGGACGAATCTCGCGCGCCATAAGAGATACCCGACCTTGCCGTGAATTCTTGCCATTCTCGACATGCCCCTGCCCATCATGCTCCATCTGTATCTGCGCAGCCCGTGATAATGGGCCGACGTTCTCTTGCCGGCAAGAACATCCGAACCATATGCCTGTCTTTTCGATGACTGCAAAGACAGAACCGCTTTTTTGATGACGTCTGGCCTGTACGGAGTGTCGAATACTTTTGGCAATTTCACTTCTTCTTTTGCGTTTCCGTTTAGGTCATAAATCTTTGCCATCCAATCACCTTCAACTTATTCGCTCAACGAAATATATATTTTATTTCAACCGGCTCGTATTTCGTTTTTCTTCTCGGCATTGAGAGCATTATCAATCTCTTTTTCGGTCCCGGCACAGACCCCTCTACCAGAATAAATTGTCCGGGAATCAAACCGTAATTAATAAACCCGCCCTTGGGATTTATTTTCTTTGAATCATCGTTTATCATTATTATTCTTTTGTTATATTCCGTCCTCTGGAAAAAACCGTATTGCCCGGGTAGCGGGACCCTCCAATCTATTTTTCTCGGCGTCGTTGAGCCCACCGACCCAGGATGCCTGTGGTGCTGTTCATCTTTTCTCGTCTGAATCTTGATTCCAAACCTTTTTACCGCGCCGGTAAAACCGTGACCCTTTGTGATGGCGGTCACATCACAAAAATCACCTGGCCTGAATACATTATTAACATTTACTTCTTTTCCAAGAAGATTTTTGGCATATTCGTATTGTTCTTTAATTCCGCCGCCGCCCAATCCAATTTCAAATAATTCCGGCTTCTTTTTATGCAGTCCAGATTTTTCTGGTTGCGTGCATATTATCAGACGAATCGCATCAACTTTTTCTGAATTTTTTTCAAAATCAAAATTTTTCTTTACCTCGTATTTTCCCAGCTTTTTCTCCAGATTTTTCGGGATTTTCGACCAAGATTCTCCAATGCTCCGAAGACCGTTAAAAGTTTTCTGGTAAAATCTCATACCGCAAACAAAGCACGGCGAAGAATCGAGAACGGTAACCGCTTTTGTTACCGGTTTTCCGTTTTTTATGTACTGTACGTGCGTCATGCCCGCCTTGTATGCGGCAAAACCAAGCAGGCGCGGCTTCTTATCGTCCATGCCCTTGTTTTTCCAGTTTACTTTCGGGTATATGCGTTTGGCTCTCTTTCTCGGCCAATACTGCAGGCTCCCGCGTCTCGGTCGTCTCTTTTTTGGCATATTACATCATTGAAATGTTAAACTTTTATATTTTTTTAATAAGAACCGTCAAACTTCCGTTTCTTCAGCTCTTAACGGGTGTTCAATAATTTAGTTGCGGTTGAAAAATCGCATCTTACATAGTTGCGCCTGTCCAAAATTTCAACTGACTTATCCCAGGCTTCTAAAATTTTTTCATGCGGAGTGAGGCAGCGACCTCGGCAAAATGCCATGCGGAGAAATTCTCAGCTCTGCCACACGCGCCAGAAGGAAGGAGACTTCCGGGCAGATGGCGTTCAAAAATTATTTCAGCCTCACGGTCTCGAGATTTTTCAATGCGGTCGTTTCAACCCTGAAAACCTTGTGAAGCGTTCTCGCGAGCTCAACGCATTTTGACGACTCGCCGTGATTGACCAGAATTCTTTTTGGCATGGTTCTGAGATGGTCTATGAAATTGATCAACTCTTTCTGTGGAGAATGGCCGCTCAGCCCGTCAATCGTCACTATCTCAAGATTAAGTTCAACCGACTTGTCATTTAAAGGAACGTTTTTCCACCCTCTTTGTATCTTTCTTCCCGTGGTTCCCTCGGCTTGGTACCCGACAAATATCAGCATGTTTTTCGGGTCCGTGCCGAGCCTCTCGAGATAGCTGAGTATCGGCCCGCCGTTAACCATGCCGGATGTCGAGATTATGACAGATGGCCCGGCCTCATTGAGCACATTTTCTCTTTCTTTCTGTGAGCCTATGCCCTTCAGTCTCGGGTCGAGGAACGGGTTTTCGCCGCGACGCAGAATTCTCGTCTGCATGGCTCTCGAAAGAAATTCTGGATAAGCGGTGTGGATGGCCGTGGCGTCCCAGAGCATGCCGTCCAAGTAAATCGGAACGTCAAATTCGCTTCTGCTTAGGGATGACAGAATCGCGGCAACCTCCTGCCCGCGCTCTGCGGCAAATGACGGGATAAGAACCTTGCCTCCCCTGTTAACGGCTTTCTTTATCGCCTCTATCAGATGTTGCTCGACATCTTTTCTCGGCTCTTGAACATCTGAACTGGAACCGTACGTCGACTCGATTATCAGGCCTTCCACTCTCGTGAAGTTTGTTCTAGCCGGCTCAAACAATCTAGTTGTGCCGTATTTTATGTCCCCGGTGTATAGCAGGTTGTACGTTCCATTGCCTATGTTCAGATGGATTAACGATGACCCAAGCATGTGCCCGGCATTTTCAAGGGTTAATCTCATGTCTGGCGTGATGTCGCTGACCTCGCCGTATTCAAGTGCGATGCTGTGCGTGATCGCTTTTTCGATTCCCTTTGTCCCGTACGGCGCGTCTCTGTGCTCTCTCTGGCACACGTCTATGTAGTCCATTTGCAAAAGTGCCATGAGGTCTCTGGTCGGCTCCGTGCAGTAGACCGGGCCCTTATAGCCGTACTCGTATAAATACGGGACCAACGCCGAGTGGTCGAGATGCGCGTGAGAAATTATGACGGCGTCCAGTTTCTGAAGCACGAACTCTGAGGCATCGATGTACGGGAATGGCTCTTTCCCTCCTATGGAAACTCCGCAATCGAGCAACACGTTTGTCTGCGCGGTTTTCAGCAAGATACAGCTTCTCCCAACCTCCCTGAACCCGCCGAGCGCAGTCACCTGTATTCTCTCAACCTCTTTCATCGGCGAGTAGATTTTTTTCCCAAGTTCGTTGAGAAACTTTTTTCTGTTTCCAGCGTTCTTGTGCAACATTTTTCTTATTGCCTTTACAATTTCCGAGTCGATGACACAGCTTCGCTTGACGATTGGCGTCCAGTTCGTCCGTTCGATGATCTTTTTGACGATCTCGCCGTTCCTGCCTATCACGAGTCCCGGCTTCTTAGCGTGTATGATAACCTTTGAGAACTCCGGCTCAAAATATATTTCAGAAAGTTCGCTCTCTTTCGGTGCGAGGTCTCTTATCATTTTTTCCGTCTTTTCCTCGTTCTCTATTATAGACGGGTCCGCCCTGACAACCACCCTTTTTTTCAGCTTGTCCACGATGGCCTTTATAACACCAAAAGAGTTTTTCAGGAACAGTTCGTTCTTTGTATATAAAATTATATCGCACCCTTCGTAACATATCTCCGATATGTCGGCATCGTCTGGAAGGTCCTGCTTTATCTGCTCTATTATCTGATTTGTCATCGAAACCCACCATTTAATTCTCTTCGTCGCTTTGCGATTCAAAAAATCCATAGAATTTTTTCATTAATTATCGACTTCGCATTTTTATAATCCAAAAAATTTACAAACGGCAATTCTTTAATTTTTTTCATAAAGCTTTTTATCTCTTGTTTTATTGTCAGCGCGAGTGCGGATATAAAAAGCGTCATACAAATTCTTCTCTAAATTTTAAAGCGGTTTTGTATCTTTCTCTTTAGAAAACCATTTAACAATTATCGAAGCGCCTAATACGTAAAATCCGATCAAAATTTGCATATATTCTCTAATTTCGTTTGCATCGCCCATACTTTTTGACAGAAAATTATTTCAAACAAAGCTATTGACATCTTCCTGTGACAAAAACCTGACGCCTTTCTGGCTTATCACGGCAACGTCTATTCTCTTGCCGCCAGAATATACGTCCCGCTCTCTCGCCGACCTTATCGAGCGAACCGCAAGGCCTACCGCCTCATCCGTGGTCATATTCTCTTTGTACCCTGCCTCGAGCACGCCGAATGCGACCGGAGACCCCGAGCCGGTTGACATGAATTTATCCTCTGTTATGCCGCCAACGGGATCCACGCTGAACACGTGCCTGCCCTTTGAATCGACGCCACCTATGATCGGCATGATTATATACGGAACTACCTTGCTTGACTGAAGAATGTTGGCCAGCAGTGTCACGATCGCGTTGACCGTCATCTCGCCCCTCTCAAGTTTGTATAGATTTATTTCCGCCTTCATAATCCTGACCGCCTGCTGGGCATCTCCGGCACCCCCGCACGTTGTCATCGCAACCCTGTCGTCAATCTTATAGATTTTTTTGTCTTCCTTGCTCGCGATTAGATTTCCTATCGTCGCCTTGGTCTCGGCGGCGAGAACAACGCAATCATCTGCAACTATGCCAACCGTCGTTGTTCCGTGAAACTTTTCAACATCCTTCGCCATAACCCGCACCTAAAAAATCAGAGAAGAACTATCAATTAATAACATGCATCAAAAAGTATTTAAATGTTTTTAGTTACATGTGGCTCGAATCGCGTTCAAAATCCGCGACGAACTAATCGCAAAACTCTCCAAAATTTTTTACCATGAATTGATTTTATTTAAATATTTCGAGCCCGATAATTATTTAAAGGTTTTTGCAATTTAGATTAATCAAGTGATAAAATGGAGAGATTTGAAGGAGTTTTTTCTGAAGATGGGGACGAAACATCGTATGTTATTTCTGAAGAAGAAAAGAAAGAAATATTCATGGAAGAAAGGATTAAACTTCCGCTTTATCGGAGTATATTAAACGCGCTTAAAGACAGCAAAAAGCCGTTGACTCTTTTTGAAATAGGGCGCAAAGTAGAAGGAGATGAAATTACGGAAGAGGAGGCATACGAACGTTTTTTCAATCCATTGCAACGCTTGCGTAAATACGGAATTGTTGAAAAGCATTTCAATGATGACACATCTATACCTTCGACATACGAATTGAGGTAGAGGTTTTGTTTAAGTTTGAAAAATGTGGGTTAACGCGCGATGAAATTAATTTAGTTTTCCCCGTTCTTTCCATGCAAAGGGTCTCTCGTTTTTTCTGTTCCGCTCCCGCACATTTCGTAGAAAAGCTTAAATTATTGCTGTAAAATTTCTTTGTTATGAATAAGTTAATTCAGAATGGGTTTCTCATTCTCGACAAGCCGAAGAAGATGACGAGCAGGGAAGCATGCGTAAAGGTCGGTAAAATTCTCTGCGCGAAAAAGGCCGGGAACTCCGGAACGCTTGACCCGAACGCGACGGGCGCCCTTTTGATATGCTTTGATAACGCGACCAAAATAATGCCGGCGCTGCAAAACCTTGACAAAGAATATGTGGCTGTGGCGCACATGCACAGAGATGTCAACAATAATGAAATTGAAAGTGCGATAAAAAAATTTACCGGCACGATAGTCCAGACGCCGCCGGTCAGGTCCGCCGTCGCAAGAAGACCGAGAAAAAGAAAAATTTATTCCATCGAAATTCTTGACAGAAGAGAAAGGGACGTTAAACTGAAGATTAAATGCCAGGCCGGGACATATATACGAAAATTGATATCGGATATTGGAAATGAAATCGGCGGCGCTCATATGAAAGAATTGAGAAGAATAAAGGTCGGCGATTTTTCCATAGAGCAGGCTCACACAATCGATGAAATAAAACATGCGGCAGAAAAAGGCGATATTAAAAAAATAATTTTGCCGATTGAAATCGCGGTAAGTCATCTCAAAAAAATTATTATAAAAGACGGCGCGGTAAAGTCCGTTTGCAACGGCAGACCGTTGCGCCGGAATGATATATTAGGCGAAAAGGATAACGAATGCGATGCCTCCTCAAACAATATTAAAGCGGGCGAACTTATATCATTATTAACGCCGGATAAAAAACTTGTCGCATTGGCGAGATTTGTCGGAAACAAAACGGTTGCGAGAATAGAGAGGGTGATTAAAATTTCGGGTGAGGAAAATGCTTGACGAAGAGCTTTTGAAAATTCTGGCATGTCCGAAATGCAAGGGAGACATAAGATATGACAAAAAGGAAAACAAATTAATTTGCGATAAATGCAGATTGAAATACAAAATTTTGGAAGGAGACATCCCGGACATGCTCATAGAAGACGCAGAAAAGTTCTGATTTATATAAAAAATTTAATTCTTTATTTTTTATTATCGTTTATCGGGTCTGTGGTGTAGTTTGGTTAGCATCCGAGCTTAGGGAGCTCGTGACCCCGGAGACTATTTCAAAGAAATGGTCGGGGATTTCAAATCCGGGCAGACCCATTACTATTTTCAATCGATCTTAACGTCGGTTGACCGCTATTAAAGGTTTGTGCATGAGGAACGACGGCATAAGGAGGGCTGATGAAATCGAAGCCGCTCTATTTCAATATGTTAGCCAAGTTTTTCAGCCCAAATTTCATGAGAACTCTCGCGAGCATGATTTTGTTTCCATGAACAATATCGTAAATGTTTTCTCCGCTGAGAACCTCCTGCAGTTTATTTAACTGTTCGTCATTCAATTTTTCCATGACTTCTCTTGCCTTTTCAACTTTTTTTAGCGTGTTTCCCCGCTCCTTCCACCAGATTTCATTATACTCTCCGAGGGTTTTTGCGCTGAAATCGTTTTTGTCAAACGCCTTTTTGATTACGCCGGCCGCGATCTCTGCTGCATTTATCGCCTCGCTTATTCCGCCGCCGTGCAGGGGATTGACCTGATGGGCGGCGTCTCCTACTACCAGAAAGCCGTCGAGAACCATGTTTTTCAGAAATCCGCCGACAGGAACGCACCCGCCGTTGACCTCTACTATGCTCCCTTTTTTTAATTCATCTCTCGAATCGATGAACCTGTCAAGATACCGCTTCGCCTCCGTGATGCATGCTCCGTTGACTCCGACGCCGACATTTGCCCTGTTTTTCCCTTTAGGAAATATCCACACGTATCCCCGATACGCTATTTCATTTCCAATGAAAATTTCGATTTCGTGCTCATTTCTCAGGTCAATTCCGGCCATCTCATACTGAAGCCCTGAATCAACGAGCGTGGGAGAACAAGCGGTACTTAGCCCGGCCCTTTTTGCCGTCATGGACTCCGCGCCATCGGCCGCCACAACAATTTTTGATTTTATGCCAACCTCTTCTCCAAAAACCTCCGCTTTCACTCCGCTTATTTTTCCATCTTCCTTGATTACGCCGTTTACATACGAATTTGCGATGATTTTAGCGCCTTTTTTTGCAGCCTCGCATGCAAGCCATTTGTCAAACTGTTTTCTCTCGAGAACGTAACCGCGCCCAAATGTTATTTTAACATACTTTCCGTTGGGCGCATATATAAGAGCTCCGTTTATCTTTTGCGATATGCAATATTCCGGTATTTTGAATCTCATTTTTTTTTCCAGGCTTTCCGAAATCCCCTCGCCGCACCGTTTTGGCGCACCGATTTCCCGATTCCTGTCCAGAACTAAAGTTTTAATATTGTTTTCTGCCAATCGCCTCGCGCACCACGAACCGGCCGGCCCACACCCCACTACGATTACATCGTACTCTTTTTCAGTCATCCCTCTCCTCACCGGAGTTTTCATGCAATGATTTTAGAAGAAATTATTCGTTGACGAGCTTCAGTGCCTTGACCGGACAGAAATTTACGCATGCCCCACATCCCGTGCACTTGTCCTTGTTCCATTTCGGACCGTCGTCGGTGTTTTCGAGCGCCTGGTTTGGGCATACGGAAACGCACCCAAAGCATTTTATGCACTTCTTTTTATCGATCTCTAATCTCATAATATCACTCTTTATTTTTTGAATTTATGATTTAAATTCTTTTCAATGATATAAAAAACTATGAAGATAATCCAGCGCGGTGCCGAAGCAATAATATATCTTTATAAAAATAAAATAATAAAGGATAGGATAAAGAAGAACTACAGAATAGAGCGTCTCGACGAGTTGATAAGAAAAAGGAGAACGAAAACCGAAGCAAAGCTATTGAGAGATGCGAGGTCGCTCGGAATACCGACCCCGCAAATTTACGAGACTGGAAAATTTAGAATAGAAATGGAATTTATAAACGGATACAAAGTTAAAGATATTTTAAATTCGGCAGACATGAAAGTCAGGAAGCATATTTGCGGGCAAATCGGCAGATACGTTGCAACGCTCCACTCCTTTGATATTGTTCACGGGGACCTTACAACATCAAATTTTATTTTGAAGAAATGCGCGGCAAAAAGTGAACTATACCTGATTGACTTTGGGTTGGGTTTTTATTCGAAAAGGATCGAGGACAAGGCAACTGACGCGCATCTCTTATATCTCGCTCTCAGATCAACGCATTTCAGTATTTTTGAACATGTATGGAAGTTAATTTTAAATGCTTATAAAAGGAATTATGAAGATGCCGAAAAAATTATAAAAGAAGCGAAAAAAATAGAAAAAAGGGGAAGATACAGGTGAAACCATGAAAACGGCAAGAACTAAAAAAAGAACGCGAAAACCGGCGTGGGTAAATTATGATAAAGACGAGGTCGAAAGAATTGTAATTAAATTGGCTCAAAAGGGAAATACGCAAAGTCAAATAGGCATGATTCTCCGCGACCAGTACGGCATTCCCAGCCTGAAAATATTTAAAACAACGGTCAGCGAAATTTTTAAAAAAAATAAAATTAATCAAGAACTGCCGGAAGACCTTTTCAATCTATTGAAAAAGGTCGTGGGAATTTATAATCATCTTGAGAAGAACAAGAAAGACAAAAAAAACAGGCATATGTTGCAACTCACGGAATCTAAGATAAGAAAACTGGCAAAATATTATATAAGGCGCGGCAAATTGCCGAAAAATTGGAAATATAACATAGATAAAGCGAGACTGATCGTGAAATAATTATTTTCCTTTCTTGACGCAAATTGAAGTGTTACGATGTTTGCGAGAATCAAACGCGGCATAGAGGTATTGAAACGAAACGACAACGTTCTGCTCGTTTCCCATTACGATTGCGACGGCTTGGCGAGCGCTGCCATAATGTCAAAGGCGATGGAAAGAAACGGCACAAAATTCTCCACGCTCATTATAAAAGAAATAGACGACGATTCCATAAAAAAAATTATCGATTATAACCTGCCCGTAATATTTTCGGACATAGGCTCTAATCCGTTGATTGAAAAGATAAATGACCAGATAATAATTCTAGACCACCACGAACCGGTCAATTTTAACAGAGATAACATAGTTGAGATAAATCCAGAGCTCTTCGGAATACACGAACTTTCCGGAAGCGGGATATGCTACCTTTTTGCAAAGGCGATGAATGAAAAAAACAAAGACCTGTCATACATCGCTCTTGTTGGAGCCATAGGCGACATGGTGACGGAAAATTACGAGTTGACTGGAGAAAATGAAAAGATAGTAAAGGATGCGAAAGACCTTGGACTGATAAGAGCCGAGAAGGGGTTGAAAATATACGGCCACGATTCAAGACCCATACACAAGGCGTTGGAGTATTCCTCTGAAATCGGCGTACCGAAGATTAGTAAAAACGAAAGTTCTGTCGTACAGTTCCTTTCGGATTTGAATATCAAGATAAAGGACGGTGATAAATTCAGGCGCTTGTCCGACCTGAGCGAGCAGGAAAAAATAAGATTACATACGGCACTCGTCATGGAAAAGATAGCAAACGGTGAAAATCCGGAGGAAATCTTCGGGACAAATTATTTCCTAACGAAATATAATTTTGAATTAAAGGAGTTTGCCACAATCGTGAACGCGTTTGGAAGGCTTGAAAGATACGGAGAAGGCATCGAATTTTGTTTAAATCCGACGAAAGAAAAAGCGGATGATATACTGAAAACTTATCGCGGTATGATGGGAAAATTCATCGCGTGGGCAAGGCAAAATATAGTCGAAAGCGATGGCATAGGGTACATAATAGCGAGGGACAAAATTCATGCCAATTTCATTTCTCCCGTTACAACAATCTTTTCAAATGCGTTAAGCGTAAAGATATTGGTTGGCATGGCATATGCGGACAACAAAATAAAAATTTCGGTGAGAAATAAAACAAATATTGACATGGCGAATGTACTCAATAACATAGCGACAGAGCTCGGCGGGTTCGGTGGCGGGCATAAAGAGGCATGCGGCGCGACCATACCAAAAGACGAGGAAGAAAGGTTTATAAAACTTTTTAACGAATCAATTAAAGTATAAGTGATTTATCATGGCAAAAAATATTCAGGAAAATATAATCAAATCTCCGATAAAACCGTTATTTGCGGATGACGTAATAGTTATTACGCCCATAAAGGCAATGAAAATCAATAAAAAAGTGAAAAAAGAGGGGCATGTCGTGTTGTTATTTGTTGATATGCTGAACCAACAGCCGATTTCAAAAATAATTATAAGCGAATCAACGGCAGAAAGTCTTAAAAAGGTGTTGATAAAGGTCCTGAACAAATTGGAAAAAGACCTGGCGAGCGATGACATTCCGAAACCGATAATAAAATCAGCTAAGACGGAATCAACGAAATATATAAGTTAACAAATATGGTGAGGCAAATGGATGAGAGCAAGATTTTTAAACTGCTTGAATTGGCGAGCCAGACCGGAAAAGTGAGCAAAGGGACGAACGAAACAACGAAGGCGATAGAAAGAAATGTGGCAAAAGTTGTGGTATTTGCAAAGGACGTCAATCCGCCGGAAATCGTGATGCACTTAAAGCCTCTTTGCGAAGAAAAAGATATACCGTGTTTTGAAGTCCAAAGCAAGAAGGATATCGGCAAGGCGGTCGGAATAAGCGTTGATTGCGCGGCGGCGGCGATAACAGATTTTGGCGAGGGCGCGGAAATCGCAAAAGAAATTGAAAAGGAAAAGTAACCGACTGACTTCACAGATTAAGTATAGCGCAAAGCATTTCAATTTTCAAAATTATTTTGAAAAAGTGCCGCATCATTTAAGTAATCATGAGATGACCGGCAAATACGCGAGAAGTTTTTATTTTTCAAAAATCTTTCGGGGTGATTTATATTACTGGTGAAACTCCTGCGGAGGTAATAGAATTGTTGGGCAAGTCAGAGGTTAGGGGAGTGCAACAAGTCAGATGCAAAGTTATTGAGGGAAACGAAAAGGGAAAGGTGCTTACGAGAGACGTTCTCGGCCCGGTGAGGATTGGGGACATACTTATGCTGAAAGAAACGGAGATGGAAGCGCCCAGCGGATTGGGAAGGAAGAAGTGATCATCATGCCAAAATGCTCGTTTTGCAACAATAAAATAAGACCCGGGACGGGTAAAATTTTCGTAAAATCCACCGGAAAGGTATTTTGGTTTTGCTCAAGCAAATGCGAAAAGAATTTCATGCTCGGGAGGGACCCAAAAAAAGTTAAGTGGGTGAAGAATTGATTTATTTCTCGCTTTTTTAATTTTTGGCAAAAACTCTTAATATTTAAAAAGATTAACGATAAATTCTTAAGAGTTAATCTATGTGAATGAAATGACAAAAAAAGAGATAAAAAAATACAAGCAAGAAAAGGGTTCGGCAAAAGAGGGTAAAATCTCTGGAACTCCCAAGAAGGAAAAGAAGATAGTCAGGCTTCTTGGTACCGATATAGACAGTGCGCTTTCGGTTGAAAGAGGAATTCAAAAAATAAAGGGCATTGGTCCAATGTTTGCTCATGCCGTTTGCGTTGCCGCCGGCATTGACCCAAAAACGAGGTTTGAGTCGCTGAACGAAGAAAATTTAAAAAAGATAGAAAATAGTATAAAAAATCCAAGCATCCCGAGATGGCTATTAAACAGGCGAAAAGACATCAAAACGGGAAAAGACATTCATATCGTTGCAAGTGACGTTAATTTGAGAGTGAGAGAGGACATAGCTTTGTTAAAAAAAATCAGGTCATATAGAGGAATCAGGCATGAGTTGGGGTTGCCCGTCCGCGGCCAGAGAACGCGAAGTTCGTTCAGAAAAAACAAGACCGTTGGCGTTGTGAAAAAGAAGGTAATGCAGGCAAAAAAGGGAGGAAAGAAATAAGGGTGAGTAAATGGGGCATCCAAAAAGAATAAGAAAAAAATATGAACCTCCAAAAAGGCCGTACGACAATCTCGAAGAAGAAAAAAAGTTGTTAGACGAATTTGGATTAAGGAAAAAAAGAGAGTTGTGGAAAGCCAGAACCATTCTCAGGAATTTCAGAAGGCGGGCAAGAGAGATGCAGGCAATAAAAAATCCCGAAGAAGAGAAAAAACTTCTGGATAAAATGAATAAACTTGGTTTGAATGTCAGCAGTCTTGATGATGTTTTAAAAATAACGGTGAAAGACATATTATCAAGAAGGTTAGAGACCATCGTCTTCAAAAAAGGTCTTGGGAACACGATAAAACACGCGAGACAATTGATCGTTCATGGTCATATTTTGTTTGATAAAAGAAAACTCACATGCCCGAGTTTTCTCGTCCCGGTTGATATGGAAGATAAAATAATTTTAAGTCAAAAAATCAAGAACATTAAACAGGGCGCCTAAAATTACGGAAGAACATACGTTCTTCCTATTTCACAAACAGAAATTGATGCGGTGTTTTGAAAATTACGGAAATCGCCAATGAAGTTTGTCAGATTTCCTATTTTCAAAACGGTAGTTGGTGAGGTGTTTTGAAAATGACGAAAAAAATAACGTGGGGGATTGCCAATATATATTCATCTATTAATAATACAATAGTTCATATAACCGATATAACTGGC
>JAGGUE010000025.1 GCA_021158665.1 Candidatus Aenigmatarchaeota archaeon
ATAATCAAAACTTATTTTCTTTTGCTAACTCATCACTTTCGTTTGCTTCAATTCTTTTGATGTCGTTCTTATCTATAAATAAATGATCCATCACATCACTATTTGGTACGTCTAATCTGGTAACATAATCGAGTGCCAACAGATTCTCATCGCAACTTCTAACCATTCCTTTATGAACAGAGCCCATTTTAGTATGAATTACTACCCACCTGCCAATTAAGTTGGCGAATCCGTCTTGTTTGGTTTTTGTTTGTTTCTCATGCTCTGTCTTTTTTGTTGTTTTTATTTTAGAATGTTGATGCTCAATTACAAATCCGGTAACGGCGCCGGTTAACGGCAGCATATAAATTAAAATCAGGGATGTCATCTGATTAAACCCGACTATCATTAGTGTTGGTATAACTAATGCTATAAATGAGATTCCGACAACGGTTCCGATTAAAATCTTATCTAATTGCACACAATTATTTTTTTGAAAAACTTTAAATACCATTTCGGGTATTAAATTATAATAAGTGATTAAGATGGCAAAGAAGAAAGCGAAAAAGAAAACAAAGAAAAAAACAAAGAAAAAGAAGAAATAAATGAATTGTTTTCCAAATCGGTTGGATTTGGTATTTTCTTTTTTATTTTTATTATTTCGTTAACAGGACTACCCTGCTATCTCGTTTCTCGTCCTTAATTTTATATCCGGATTTTTTGGATATTATCTCTGAAAATTTTTTTATCTCTTTATGAAGGGGCATGGCCGAGTATGGCAGGCGCCGCCTGGCAAACCCCACCGACATAAAGCTTTTCACTTCAATAAATTTGGGGTTGGCATTTTTGATTATATATGCGTATTCTTCTGGGTTTATGAAATTTAAATTTTTTACCAATGTCAAACGAATAACGGTGTTGCAAGAAAACTTATCTAAAAATGATAATGATTTCATAATCCTTTGCCATCCGTCTTTGATCAATGGCCTGCAGGTTTTTTCGTAGATTTCTTCATCTGGCGCTGCCAATGTAATATAAAGCTGGGTTGGTTGATGGCTAAGAAGTTTTTTAATCATATCCGGTTGCGTGCCATTGGTAACGAGAAAGGCCGTTGCTCCCATTTTCTTTATTTCGTCTATCAATCCCGGCAATCTTGGATACAAAGTTGGCTCTCCTATGAGACTCACAGCCACTTGGTTGGGATTCATCGCCTCATTGAACCTTTCTTTCGTTACCTTTGGATTTCCCTTAAATCCCTGCAAAATTTTTCTCTGCGCTTCAATCGCTTCTTCTAAAATCCGTTTTGGTTCGTCTACCGGACCAATCCATTTTGGATATGTTATGTCCGTGTTTCTCCAACAGAAGAGGCAACGATGCGTGCAGAACTGAGCAGACGGCGACATCTGCAAACAACGATGGGTCGCAATGCCATAAAACTTCTGTTTATAACAGAAGTTCTCACCGCGCAATGCCTTTCTCGTCCACTCACATATCTTTATTGCCGAGTGTTTTGACGGCCCTACAAAACGGTAACCAATCTTCTCCAACTGCTTAATTCCATTCATTTTTATCAAGTATTAATTTATTCCAAACATTTTTAACTTATGTCATTAAAGCGTATTATTGAAAAATCTGATATAGATAAGGCAAATATTCCAAGCTCTTATCAAATACTCGGAGATATAATGCTGATAAAATTTAAACCAAAAATTAAACATGAAATAAAAGAAAAGGTCGCGCGCGCGATCTTAAACAAAATCCACAATATTAAAACAGTTTGTGAAATAAAAAAAGTGGTCGGTGAATTCAGACAACCAAAAACAAGTTTTTTGGCCGGTAACGGGAGCTTTGTAACTATTCACAAAGAACATGGAATATTATACAAGTTGGATGTTTCAAAAATCATGTTCTCAAAGGGAAATTTGTTTGAACGGCAAAGATTAATCAAACAGATAGGAGCAAATGAAACCATAGTTGATATGTTTGCCGGCATAGGCTATTTTTCTTTGGGATTAGCAAAATTTTCTGGAGCAAAAAAAATATACGCGATAGAGAAAAATCCAGTCGCATTCGAATTCCTGAAGGAAAATATCAAGCTGAATAAAATAAAAAACATAAGACCGATATTGGGAGATTGTAAAAAGATTTCTGAACAAAAAGATATGCAAAACATTGCAGACAGAGTAATAATGGGTTATCTGCCAAATACACGCTCTTTTTTGTCAAATGCTTTCAAGTTCCTGAAACCAAAAGGCATTATTCATTATCATGACGTATTTAGAAAAGACGAACTATGGAAAAAGCCGATTGAAATTTTGAATAAATGTGCTGATAAAAACAATTGCAAAATAAAAATAATTTCCAAAAAGATAGTGAAGAGTTATGCTCCGAATGTTGAGCATGTCGTGGTTGATGTTGAGGTGAGCAAATAACGTGGCTATAACAAACATAATATTTTCCACGATTAGGATGATGGTTTTCCTTCTATAGGAATAGAAACCTTGCAAAACTTGTCATCTTCCTTGAATTTTATGGTAACGTTCATTGTGCATGACTTTTCAGGATATTTTATACTTTCTTTCTGTGCTACAACTTTATTTCTCTCAATAAATACTGGTTCTTTTTCTAAGCTACAATCATGGTCCACTATTATTTCTTTAACATTATCACTACCTTCAAACTCTTCAGGTTTTACAATGTGATATAGGAAATATGTTTCACTATTATAATCTTCTACTGTACATACTTCTCCTTCTTCGCTTGTTTCTGGCTTATAAGACATCATAATTGTCGCGCCCTTTTCCTTGCTCGTTTCAAAAACATATTTTGATAGTTTTCCAGTTATTATGTCTGTTGTGCTGATATTAACATCGCTATTTGCAGTAAATTCGCATGTAATCGGATAATATTCTTTTGGCTCAATAGTTCTTTCTTTTTTTACGGTGCATGTCGCGCTTTCGCCGGTTTTTTTACAATTAAATACTTCACTGCCGTGGCACTTCAAATCGCTGCCTATACTTCCGGGGAGTGTTATCTCTACCGTTGAACCTTTGGGCAGTATTACATTGCCGTCCGGCCTTTTGTTTACGACAGAAACCAAAAGAACTTGCGGCTCTCCTGCAAATAGTGGCTGGTACCCGACAGACAACGCAAGCATTGCCGGAGCGTTTTTGCCGGTTGCTACAACGGGCTTGAACAGCTTCTCTCTTTCTATTGGGTCGGTCATAATTCTCTTTACTTCGCTGTCGCTCATAACCTCTACCAACAATGTTGAATTTGATGCGTGTTCGTATGATAAGTTTATTTCAACCTTTGCCTCGCGTCCAACATCTTTCTCCTCTCCCGTTGCATTGAAGGGCCCAAACCTACCCAAGATTACTTCATATTGCTTCAGTGTTTTAGGTTGTTCGGATTCTTTTGGCAGCATCGTTATTGCGTTATCTCCGAGTTCGCATCTGTCTTTGCACGATGCCGTTATGTTTACATTTGTTGCGGTTATATCACCCTCGTTCTCAGCCATGACTTGAATATAAAATCGTTCTCCTATCGGGACCGCATCGGGCATGACATTTAAAGACTTCAACTCAACCCCCTTTGGATACGATATAGCGGGCTTTTCTGGTCTCACGGTTGTCTGCCGTTGTTTTTGCATATAAGCCATGGGATCCGTTATCATTAATTTTATGTCACCGAGCGTGCCTTTGAGCGCTTCCCATCCGATGCCCAAAGGTTCCGCCACATCGCCAAGCGTATGCTTTACATAGCCGGAGTAAGGACCGGTCATAACATAGCCGAAAAGAAGGACTAAAACGGATAACATGTAAACAGAGCCCGCTCCGCCAGATTTGTATAAACTTAAAAATATCAAAAGCATTAGCAGGAAACCGCCAACGGCCCATGCGTTTGGTTCTAAAATTTCAAAGCTGGAAAGGATTATTAAAATATTAAAGCCGATTAAAATACCTACGATAACCCCAAGGCCAATCTTTTCCAGAATATCGGCAGCTTCTTCTACTCCAAGCTTTTTTAGTATCGCACCTGCGATACCCATCGCCGCGCCCACACCTATGATAAGTAAAACTATTGCAGACGTATACCAAGCCATATTCACACCTTCTTACCCCATGTTTCACTTAATCCGAGCAGTACAGCAAAAATAATAGTAATAAATATTAAAACTAGATTTCCGATACCTACTCCAAAAATACCAGAGGTTACATAAGCTGTTGTAAACAAATACATAACATAAGCGAGTATTACACCAATTACGATAGGACCAAACATAAATCCTTCTATTATTCCTCTTGTAGCGTCAATACCGAGCATAAACCCGATTATCCCGCCAACAACAGCACCGCCTGCTCCGCCAAGCAATCCGCCGATTATACCCCCCGCTAAAATACCTATTACCGCACCTTTGATGTTGTCCATGAGGAAGCCAAGAGATTCGCCCCATGCTGCGCCGCCTTCAGAAACCTTGCCAAACCAACCGGCGCCGCCTTCATATATTGTTCTGTCTCTACTTACAAGTTCATTGGCTATTTTATCAGCAAAAAGTTCTAATGAACTCAAAACATCTGCTCGGCCAGAACTGGATATTATGTTATATCTTTCACATGCCTTATCTCTGACATCACCCGCTTCATCTCTTATAGCCTTTTGTAAGTTGGGCAGGTTTCTTTCAAATGAATGTTTAAAATCAGTATAAATTTTTGCCCGGGATTTGTACTCTTCAAGTGCTTGTTTATATTCTTCTTCTGCAATGTTAACTGCTTTTGAAAACGCATCTATCTTATCCTGGTCCCATTTCTTTTTTGCGGCCATCTCTTTTTTTAGTTCTTTAAATTCTTTTTCTGCTTTTTCTTTTTCATGTCTTTTTTTAGCTACATCGCTTCCGAGTTTTTTAAGTTTTAACTCTTCAAACTTCTTTTTGATTTCTCTCTTATCGCGTTTTATAAAATCATCATTAATTTTTCTTGCTCTCCTATCCAACTCCCTTTTTCCCCATGCGATCGCTCTTGGAATTTTGAATTCTTCTGAACCGAGTTTTAGGGCTCCTGCACCAGCATATTTTGCTCCGCGACCAACCTTTTTCAAATCTTCTTTGGCTGCCTTACCCCAGATAAGTCTTCTTGCTTTTTCTATTTCTTTTTCAGCTTCTTTGAAATATTTCATTGATTCGACGGCATCTCCTCTCTGAAGTAAATGATACTTTGATTTATCTATTTTAGCCCTTGCATCTTGAAGCCGTCCCTTGGCTTCGGGAGTTATGTTTGGGTCTTTTTCTAATGTTTCTATCATTGTTTCCAATCTTTTCCAGTCATCATTGGTAAGAATTTTTCCTTTGTATTTTCTTGGTTCGGCGACTTCTATCTTTTCTCTCCATATCTTTCTTGCTGTTTCAAACTCCTTTTTTGCTTCATTAAATTTTTTATTTGCTGATTTAATATCCCCAGCTTCAAAAGATTTTAGCGCATCCATTAAATGAACCTTTGCCCAATCAGTATTTTTTATTATTTCATCGCTTCTTGTTCCACCTGTTTTAAAAAATTTATCCAAGAAATCATCTATTTCATGCCTAATTTTAATAATCTCATCTTCTAATGGTTGTTTTTTTGTCAATTCTTCTAAATCTAAAGGTTTACCATATTTACTATATATACTATTTATAATTTCTTTTCGTTCTTCTTCTGAAATATAACCTTCTTCGATAAGTTTATTCAACCATTTTATTATATATTGAATATTACGTTTCTTGTACATTTCAATAGCTTTATCTTTTATCTCTTTCACTTCTTTTCTTTCTTTCTTTTCCGGCTTCTTAATCCATTCAATTCCATAATCTTCTGGTATTGCTTTGTGTTTTTCTAATTCTTCTCTTTTTCGTATTTCTTCATCTTCTTTTTCTCTTACCTTTTTTATTTTATCTAATATCTCTTCAACTTCCCTAACTTCTTTTCCGGTTTTTCCTCTAAAAGGGATTTTTCGTATTTCTTTCTCTGGAGTTTTTACTTTTCCAAGTTTTTTTTCAATACCTGCAAGCGGTTTAATTTCTCTCCATACTTTTTGCTTTCTTCTTTCTTCTTCTATTTTTCTTTTCTCTTTCTCAATTTCTTCTAATTCTTCTTTAATTTCTTTTCTGAC
>JAGGUE010000006.1 GCA_021158665.1 Candidatus Aenigmatarchaeota archaeon
AACGGGTGGAGTATAGTTGTAAAAAGTGAAGAGTTTAGGTCGGGGAGGTGAAAGAAAGAAAAAAATGGAAAAAATAAAGGAACTTAAATTGGAAGGAGTGTACCCAGCCCTGATAACGCCGTTTACAGAAGATGACGAAATAGACAAAGAAGGACTGAGAAAAATTGTGGAGTACGTAACAGAGGGAGGAGTTTCGGGAGTGGTTCCATGCGGAACCACAGGAGAGGCAGCCACTCTGTCTCTGGAGGAACATAAAATGGTCATAGAAACAGTAGTAGAATGTTCAAAAGTGCCGGTTATTGCAGGAACGGGTTCTAATAACACGAAGAAGGCAATAGAACTTACGCAATTTGCAGAGGACGTGGGTGCCGACGCAGCCTTAGTAATAACGCCATATTATAGACCACCCATAAAGGGTCTGATGAGACATTTTGAGGCCATTGCTAAGGTGGTAGATATTCCGGTGATTTTGTACAATGTACCATCCCTTACAGGATTGAATATGACACCCGATGTTGTTGCAGAGTTGGCAGAGGTTCCAGAAATTGTAGGAATAACGGAGGCAAGCAGAGATTTAAAGCAAGTGATGGAAATCATTGAGAAAACTAAAGACTTCGTTGTTCTTTCAGACGATGATATTCTGACACTGCCTATGATGGCACTGGGCGGGAAAGGAGTTATTTCAGTGGCTGCAAACATTGTACCAAAAATGATAACTAGGATGGTAAAGGAAATGCTCAAAGGGAAGATAAACCGTGCCAGAGAACTTCATTATGAACTGGTGCCGTTCTTTAGAGTGCTGTCTCTAGAGACGGACCCCATTCCTGTGAAGAAAGCGGCAGAGATGATGGGACTTATAGAAAGTGGCGGCGTGAGACTGCCTCTGGTTGAGATCAGTTGGGATAACGAGGATAGATTGGCGAGCGCACTGAGACTTTTTTATCCCAGATAAAAAAGAAAAGGAGAGAGGTGAAAGAAAGAAATTGACAAACCCCAGAATTGTTAACGTATTGTAGTGGGTCGGGGAGAGATAAACCGATGATATGATAGAGGTTGCTTCTTTATGTTTACGACAGCCCGATATCCCGAGCATTATCTTATGCGTGGAAAAGGTAGGATTTTTTGACCGATGATAAGAGGTCACTACGCTTTATTCTCTCTACGATTCCTGTTATTCCTTGGAGTGTCTTCCATGCTATAAAGGGTAATGTTCTGACCGATGATAAGAGGTCACTCCTTCTAATGATGAGAGACCTTTTTTTCTTTCTACGACCCATTGCAGCGTTTTCCATCCACGCACAAGATAATGTGACCTATGATAAGAGGTCGCTTCACGATGAATAGTGAATCTATCGGTGTAAGCCAGAGCGATCGCTGATAGGGTGGAAATTAAAATCGGAGGTATTAAGGATAGTAGAAATATGAAAGAAAGCAAGAAACAGAAGAAGAGAAACGGAGATGCGATCGGTCCCAATGAAAAGTTAGAGAAGGCCCTGACTTATTTTGCCAATATAAGAAAATTCGGAGAAGAAGGATCGATAGACAGACTAGTGAAATTTTGGGAGGTAAGCAGAAAAGAAAGAAAAATTAAGGAGTTCCTGGAAAAAAAGAGATAAAGTGCGAATAATGGCTGAGAGAAAATGCTCTCCTGAAAAAGCGGGACCGGCGGATGCTATTGGAAAACTTGAAAAATATTAAAAATTTTTCGTCGGGTTTCTTTTTTTGCCCGACGACCCTATTTTTGAAAGATTTGTGGAGGTGAAAAAAAAGGTGGTATGCTATGACTAACAGCTCTGCGATGACCGTTGCCTCAACGACTATCCCATAAACCACACCATAAGCCATGCCCGCCGATGTCGTGTCCAATATCATTTCTATCATTATCGCTGAAAGTATCACAACGAAAATTGCTATGCCTATTACCACCTTTTTTTATTTTTTCCAAAAAAATTTATCAAAGAATATAACAGTGTTATAATCATATTATCCTACATCCTGAAATTTTTGAGCAGTTTTTCAAAACCCTTCATCCCCAACTTCAATCCCCTGAATTTGCCCGGCTTTAGCATTCTTATCATTTTTCTGACCTTTTTGTAGCTTGCCACCAGCTCCCTGACGTCTGCCTCGCTGGAGCCGGACCCCCTCGCTATTCTCGCTATTCTCGACGCGTTTATTATGTCCGGCTCGCTTCTTTCTTGTTTTGTCATGGAGTTTACAATATGCTTCCATTTCTTCATTTTTTCTTCCTGAACCCCGAGCACGTCTTTCGGTATTTTTGCGCCGGATAGTCCCATCATGTCAAGAATCTTGTCCATTGTGCCGACTTTTTGCATGGACTCTATCTGTTCGCAGAAATCGTTCATGTCAAACTTCTCGCCGATTATCTTCTCGGCAATGTCCGGCTTGACGACCTCCTTCGCCTTTTCGAGCAGCGATTCGAGGTCTCCGAACCCCATGAGCCTTGATACAAATCTTTTGGGGTCGTATACTTCAAGGTCTCCGAGCTTCTCCCCGGTACCGATGAACTTGACCGTCGCGCCGCTCGCCGCGCATGCCGTGAGTGCGCCTCCTCCCTTTGCGGTCGCATCGAGCTTCGTGACAATTACGCCGGTGATGTTAAGCGCGTCCTGGAACGCCCTTGCCTGCTGCGATGCCGCTTGGCCGATGTCGGCCGGTATCACGAGGATTTTTTCGTCCGGATTTAAAGCATTGGAAATATCCTTTATTTCTTTTATCATGTCATTATTCAGCGCATCTCTTCCTGAAGAGTCGACGATAACGATGTCATAGTTCTTTAAGTTGCATTGGTTTATAATTTTATGCGGCTCTTTTATTTTCTCGTCTCCATAAAAAGGAACGTTTATTTTTTTTGCCAGTTGTTCCAGTTGCTCGTAGGCGGCTGGCCTGAACGTGTCGCAACATACCAGCAACGGCTTCAAGCCCTTTTTCTGATAAAATCTTGCCAGCTTCGCCGCTACCGTGGTCTTTCCGCTGCCGAACAAACCCACGAGCAAAATCCTTTTTGGCATGCCTATTTCAGGTTCTTTGCCCATGATGTTTGTAATCTCTTCGTAGAGAATTTTTATGACGTGCTCCTTTCTCGTCAACCCCTTCGGTATCTGCTCAAATGCCCTTTTTCTGATTTTCTCGCACAACTCAAAAACGAGCTTTACGTCGACATCGCCGCTCAGCAGGGTTCTCTGAATGTCTCTTAGCATCTCGTCAACGACTTCTTTGTCAACGAGCGTGGTTCTCGTTAATCTCTCTATGCAACTCCTGAGACCGGACGATAGTTTTTCAAGCACGATAAACACCGGTATTTATAATTCTCATAAATAAACTTAAAAAAATTAAACAATACCATTAACATAGAATAATAATTGAGCAGAAAAAATTATTTAATTCCATAGTAGATAGTAAAGTTTCTTTAACGATAGATTTAAATTGTTCTTTCCCTTTATCTTTATTAGTAGTTTGATAAAAGATTATAATAAATCAAGGAGTTGAAGAAAAATGAATCAGAAAGAAAAATTATTTTTTGACAAGTTAAAAGATGTTTTCATAGGTGCTAAAATAGAAGGAAAATCCGGCTTTATCAATTTGATGAGGATAAAATCAGCTTATTTTGATGTAATTTTTAAAGAATTGGTTAAGGAAATTGAAGAAAAAACGAAAGATTTTCCAGAGTTTAGAGAAGAATTATTTGACAAGCTTTACAGCTTCTTTAAAACTTACTTTTCGGAATCAGGAAGCATCTATTTTAGTTACACTCCTTTAAAATCTAAAATTTATGAAAAAGTTTACACTAACCAGAAAGACGTTGCTTTGTTTTGGAAAACTCACATGCTTTATTATGTTAAAACAGATAAGCTATGGAATAATTTAACAATCGATTTTGATGAAGATGGAGTTTCATATAAAATACACTTTGATGTTTCTAAATTAGAACATAAAAAAGGCAATGAGAAGAAAGAGATAATCTATGAATTAAAGAACATTAAAGACAAAGAAATAACTTTCATTGTTTTGTATTCTGAGAGGGGCAGAAAAACAAAAACAGATGAGATGCTTAGAACATTCAAAAAGAAGAAGATTTTCTTGGATGAAGGAAAGTTAACTAAGATATTTAGAATTTTTGAAAAACAAAATGAAGTTGATTTTTTTATTAATAAAAATGCTGAAGCTTTTTTAAAAGAGCAGTTTGATTTATGGCTAAAAAATTATCTGTTTGATGATGAAAGCGACTTTTCAGAGAGAAGATTAAAGGAATTGAAAACATTAAAAGAAATTGCTTATAAGGTTATTGATTTTGTTGCACAGTTTGAAGATGAGTTAGTTAAGATTTGGAACAAGCCAAAGTTTGTTTTGAATTCTAATTATGTGATTACTTTAGATAGAATTGTTAAGAAAAAAGATGGAATTAAGATTATAGAAAAAATAATAAAACATAAAGGTTTTTCTGAACAGACTAAAGAGTGGAAAGAGTTAGGAATTCTGAAAGAGTTTGACAAAGATAAATTATTTACAACATCTAGAGGAAAAGAAATCAGCAAAGAATACGAACATTTGCCAATTGATACAAAATATTTTGACGAAGAAATTAAGTTAGAACTTCTTTCTTTGTTTGATAATTTAGATGAGGAATTAGATGGTTGGTTAATCCATAGCGAGAATTACCAAGCATTAAAAACAATTTTGCCAAAATTCCAAGAAAAAGTACAGACGATTTATATTGATCCGCCATTTAATTTGGGAACAAATGCTGATTTTCTTTACAATGTTAATTACAAGGATGCCAATTGGATTACCTTGCTAGAGAACAGATTAAACTTAGCAAGAGATTTGCTTAATGAGAAAGGAAGCATATTTGTTAGGTGCGACTACAACGGAAATATGTTTGTAAGATTATTGATGAATCAGATTTTTGGTGAGGAGAATTTTGATAGCGAAATTGTAATTAATAGATTCAAAAAAGAATCTAAAACATTTGTAACAACAACCGAATTTTTATATTTCTATTTTAGAGATAAGGAAAAGGGCATTCAAAATTTTAATAAGATAACACAGCCACGGATATGTTCATTTTGTAAAAGAAAAATTGAACCAAAATGGATCAGATTTACTTCTTCTGGAGAAGGTGGGCCTCTTTATTTTAATAAAGATGGAAAACGTATTTTACTCTATCCTCAGAAAGGAAGACATTGGACAAATTCTCAAGACGAATTGGATAAATTACAAAAGGAAGGAAGAATTAGATTTGTTAAGGGATCTTATACTGATACGATGGGAAAGAAAATTAATTTTATTGTTGAGAAATTACAAGATCCTAATCAAGATGTTGGCAACAATTGGACAGATATTCCTGGATACGATTTTGGAGCAGAGTTTAGTACTACCAACTCCGAAATCCTTCTTAAAAGAGTAATAGAATCAACCTCAAACAAAAAAGATATTGTTATGGACTTCTTCCTCGGTTCTGGAACAACCACAGCAGTAGCACACAAATTAAAAAGAAAATGGATTGGAGTTGAAATGGGAGAACATTTCTTTAGTGTTGTTTTGCCAAGAATGAAAAAAGTTTTAGCTTATGATAAATCTGGAATTAGCAAGGAAGTTAAGGAATATAAAGGTGGCGGATTTTTTAAATACTATGATTTGGAACAATACGAACAGACATTAAAGAAAGCAATTTACAAAGAAAGTCATCCTTTCATGGTATTCTCTGACAAGACAATCTACCAGCAGTATGTTTTCTTAAAGGATTTGAAACTTTTGGAAGCGATGGAATTGGATTACAAAAATAACAAAATCAAAATTGACTTCTCAAAGATTTATCCGAATATTGATTTGGCAGAAACAATCTCTTGTATAACTGGAAAAGCAATTAAGAAGATTGAGAAAAATGCAGTTGTTTTGGAAGATAATCAAAAGATTAAGTTTGATGAGATTGATTTTAATTTGGTTAAACCTCTGATTTGGTGGTAAAAATTTTCTATTTTTACAATGAAAATTTTTAAAGAACAATGTTTCTATAAAGACTAATGGATTTCTTCCTGTTCTCTTTATATATTAAAAAAAAATATTATCAAAAATGATACTCTATAAAACTTTAAATACTTTACAAATAATAAATAAAGCAGATAATAACAAAAAATGAATATTAATAAAATGTGATTAAAAATGGAACATGATGATAATGAAATGAAAGTGATAAGTAAATTGTTCGTTAGTAAGGAGAAAATGATTGAAAAGCTTAAAATGCTTGTTAATCTAAGTTACGGACTTATAACCGTCGTGAACGAAACAGGAGAAGTACTATTTGAAGACGATGTAGAAAGTTTAAGCAATTCAGAGAAAATATTCCTTTTACTCTTAGGTAGTTACTTTTCATTCAAATCCGGATTAAGAGACGATGTAGATGTGACTTTATCTGAAATAGCAAATAAACTTAATGTACCAAATACTACAATCTCAGCACCTATGTCCAATCTGTTAGAAAGATCTTTGGTGTTAAAATCGAAAAAAGGGTCATATAGAATTAATATCAACAATTACAAAAGAATTAAGGAAACTCTGATAAGATTACGTAACAAAATAGGAAAGAATGAGGTAAATGAAAATGACAACTCTTGAAGACGTAAGAAAATCTTTGATTAAAGAGGAATCTTTTCAAGAAAAAGAATTGAAAGAGCTAGGAGAAAAAATAGCTAAAATTTGTACGTTAGATAAAGACGGAAATGCTTTGTTTCATAGAGATTTATCAGAAAAGGATAAAATAAAATATTTTTTAACAGCAAGATTTATTGCAAGAAAAATAGAAGATTTTTTTGAAGATATCCCAGAAGAGAAAAAGATCAAAGCAGAAGTAAAGAAAAAAGAAATTGCTCGTTTATTAAAAAAACCTAAAGAACAAATTAGAGCTAGGTTATCTGATTTAAGGAAGGAAGGTTTAATCGAAGATATAGATAGAAATACTCATAAAATTAATGCGTTAAAAGTTTATGAAATTGTTAAAGAGTTGGATAAAAATGACTGAAAAAGATCCACTAGACAAATTAATTGTAGACGAAAGCGAGAATCCAAATATAAGTTTACTAGCAGGGCTTGTTTCACCTTATCTTAGATTTGATAAAAAATCTGGTGAAATAATCTTTAATGAAGAATTCTATAAACTTAAAGATTGGCAGAAAGTTTTAATTTATCTTTTAGGAAGGAAAGTTATTTTTGTTAAAAAATTACAAAAAGATTTTGATGAAAAAATAACTCCTAAAAAAATTTCAGAAATTCTCAATATTGAATCTAAGCATATAAGAACATATGCTTCTAGAGAATTGAAAGGATTAATAAAATCTGAAAAAGGAAAATATTCTGTTCCAAATTAT
>JAGGUE010000010.1 GCA_021158665.1 Candidatus Aenigmatarchaeota archaeon
CTTTTTCGTTTTCTGCCGTAATAAGGAAAACCCCTGCAATCTGTTCAAATCCTTCTTTTTTGGCAATTTTCGCGTAGAATGTGTATCTATTTCTTGCCTGACTCTCTCCAATAAAGGATTTTGCTAGATTTTCAATTGTTTTTATAGTTTTTATCTTACTCATAAACTAAATGTAACTTCAAACTTTATATACTAACATTCCTACTGGTAGGCGATTAACTTTAAAGAAATAAGAAAAACCTAATAAAAATTAGAACAACTAAAAACCTTTCTCCAATCTGGTCTCAAAATTTCTAAAAGCAAAATCGTCGAGCAATATATTGCCCAACGTTCTGGGGATATGTGAAGCCCCCACCGGCGTCAGTCGGTATTTTGGCGAGCGATAGCTAGCCACATATCCTCCTGTTAGCAGACCAGAATGAAACGATAGCAATCCTTCCGAAGGAAAGCGAAGAGTTGGCGGTTCGCTATTTATCAACTCGTTTAAGGTACAGTTTCAGCGGATCAAAAGAAATCTTTGACCACTCTTCAACTGTAGATTCTGAAGATCGGCAAATTTCTTCTAATTCTTCAATTGTTTTTAGCTCCCCATTTTTAATTTCAGGGTTTTTCGGTTCTATAACTTTTGTAGTTTCAACAATATACAGAAGCCCGAAATGAACTCTTCCAACCTCATCGGTGTCGTTATTTATATAACCTAAATTTAAGTCTGGATTTCTTGCTTCAATTCCAATTTCTTCCTTTAATTCTCTAACAACACTTGCATGAATCGGATTTTCACAAGATTTGATATCAAGTTTTTCAATATGGCCACCTATGCCCCAGGACCATCTTCCCCGAAGTCTTTTCTCATCGTATCCTTCGTCCATAGGTCTTTGATATGCAAAAATTTGTTTTGAGGTTGGATTAACAATTATCGAATAACCAATCGGTTGTTTGTATTGTGGATTTTTCTCTGCATAACTTCTTTTTACCCACTCAAAGTTTTCTAATATTCGTGATTTATAATCTACCACGTTTGCGGGTCTAAAACCTTCGAAATAATCATTACCAAACAAAATTTCTCTTTTCACTGCCATTATCCACTTGTCGTTTTTACCCGTAATAATCACCTCTTTTTAAATGTACTTGATTATTTATATGTTTTGTGAATCAGCCATTCTGCTAATGCCTGTTATACGCTCCCAATAGGGACGAGTCTGAGTACAACGTTCAGCCGAAGGCTGAGGGACGAAGAGGTTTTGTAGAGCGACCGCTCCCCACATCAATTAAGATAATGTTATAAATAAAACCCCAATGACCATTATTGTAGCACCCAGCAACCTCTCTTTTATACCCTTCTCTTTAAAAATTAAATAACCAAACAATACACTCATTATTGCACTAGTTCGTTTTATTGAAATAACATATGCCACAAGCGTCAAATTTATTGCCGTCATTTGGAATATTAATGTTAAAGCACCGAATAATCCAATTGGCAATAGTGTTTTATAACTTGTCGAAATTTGTTGTATACTCCTTTGTGATTTGTATAGCATTATCGGAAACATAACCAATGTTATGAATACGTTTATTGCAATAACCCAGAAAATGGGTGAAGAATTTCGAACACCAATTTTGTCAAAATTAGAGGTGATGCTCCATATGAAAGCAACGAGCAACATTAATTTCGGTCCCTTTTCCTTCAAAAGCGCTTTAAACGGTGTGAAATATCCCTCATGTCTTTGTTTAATATTTAGTGTATAAGATCCAAAAACAATCAGAAGTACACCAATTAGACCAATAAAGTTTGGAAATTCACCAACAATCAACGGAGAAGTCATCAAAAGAAACAATGGAGTAAAAGTAACCATTGGAACCGTGATGGATAAGTCTGAATATTTTATCGCTTTCATGTAAAGTACAGTTGTGATGACATTGAGCGATCCACCAATAAGCAACGCAATCCAAAATTGATTTCCCAAAGATGGAATTTCAATAAAAAACAAGAGTGGAATCAAAAAGGGTAAGGCAAATAATCTCAACGACAAAGAAACTATATATTCATCAATATTTTTCAAGTTTTTCTTGCTGAAAACATCTTTCAGCGATTCAAAGAAAGCTGTCAAAATTGCAAATATGAACCAAATCATAAGTATTGTTAATAACTACTTAATTAAATAATTTCCTATTAGAATTTGAGCGGTCGCCCGTTAAACAAAATTTGCGTTGAACGTTTTCGGGATTAAGCGAATGGAGTCTTTATCCGCTGTTATATTCCACAAAGAGTCCGAGCGAAAGCGAGGAAGTCGGCGTCGGCGAGCTATACTTTTCCCTCTTTTTTTAATTCCTCACTCAATTTCTTTTGACAGTCAATAGCTAAGCGAATACACTCTTCAGGATCATATCCTAAATCATCACACCATCTGATAGTTGAGAAAATGATATTGCCTAATTCTTTCTTCAATTCTTCATCGGTATGTGCAGCTTTGTCTCTTTCATAGTTTCTTTCCCATCGACAAATATCACCGAAAACTTTGCCCATTCTTACTATAATTTGAGAAAGTGTCAATTTTTTATTGCTCCATATTTCTCTAGCTGTCTTTAATAATTCTTTTATATCCATATATTTTGATTATTTTATTAATTATTTATAAAGTTATTGATTCTTGCGAGCCGACGCTAATTGGATATGACGGATGGCGAATATGCGAAGTATTTAAATTCTTCCTTTTCCATTATAACCATACTATAAGTTATGCAAGCAAAATAAATAAGAGCACTCGCAATTATGAACTTGTTGGCAAACTCATCGAAGAATTGAAACTCAGAAAATATTCATACGGGACAGTAAAAAAATACAGAGATATTGTCTTGAAATTTCTGAAATCTGGCAAAACTCCAAATTTTTTACTCCCATACTCAATAAAAGCATATCAACTATGAGAAGCGTTTACTTTGCTCTGAAGTTCTTTTAGGAACACGTGCTCAATGAAAGATTTGATGAGAAATTGCCATTGGCAAAATCAAAACAAAAACCGCCAGTTGTTCTCAACAGAGTTGAAATTCAAAAGCTTTTTTAAGTCACTACAAACATAAAACACAAAGTTGTTCTGGCTTTGCTTTACTATGCCGACTTGCGTTTTGGCGAGACCAGAAATATGCATGATACGGATTTGAAATAGATATGATACATATTAAGCAAACTAAAGGTGAAAAGGAAAATGGTTGTTTTTCTCCATAGAAAATTGAAAGAGTTTTTGCTAGAGTATGGAATCAGAAGCTCTGAACTGGTTCTGATTTCTGAAAGAAGTAAAAGATAATGATGAAAGAACAATCCAGCAATTACTTTGGCATAAAAGTTTGAGAACAACTCAGATTTGCACTCACATTGCAAGTAAGGATATAAAGAAGCTCGCCGGTTTGTTGTAGGTGAAAAATGTTTGGAAAAAGCAATAGAATGATGTCTTCCACGCTTGCCGTATTTTCTCTCATTTCAAATATTGGTGTGAGTCACAAAACAGCTGAAAGATTGCACTAGGACCGTGGTTAATTCTCCAGCGCCCGTTTTAAGATGCCCTTTCTGAATTAAGAAAGAAGAACCCTTTACCAATATTTCCCGCGAAAGGGTAAAAATCTCCAAAGGGACGATTGGCAGTGGCTATGTTATGTGGTTTTCATTTCTATAAAACATGACATATCTTTTTTATATCCGATGCTAAATATAATTATATGCTCGTTTCTAATTCAATACTGAAACAAATCTATCAAAAGAGAAAGCCAAACGCTCATAAATACGACTTCGGCTCTCTGCTCGTGATAGGCGGCTCAAAATTGTATTCTGGCTCGCCGGCGTTTGCCGCCATGGCCGCTTACAGAGCAGGGGTTGATTTGGTAACCGTTGTTGCTCCAGAACGCGCCGCAAACATCGTTGCCGCATTTTCTCCAGATTTAATAACGTATCCGCTTGACGGGGACTTTTTGAAAGCGAAGCACCTGAAAACCCTTTTTGAATTTTCTAATGGTATGGACGCCGTTGTTATTGGCGGCGGTCTGGAAAGGAGAAAGGAAACCATGAAAACGATTGCGGAGTTCCTTAAAAAAACGGACATTCCGTGCGTGATAGACGCCGACGCAATTCACGCCATCGACGGGTCCGCGATCAAGCCAAATTTTATAATAACACCGCATGCGAACGAGTTTTATGTTTTGTCCGGGAAAAGGGTTGTTGACATGAGCGTGGAAGAAAAAATAAAAAACGTGAAGAAAATCGCTTTAAAGTTGAATGCAACGATACTGCTAAAAGGAAATCCGGACATAATCTCAAACGGAAAAGAGATCGCCATAAACAAAACCGGAAATCCTTACATGACCGTGGGAGGAACGGGCGACACGCTGGCCGGGATTTGTGGCTCCCTCCTCGCCCAGAGAATCGAGCCGTTCGCAGCGGCGTGCGGAGCAGCTTATATCAACGGGAAAGCTGGGGATATTGCAGCAAAAGAAAAGAGGCAGTCGATGACGGCGAGTGATTTGATTGAAAATATTTGCAGAGTGCTTTAAGCCTTTTTCTGCAATATTTTTAAATATGTGAAACGGTTGTTTTAAAATGACGCAAATTCAATCTGCGATAGAAAACGAAATCACAGAAGAGATGAAAGTCGTTGCCAAAAACGAGGGAATAGGTGTTGCTCTCCTGAAAGAAAGAATCGGCAAAGGATTCGTGGTTATCCCAGCAAATATAAATCATAAAAAACCGAAGCCCGTTGGAATAGGTCTTGGCTTGAAAATAAAGGTTAATGCCAACATCGGCACATCTCCGACAAAATCGAATCTGAAAACGGAGTTGAGAAAATTGAGTGTGGCGATAGAAGCCGGCGCCGATACGGTAATGGATTTGAGCACGAGCGATGATGCTGACAGAATAAGGAAAAAGATAATTGAAAAGTGTCCGGTCCCGCTAGGCACGGTTCCGATCTATCAGGCGGCAATCGAGGCCGGAAAAGTGGAGGAGATGAATGAAGACATTTATCTCAAAGTCTTTGAAAAGCACGCCAAAGACGGGGTTGACTTCACAACGGTCCACGCCGGCGTAACGAGAAAGGCGCTCTCCTTGGTAAAAAACCGGGTTATGAAATGCGTCAGCAGGGGCGGTTCTTTCTTGCTGGCTTGGATGAAGCATCATAAAAAAGAAAATTTTCTTTATGAGAACTTTGACGAAATTCTTAAAATAGCAGAAAAATACGATGTCACGTTGAGTTTGGGCGATGGTTTGAGACCGGGATGCATCGCCGACGCAACGGATAGCGCCCAGATTCACGAGTTAAAAATTCTGGGAGAACTCGCCAAAAAAGCGAGGCGACTTGGTGTTCAGGTCATGATCGAGGGTCCCGGTCATATTCCACTGAACGAAATAGAGAGAAATATCGAATTGGAGAAGAGATATTGCGACAACGCGCCGTTTTATGTTCTCGGGCCGCTGCCGACAGATATCGCCGCTGGATACGACCACATCGCTTGCGCGATCGGCGGCGCCTTGGCCGCGTGGAAGGGGGCGGATTTTCTTTGCTATGTTACACCAAAGGAGCATATCGGCCTGCCAGACATAAACGATGTACGGGAAGGTGTTGTGGCAACAAAGATCGCCGCTCACATCGCTGACATCGCCAAAGGAAACAAAGAAGCGGTCTCAAGAGATTGTAAAATGGCAATTGCGAGAGAAAATATCGATTGGGACAAAATGCTAAAATACGCCGTGGATCAAAAAAAGTTTATTGAAATGAGAAGGGAGGAATGCAAAAGAAATCCACGGATTGCCAAAGTGAAGTACTGTTCCATGTGCGGCCCGTTCTGTGTTTTTAAGGTTTATAAAGACGGGAGAAAGAAAAAATGAATAGCTTGGCAGTTTTCACTCCGTTGCCATAATTATAATATTTTTAACTTAACTTTATATATTATTTTTATTATGATGTACAGACAGCTTGCAGATGTTTATGAAAAGCTTGAAGCGACAACAAAAAAGCTTGAGAAGCGGGATATATTGAGCGAGCTCTACAAAAAGTGCTCTTCTGAAGAATTGGCAAAAGTTGTTCTTTTATCCATGGGTGTGGTCTACCCTCGGGGGGAATTGGAACTCGGGATTGCGAATGAGATGATGAAAAAAGTTATACAAAATATATATGGAATCGATAAGCACGAACTGGAAAAAAAGTTTAAGGAAACTGGCGACCTCGGTCTTACGGCAGAGTTCTTTATTCGGCACAAGAAACAGCAAACTCTTATGAAAAGGGATCTGACAATAGAAAAGGTGTTTGAAAATCTAAGAAAACTCCCGAAAATTACCGGGGTCGGGAGTCAAGAGAGAAAAATAGCCCTTATATCTGAATTGCTCAGCTGTGCAAAAGAAAAAGAGGCGCGATATTTGGTGAGAACGGTATTGGGTGAGATGAGAATAGGTGTGGCGGCTGGAATCGTCAGGGATGCGATAGCAAAGGCGTTTAACAAAGAACCGAAAGATGTCGAACACGTTTTCAATATTCTCGGCGATTATGGAAAGGTCGCGGAAATGGCAAAAAAAGGGAAAATGAAAGCAGAGATAATTCCGGGCTCTCCGTTGCGCGTTATGCTCGCCGAAAGAGCGCCTGACCTGAAAACGGCATTGGAAAAATTTGAAAACCCCGCGATCGAGATGAAATACGATGGGCTGCGCGTCGTTATACATAAGCAAGGCTCGTCCGTAAAATTATTTTCCCGCAGGTTAGACGAGATTACAAAACAATTTCCAGAGGTCGTGGAATGGAGCAGAAAACTGATAAAGGCGGACGAAGCAATAGTAGAAGGCGAGTTGTTAAGCGTTGATAGCCAAGGCAGACCGAGACCGTTTCAGCTATTGTCGCGAAGAATACAAAGAAAGTACGGCATTGAACGCATGGTCAGAGAAATTCCGGTGCAGATGAATCTATTTGATTTGGTTTATTTCAATAAAGAGAACTATATGAGAAAACCACTGAAAGAGCGCTGGAAAAAACTTAACGAAATTATTACGGAGAAAAAAGGTAAGTTCCAATTGGCAGAGCATATCGAAACAAAAGATTTCAAAAAAGCTAATAAGTTTTATCATTACTGCTTGTCCAAGGGCGAGGAAGGGGTTATGGTGAAGAATCTGGACGCTCATTATCAGCCGGGCAAAAGAGTCGGCTACTGGTTGAAATGCAAACCAATAATGGAGCCGCTGGATTTGGTGATCATTGGAGCAGAATGGGGCGAAGGTAAAAGAGCAAAGTGGCTCGGTTCTCTTATTCTTGGTGCCAGGGATTCTGAAACTGGAAAGTTCTTGCCAACGGGCATGTTGGGTTCCGGACTGACAGAAGAACAACTAAAAGAAATTACAAAAAAATTGAAGAATCTGATAATAGAAGAAAAGGGGCGCGTGGTTAGAATCAAACCCGAAATTGTCGTAGAGGTCGGGTACGAGGAGATACAGCAAAGCCCGAAATATCCAAGCGGCTATGCATTAAGATTTCCCAGATTGCTGAGATTCAGAGAAAATGAAAAAAATCCAGAAGATGCCGATACCGTACAAACGATAAAAAAACTATTTAATATGCAAAGGGGTCGCAAATAGAATTGTACTCATTTTAAAGGTGTAATAAATGGGTGAAAAAGCTATCACGCCGATTATCGCCATCGTGCTTATGATGATGTTGGCCATCAGTATGTCGAGCATGGCATACGTTTTTCTTACGCGCGTGCAGACAACTGTTGGCGAAGGAGTGCAGAACCGGACAGAGTCAATGCTAAGAGAAATAGGCACTGATATAAGGATCGATAACGTCGTTTCTGATAAAATTTATATCAGAAATACCGGCTCAGTGGATATTACAAATAAAACATTGGCGTTATATGTAGATAAGGTTTTGACGAATTTTACATTATCTGATACTATAAAGCCCGGAAGCGTTGGGACATTGGTTTTGGATACTCCGATTTCATCTGGCAGTCATACAATAAAGGTTACCGCGGGCGGGTCAAGCGATAGCGAATATGTGACGATTCCATGAAGGTGGTGATTAAATGAATTTTGCTGGAAAAATAATTATGGGAATTGCGATGTTCTTCATGCCGATTGGCCTGATTCTAGCTATGCAGGGAAATTATTTTTATACGATAACATCGCGGGACACCGTCAATGCTCTTATTGATAACGTAATAGAAGAGCAATTCCAAAGCCAGATGGGACAATATCAGGAATTATGCCGAGCTTACTTAAATAAGGGATGCTCCAACATAAGCGAGGTGAAGACCCTCGTCTGCAAAAAGAATAACGAATTAAAGGAGCAATATATAAATAAATCAAACGAGTTGTGTTCATATTTCAACGCGACCTGCCATACAATAGAAGATGTTGTTGATATCGTTTGCAGTCGGTTTGGAACCGACAGCGATGCGTGTCTGCAGTCAGAAACGGCAAAGCAACGTTTTGATCAAATTGATAATATGTGCACACAGCTTGGCTCGCTAGACTCGAAGATAGAAGCGCAAAAAAATGAACTTTACAATAAAGAAGTATTTAACGGCATTTCTCTCTCTAAAATGAACTCCGTGTTTGCCATCGCGCTGCCCATTGGGGTTATCATTTTTGTTGTAAGCGTTGTTCTCGTTTATATCGCGTCAAGAAGTTTTGTCACGTTATCTAATTCGGTATTTGTTACCATTCTGTCAACTGGGATATTATTCTTGATTTTATGGTATTTTGGCAATACGATGCTGGGAAATATGATACCGGCAGAGATCGCGGAACATATGCCAAACGCATTAAACTCATTTATTCGAGAAATTTTTCAGTTTGAATATTTGAATGGGTTGGTTTTATCTGTTATCGGTGCAGTCGGGTTTGCGATTACTATGGCTGTGAAAAAGATCAAGAAATGAGTTCGGTCCAATCGGTTATAGAAAATTATAACCAAAAAATTATTTACGGGTTGCTAACTTCACATATTTTTTCCCGTCTTCTTTTCTACATGCGATCAGCCCCCATTTGTCCAGCTTGTTCACCCAGACATTGAGCTTGTTTACCTCAACTTTTAATTTTTTTGCCAGTTCTTCCAATGCAAACTCCTTTTTTGGCTGCCTCTTCAATACCCTTAAAACATCTTGCTGACTCACGATAAACACCTATTTATTATATATATTTATTTAATTTAAAGCAATAAATATGGCAAATTTTATTTATCTTATCGATACCTTCGTGCATTATTTCCATTTTATAAACTTTTAAAATATCCAAATCAAAATAAATTAAGAGTTTGAACAGATGTTATTACTTATGACTATGGTAGTACTCACAATTACAATATTTTCCGGTTGATAAGATATGGATAAAAATGTGGAAACAAACCTCGTTTACACTATTTTGGGAGTAATTTTAGGATATATATCATTTATTATAACAAATGTTACAAATGCACCGGAACTAAACATCTTGGTTTTAATCGCGGTCTTATTTTCAAGTAAATATATCTTGCAAAAGCATTTGAAAATCGATCAGAAATGGAGCTGGTGGTTTTCCAACGGAGTCGTACTTTGTGTATTTCTTTGGTTGGTGATATGGACCCTGTTTTATAATTTAGCTTAGCATCGGTGAACACTCCCGGCTAACGCAATGAGCTTCCCATTTCAACGACCGAACTTGCGGGTATAACCCGTAGAGGTTCTGTCTCTATGTGCGTAACTTCGGACAGTCCCTGCCCTAATTTCTCCAATATTTTTTCTATTAGTCGCTTCTCATCTTCGTTCTTTTGGGAGGAGACTTCCGCAAAAGAGTTAAATAATTGTAAAGGAAGTTTGAAACATAAGATGAGGATGTTATTGATTTGCCGTTTACAAGAAACTGCGGTGCGGGTTATGTAAGCTTATTGGCAAATTCATTGAAAAATATTAATAAGGACTATCTCAACACAATCCTCATGAAGTCTTTGGCAACCTTTATGTCGGTATTTATTTTTGACTTTTCCGCCTCTTCCTTGACCATTTTTTCCAAAGCTTTCTGAGACGGATATCTCCTCGATATATGCGTCAGAACCAATTGCTTAACATTTGTGTCCGCCGCAATTTTCAACGCCTGATTTAAACTCGTGTGATATCTGTTTTCAAACTCATCCGATTTATCTGTTTTTATATTTTCAAAGTATGTGCAATCCAGAATAAGCAAATCGCTGTTTTTTGCAATATTTATCAAATTTTCGCACGGTTTCGTGTCGCCGGAGTAAACCATTTTCTTGCCTTTTTCAACAAAACAAACATCATCTAACATTATCTTTTTCCCATTGTAGATAATAAAACCCTTTCTCTTTAGTTTATTGAATATCGGACTGCTTTTTGGCAAACCGAGTTGCGATGCCCTTTCCTTATCAATTTTAATCCTATCCTTTTCGATTAAGGCGTAAGCAACTGCCGGAACCCCATGCTTGACCGGGACCGAGAGAATAAGGCACTCGTCATTTTCAAATATCGTTTCCGTGTCAGAACCCTTAAAATTAACGTTCACGGGTTTTATTTCAAACTGCTTTACAGCATAGCCCAAACTTAGTAATATATTGACAAACCTCTCTGCCTCCGGGCCATATATGTGCAATGGCGTTTTTCTCTTTTCTAAGGACATCGTCTCTATCAGACCGAAAAGCCCCGCAAAGTGGTCGGCATGCCAATGCGTAATAAAGATATGCTCAATTCTCATAAAATTGAGGTTTGCCTTAAAAATCTGTCTTTGCGTTGATTCCCCGCAGTCAAACAAAAAACAATGCTCACTCCTGCCCGTATATTTTACATATATGCTCGGATGATTTCTTTCAACCGTCGGTATCGCCGATGTTGTCCCAAGAAGCGTTACTTCGATTGCTGTCATAAACCCATCAATAATTAGTAATTTTTGAACATTTTTATTTATGATTAACATATCAATAATATGTCATTACTCGCATCCGACATGTTTTTGTTTGTAGTGCCGTTTCTATTTGTTTTTGCCGTTGTATTTGGCATATTGTCAACATTGAGAAGAAAAGAAAATAAGCAGTCTGTTGAGTTCTTTCCAAAAAATGTCAATATTATTATTGCACTTGTCTTTGCTTTTGCAACAATAGCTTATGAACCTTTTGCGGTATTTATAATGGAAATACTGCCATTGGCATCCATTGTTTTGGTTGTGATATTCTTTTTTCTGATACTTAAAAAAGTGTTTGAAGGAGAGACCAAAAATACGATGCCCATGATCGTATCGCTCGGTATTTTTTTGATATTAATAGGGACTATCTGGGATAACATAACATCAAGCCTTTCCATGGGTTTCGTGAAATCACATGACTTGTTATGGATTTTGGGTATTATTGTTGTAGTATTAATGTTTTATGCCGCGTATAGCAGTGGAGAACAAAAAGATCGACAAAGAGAAAATAGAGATTATGAAAACAGGTAAAGCGCGATTGGTGTATTGGCCTAACATTTAACATGAGCATCAAAACATGATTTGAAAACTTTTATAAACCAAAAAATATATATTTATTGATTAAATAGGTGAAAAAATGGCAAAAGAATATGAAATATTCCCGCTTGACCCCATAAAAAGTCTGGAAAAAAGGGTCGAAAAACTTGAATCGACCGTGTCAGGAAAGAATATCGGCCACGACTACCTCGAACTCGTGAGGACAAACCAGCAGGTTGTAGATGACTTGGTGAAAATGAATGCAGAGGTAATAAATAAATTATTGTCATTATCCGAGTCGATAAATAACCTCGTCAGTAAACTAAATGAATTTATGATGAAATTTGAAGTAGCGGGCGGTGAAGAAAGTGAAACAACTAAGTTACTGGTAGAGGAAAACAAAAAGATGAAGACCACGCAAGAAGAATTATTAGATAAGTTATCGAGACTTGAAAAAAGGGTTAATGCGTTGGTCTTGTCCAGGATTCCGATAAAAAGACCAGTATCTCCCAGAAAGCCGTAGATGTAATTTTCTCCATAGTTCTTCGCGGTGATAGATTATGAAAGCGCAACAACAGGTTTTGACGCCGATATTAATAACGCTGATTCTGATATCCATTGTCGGTTCTGTTTATTTGTGGGGCATTCCATTGATCCAGAAAAATAGAGGAATTGCAAATCTACAAAGATCTGAAGAATGGATTAAAGACCTGAACAGTAAAATAAAATCCGTAGCAAATACAGAAGGCAGAGAACAGATATCAATTAATATTCCAGGGACCGTTATATTTAACGAAACGGAAGGCTCGATATCGCTTAAGATGAAAACGCATGGAACGATTTATTCCGTTGGCGGCAGGATTTACTTTGTTAGAAACGAAAGCGAGGAGGGAACTCTTGGAAAGGATGAACCGGAATTATTGTATGCTGAAACCAGAGAAATTGATGGAAAATATTTAACAACATACACATTGAAATACAGGAAACTCAACTCACCAGAAGCTGGTTATCCGAGCTATAAAATTAATCTCACTGGAAGCACAGGACTAGCGCGCCAAGAACACGACATCGTTATAGAGTATGGCGGCGTGATTCCAAACGAAAATTTAATGACAACTATCGTTAAAATAAAAATTGTTTAAACAAAGAGTTCTACCAATTAGTTGACCGGTGTTATATATTTAACGAAATGTCAACCGAGAAGATTTTTATTTAATTATTCAAAAACAATTCTATTAATTATGAAAGGTCAATACACCCTTGTTACCGAGGTTTTGATATTTTTTTTAGGTATTAGCATAGCAACGCTTGTGCTCCTCTCTTTTAACTCAATTGAAAAATCATTCACCGACACTGCAATAACCGATGAGATGAGAGGTGTTTCTAATCTCATAACCGCCGGCATCGTCAAGGTTTTTGAGTCAAAAGAGAATACGACTTTAATATTAAAAATTCCAAAGACAATAGCAAAAAATGTTTACAGAGTACATGTAGATAATAATAATTTAACAATTTCTTTAGTTAAAGACCCGAGAGTAAAGATCGAGCAGGAACTTTTTAATATCTCTTTGAGTAAAAGTATAATTGGTGATGTTGTAAGCAGTAGTGAGTACATAGCGATAAAATCAAATGCAACGACGGTTGAAATTGAAAGGTTCTGGTAGGTAATAAATGAAAAAAGCCAAGTTGATAGTAAAAAGGATTAAAAATACGGTCAACGAAGACGTAGAGGTCGAAGACAGAGCGTTTTTTCCAGAAATCGATGCCTCGGATGTAAAACTAAAGGAAAAGGAGAAAAAAATTATGCTTAGATTCAGGCCAAAGCCTCAAAGTAAAAAAGAAAAACAGGCAGACATAAAAACGACGGATGCTAAAACATTAGACATCGGTATGCTGCAGCAATTGCTTAAAATGCAAAAAAAGCCGAAAAAAAAGAAAATTAAAGTCGAGGGTATAGAAATTCCCGAAAATAAAGTAGATGTCAAGCTTCCAGAATTTGAAACAAAAAAATTAGCAAATATATCAATAAAATATCCGCTAATCCCACCGTCTTCAAAAGGGCGTGTATTTGCAAGCGCCAATATTTTTTGGGACGATATAAGACACGAGTTTGTTTACCGTGTCATGGAGCCAGAGCTGTCAAAAGAAAATGCAGAAATACTTAAAAAGGTAAAGGAGTTCATCCAAGAAAAAATTAATATTGATTTTACAAAATTGAGAAAAATAGAATCGATCCGCTATATTAGCAATATGTTCGATGATGCCTTGAATTATTTCAAGGTCGTGAAGACGCCCGAAACAAAAGAAATTTTAAAATATTATATTTTCAGAGATTTTATAGGATTGGGCAAGATAGAGCCGTTACTAAAGGATCCGAATATTGAAGATATAAGTTGTGACGGCGTTGGAGTACCGATTTATGTTTATCATAAAGATTCTAGATTCGGCTCTTTGAGAACAAACATATTATTTAAGACGAAAAGAGAGCTGGATAATTTTGTCATGAAACTGGCAGAACGTTGCGGAAAAACGGTGTCTATTGCCAACCCTTTATTAGACGGGGTACTACCGGACGGCTCCAGGGTTCAGACGACACTTGAAAGCGATATAGCAAGGAGAGGCTCTAATTTTACGATAAGAAAATTTTCAGAAAAGCCATTAACTCCCGTTGACCTGTTAAAATTCGGTACAGTTAATTTAACACAGATGGCATATTTCTGGTTGGCGATTGAATACGGATCATCGATATTCGTTTCTGGTGGGACGGCTAGCGGAAAAACAACTCTTTTGAACGTGTTGTCATTTTTTATAAAACCGCAACTGAAGATAGTGTCAATAGAAGATACGGCCGAATTAAGACTCGCCCACCCGCACTGGGTACCGCAAATTGCGAGAGTGCCGATAGCCGCAGAGAAAAAGGATATTGATTTATACGAATTATTAAAAGAATCGTTAAGACAAAGACCCGATTACATAATAGTTGGTGAAGTTCGCGGGCGCGAGGCTTATGTTCTATTTCAGCAGATCGCATTGGGGCACGGAGGGCTTGCCACTATTCATGCTGAAAATTTTTCTAAATTGGTCGACAGATTAACGACACCGCCGATATCTCTTCACCCGAGTTTGTTGCAAAATCTTGATTTAGTAATTTTCATAGAAAGAAGGAAAAGAAAAGAAAAATATTTAAGAAGGGTCACGGCGGTTGATGAAATTATTGGGTACGATAAAGAAACCAAAACACCTATATGGAACGAAATATTTGAATGGGATGCCATGCATGATAAATTTCAAATAAAAAACAGAAGCTATTTATTAAAAAAAATTGCAGTCAAGTATGGTATGAAAGAAATTGAAATTAGAAATGAGATAAATGACAGAACAAAGGTGTTGTGCTGGCTTGTAAAAAGACATATAAATGACTATAGAAAAATAACGGCAATTATAAACTTATTTTATGTGTCAAGAGATTATCTGCTTGAAAGAATCGAAAAAGAAATATGAATAATCTATTAAACAAAGAACCTCGTCTTCGTTGTTTGACAGGCGAAGAAGCATTGGGCGAAGTTCCATCGCCATGAGATTCGATTTGAAGACCGGAAACCAATGCGTTGGAAAGCCGTTCTCCGCGCCAACCGATGGCAGAACGCCCGTCCATGGCGAAACGGTGACCGACTGTAGTTTAAGCCGCAGCATCCTTTTTCAAAACTTTCAGTTTCGAAAATAAAGAGTTAATAACTAACGGTCATGTTAAAAAATGGTGTTGAAATGACGACGTACTCTCGTTTGTGTTATCAATTCTTTGGCGACAGTATAAAACCATTGAGAAAATATTTCTTAGATATGAAGAAGGATTTGCAAAAAGCTGGAATGAATTTTACACTTGACGAATACTTATCAATGGCCGTATTCACATCCGTAATAATGTTTTTGTCAGAAACCGTCATACTCTCATTTATATTTGGTTTATTTTTTGCTCCATTAATTGCCGTTTCGCTGTCCATAACATTATCGTTATCATTGTCTGGTCTTGTATTTTTTCTTTTTTATTCTTATCCAATGGCTGTTAGCAAAGGACGCGGGGAGAGTATTGACAAAGTGTTACCTTTCGCAGTTTCTTATCTTTCTGCTATAGCAAGCGGCAATGTTTCGCCATACTATTTGTTTAAAACGATTTCAAGGTTCAAAGAATATGGGGAAATTTCAAAAGAGTCCGGATCTATAGCACGAAATATAAAAATCTTTGGAATGAATTTTTCCGATGCAATAAAAAGAGAGGCTACCCGCACTCCATCAAAAAATTTTCGTGAATTATTATACGGCATCAATACGATCATTACGTCAGGTGCAGACCTGCGGTCATTTTTAAAGAACAAAGCCGACCTGCTAATAGATGATTATAGAAGAAGAATAAGAAAATATTCACAAGACCTTTCCGTAATAGTAGAAATTTATCTTACATTAATTATAGTGGGGTCGATATTTTTTATTGTGCTGACATCGATAATGGGAAGTGCTGGCGGGGGCGGAACCATTGGTGTTCAGAGTTTCATAGTTTTCATACTTTTACCGCTTACTTCGATTGGATTTATAGTTATAATGAAATTTAAATCGCCAATGAAATAGATGCCGTTTTGTCATATTTACCATCTTATTCGTTTAATTAGAAAATTTATTTATGAAAGTTGATGTACTAAAATCACTGATTTTGATGCATGAGATTTTCAATTCAAATGTGTTGCATTATGGAAATGGATAAAAAGCGTATTTTGTTAATAACGGTAACCGTTTTTTTGTCGGCGATGCTCGTATCTGTCATTTTGTTTCAAGAATTAGTCATTTTTCTTAATGTCTTAATTATGGGAGTCATTGTTATAGTATTGCCATTTTCTATTTATCAGTTTATTGAGTTCAAAAGAATAAAAAATTGTGAGGACGAATTCCCGAATTTTTTAAGAGATTTGGCAGAGGCTAAAAGAAGCGGATTAAGCCTCATTCAAGCTATCAGATCGTGCTCAAAGTCAGATTACGGGGCGCTCACCCAGGAGATTGTCAGATTAAATAATAAACTGACATGGAATATCCAGCTCAAAGATGTATTGAAAGAGTTTGGAGAAAAATTTAAGAAAAGCAGTATTATAAGTCATACTATTTTAATTATTTCTCAAATGGAAGAATCCGGTGGCAAGACCGAAGATATTATGGATTCGTTGGCAGACAATATAGAAAGCATAAAAGAGGTCCAGATGGAAAAGCGTACTCTGATGAACCAGCACGTCATGTCGATGTATGCAATATTCTTTATTTTTTTCGGAATTTCCATGGCATTGATAAAATTCTTAATACCATTGATGGAAGTCCAAGAAGAAATGGGCGGAATAGGTATAGGGTCATTGGGTACATTCGGTGGAAGTCCGTGCCAAGTATGTATTGGCGTTAATAGCGGTGAATGCATAACATGCAATATTTTTTTTACTACATGCTCCATTTTCAATTTCGGTTCAAACAGTTCCCCCAAATGCTACTATAAATCGTTGTATTTTTTTATGATAATAATTCAGGGCATTTTTTCTGGTTTGGTTGCCGGACAGATTAGTTCGGACTCTATAATAGCCGGCGTAAAACACAGCCTGATAATGACTGTATCGGGCTTTGTTTTATTTTTGAGCGTCTCATCTATAGGAATAATTTGAGGTGGTTAATTGTTTGGTCAGGTAAATATAGAATTTATATTAAGCGCGTCTGTATTTTTATTAACGCTGACTTTTATTTCGTTTACGATAGTCGATATTTTTCCCAATTTTCATAACGAAGCCGCAAACGATATTTTAAAGGCAAAGGCCTTTCAAGCATCGGAGCTGTTGATAATGGATGAGGGAGACTGGAGTGCAGACTTAGAAGATGTGAAAAGAATTGGCTTATCAACCGGTGACATGCATATCCTAAATAAAAGCAAGATATTGGCATTAAATAATTGCGACAAGGCCGAATATAATGAAATAAAAAAATTGTTGGGATTAACATACGAATATGATTTTATATTAAATATTACGGAAATTAATTTTACTGGAAGTTCAAGTGAAAGTTGGGAATGTAAACCAAGTGTCGTCTCATTAATAACCAAAAAATTTTGGATTAAAAGACTTGTTGTTATTGACGATGGCGCGGATAGGAAAATAGCCAAGCTGCAAATAGTTGTTTACTAATCACTATAATTATTTATCGTTGATGTTCATGTGTTATTCAAAAAAAGGTTTTGTTAAAATTCTTGAAGCTGTAATAGCATCTATTATTTTAATTGGGTCGGTGTCATACTTTTTTATACCTTACATAAAGTCATCTGACTGGTCACGATCTAATTTAGAATTGCAGGGCAGAGACGCACTCGTTGCACTTGACAATTATGGGTATCTGAGAACATTTATTTTAGAAAACAATATTACAGAAGATCAAAAAGGGTTGGAATATTATCTAAAAAAGATGTTGCCAAAAAGCGTTATGTTTTCTGTAGAAGTTTATGGATTGCCGAAGCCTGTTATAAAGCTCGGCTGTAACTGTACATCAGCTGAGATGGAAAAATTACAAAAAATGATTTATGATAAAAGAATTGAATTTAAAGGACGCGAAATTAATTTTAGCATTGACGCTGAAACGGGTCTGGAAAATCTTTTAGCAAACCGAGATATTGACGTCATTCTGTTATTTGGTTATAAAGATTTATCGCCTTATAAGAGCGAAATGGAAGAGTTTTTGGGACGGGATAAATCAATTCTCGTGATAGCGGATTTAAATGAAACGGAAGTAAATGACGGGATATTCAATGAAACATTCAATTTGTCCTGGCAAGTTGGCGGGATTCCGGATGAAAATAACGACTTCTCCGATTTATCGGACCCAAAAAATATTTCATGGCATATCTCAAATTATTTTGTCTATATGCCGGTTAGAATAGAGACAACAGAAGATATCGGCAACGGTGAGAGGAAAGGCAATTTTTTTATTCAAGGAATTCAACATGATTTAATAACTGGATATAATGAAACGGGTTCATTCGACTACGTAAGATACGATACAGACACAAAACAATATAAATTAAATGAGGTGTTTATAGTTGATGGTTGGTCGATAAAAATCAGGAGAATAGATTCAAACTATACAGACGATTATACTACATATGCCGATATTAGCATAATAAACAGAAGTTATGTATTTAACATATCCAATACACCGAGCAAAAACAATATCGCAAAAAATGAAAAAACAATTTTAAAAACTACCAACGGATTTTCTTCCGTTCAATCGAATTATCAAATTACAAAATATGGAAAGGGCAGAACGGTCTGGCTTAAAAATTATACGGAAACGTATAGCGACGTAAACCAGTTATTTAAATCAATCTTATTATGGGCAGCCGGAGAAAATTATGACTTGGGGCAAATCTTCGGACATAAAAAAATGAGGCCAAAATCTTATACAAAGGTTTATTACGTTGTTTCGGGGAATCAAGAATTTGAGCCGTATATCATTAAACTTGTCTTATGGCATATATACTGAATAAGGCGTTTATAAGTCAACTGCCGCACAACGAAGTTAAGCGGCTAGCTTTATTTTTAAATCCATGCGATGCGTGGAATCGTGCGCAACTCGTTTTTGCCTGGGCGATAAAATTGGGCGATGTCGGCCGAGATACGAACAGGGAAAAGGTTATCGGCGCGCTCCGAAGCAAAGGAATATCTTGAGAAAGGATTTAATGTTTAAATCAAAACCCATCCGCCTTATTGATAATAACGGGTTTCCTTTGGGCGATGGATTATGAAAAGATTATGTATAATTTGTGGCAAGAACGCCGTGATCGGAAATTTTTGTGAAGATTGCTGGCTTAAGCGGCAGAATCTTTTTAAAATAAACGATTTGGAAATAAAGATTTGTTCGTGTAACTCGTATTTCAATGGAAAAACATGGAAGCATTTTAACAGTTTAGATAACGCAGTTGAAAGATTTATAAAAGATAATATAAAAACGAAAAACAAAATTATAGGTAAGAACATTAAACTAAAAAAGGTTGGAAACAAGTATAATGTTAATATAGAGTGTAACGGATACATACTCCAGAGTAAAAAAATCAAGCATGAGAAAAAAAATATAGTTGTAAAAATAACGAATGTAAAATGCGAAAGATGTAAAAAGTTATCTGGCAATTATTATGAATCTGTACTACAAATAAGAACCACAAACAGTGATATGCCCGTTGAGATAATAAAAAAACATGGAGAAGATATTTTAAAGGTAAAAAAAGTTAGAAACGGCTTTGATATTTTTATTTTGAAAAAAAATATAGCGGGCGCGATTGCGAAAAAATTAAAGTCGCGCGGATTTGAAATAAAAATATCAAATAAATTTTTGGGAATGAAAAAAGGTAAAAAAATCTACAGATATTATTATGCTGTAAAGGATTAGGTTAGCGATATGGAAGAAGTACAAAGAGTTAGAATACCGAAAGGTAGGGAAGTGCTCGGAATCGTTGAAGCACGACTCGGTGGAAACAAACTCAGAGTCAGATGTCAGGATAATAAGACAAGAATCTGTAGAATACCCGGAAGGTTTAAGAGGCACCTATGGATAGGGGTTAATGATGTCATAATAGTTGAACCGTGGGAGATACATGGCGATGAAAGAGGCGATGCTATTTGGAAATATTCCAAAGTGCAGGAGAATTGGCTGAGAAAAAATAACATACTTAAGTTATAAACAACAAATAGCGAAATAAATTTGCCGAGTCAAAAATACTCTTTGGATTGTTATGATTAAACAAATTAGAATTCCTAAAGAAAGATTGAAAATAATAAAAAAAGTTAAAATGGATATTGAAAGATTGGGAAACGTTAAAATAGATATTAATGGAGAAATTCTATTGAGCGGAAACTCAATAAACGTTTTTAATACTGGAAATGTAATAACTGCAATAGGTCGCGGATTTTCTTTCGGTGACGCATCAAAACTATTTGGAGATTATATTTTATATGTGCTGCCTATTTCAAAAAATAAAAAAACATTATATAGAATCAAAGCAAGAATCATAGGCACATCCGGTAAAATTAAAAAAAGAATTGAAAGTTTGACCGACACAAAAATTTCTGTGTACGGGAAGACCGTATCAATCATAGGAAAGGGTGAGAAGTTAGAGGAAGCCAGAACGGCGATAGAAAAAATTATTAGCGGGAAGTCGCATTCGACGGTTTTTAAATTTTTGGAGAATTTGGACAGGGAGATTTAATTTTCATTGAATATATTTAAGCATACAAACCAAATAATTTTGTATTCTAAAATTTTTGTATTGGCGATCGTCATGGTTGGTACTATATCCGGGGAAGAACTTGCACAAAAACAAAAAGAAATTAGCATAAGTGAATTTTTTGAAAAGAACAAGCACCTATTGGGATTTGATAATCCGACAAAAGCATTATTAATAGTTGTAAAAGAAGCCGTTGACAATTCACTTGATGCGTGTTGCGAGGCGGGAATATTGCCGAGAATAAAGGTTAGTGTAAAAAATATAAGTGAAGACGTTTTCAGGGTGACCGTTGAAGACAACGGGCCTGGAATACCAAAACAGTCGATTGGAAGAACGTTTGGAAAATTTTTGTACGGATCTAAATTTCACCGGCTGGTTCAGCAAAGAGGGCAACAAGGCATTGGAATAACCGGCTCTGTTTTGTATTCACAGCTAACGACGTCAAAACCTTTAAAGGTATGGTCAAAAACAAATTCTGGAAAAACGTATTTTGCAAAACTGACTATCGACGTAATTAAAAATGAGCCAGACATCTTAGAAGACGGATATGTTACTGGCCGAGATGAAATAAAAGAGCACGGCACAAGAATTTCTCTCGATATCGTCGGAAGATACAGAAAAACTCAGAGTGTTGACGATTATCTGATGCAAACGGCGATCTCAAATCCATTCGCATGGATCATTTACAATGCACCCGATGGTAGAAAAATAGAATATAAAAGAGCCACGGACAAACTGCCAAAACTGCCGAATGAAATAAAGCCGCATCCTTACGGCGTTGAACTTGGGATTTTTTTAAGAATGCTGAAGACTACGAAATCGAAGACGATATTAAATTTTCTAACAAATGAATTTTCATCCGTCGGGTCAGTCACGGCAAAAAAAGCCTGCGAGTTAACGAGAATTAAACTAAACGCGAAACCAAATTTAATAGAAAATTCGTTGGCGGCGAAATTACTGAAAAATTTACAGAGCATGAATATTCAGAGACCTCCTCTCGATTGCCTCTCGCCTATTGGAGAAAAGGAGCTTAAAAAAGGTTTAAAGAAGCAGTATCCGAATGCAGAGTTTATAGCAACCGAAACGAGACCACCGGAGGTTTACAGGGGAAACCCTTTTGAGGTTGAGATAGGAATAGTTTATGACCAGAGTTTGCCGAAAAATGAACCAGCAAAACTCATGCGATTTGCCAACCGGGCACCGCTTCTTTACCAACAGAGTGCATGCTCTATTTTCAAATCAGTAGTAAATACCGAATGGAAGAGATACGGACTTGAACATAGAAAGGGTTCAATGCCGATTGGTCAGTGTGTCATAGTTGTTCACATATGCTCTGTTTGGGTGCCTTTCGTATCAGAGGGTAAAGAAGCGATAGCGAGTTATCCGATAATAATAAAAGAAATAAAGCTCGGCTTGCAGCAATGTGCACGAAAACTTTCATTATACATTGCCGGAAAAAGAAGAGAGTATCAGCAGCAAAGACGAATGGAAATGTTTCAAAGATACGCATCCGAAATAGAAGAGTCGCTGAGCAAATTAACTGGCAGACCAGTTAGTGAAATAAAGTCGGAATTTGAAAAATTAATAAACTCCAGAACTAAAATAAGAAAGGTTGAAAAAGAGGACGGCAGCGATGAATAACGATGCATCGGTTATAGACGCTTGACAATAACATAGAAACTACTGGAATCTTTCTTTGGTTCGCGCTTTTCTTTTGTTCAGAACCTTGCCGCGCTTTTTCATTATCTCTCTTTCTAATTTCTCAATAACATCCTGAACGCATGTTAACAAATTCCAATCAGAAGATTTCGATATAAATAATCCAATAGACGTCATGCACCGCGCTCTCAATGAATATTTTATTCTCCCACCCCTTTTATATTCATCCATGTACAAGAAAAAATGATTTATTTTATAAGAGAATTTTTTTTGTTTTTTTATGAATTTTTCAATTACGGAAGAAATCTCTTTTTTTGTTTCTTTATCAGATTTTCTAAAATTTATTGTTTGTACGATTGATTTTTCTTTTGGTATTAATAGTTCAATGACGTCTTTAGGAGTAATAATTCCAACCGGCTTTTTGTCTTTTATTATTATAATTTCCTCGCCTTTTTTGAGCAGATTTTTAATTTCATCCGCTTTTGCGTCTTTACTTACGGTTTGTGGGTCGTGCATTACCGTTTTCACGCTTATTTCAGATACTCTAATCTTTTCTATTGCCGTTTGTTTTGCGGTACCAATTCTTTGTTTGGGTTTCATAACCTTTATCAAATCTAATGTATCGACAACACCCACCAATTCTTTATTTGAGTTAACAACGGGCAGTCTTGACACGTTCTCGGTTTTCATTAATCGCTTTGCTTTGCCGATATTATCCGCATCATTTATACAAATCGGCGCGGTCATCGTGTCATTTATTGAAAAGTTTGTCTCAACAAAATCAATCAAATCCGTTTCTGATATTATGCCAATGAGATTCCCGTCCACATCTTCCACGGGCAACGCCCTCACCCCGTTCTCAAGCATCTGCTTTGTCAAGATAATTTCATCGGAATTTGTATCCGCCGTGGGTATATTTCTCCGCATAATTGTTTTGACATTTGTAATATTGGGGTCCATATTTTCAGTTACGATATCCTTGAGAAAAAGCATGCCGACTATTTTTTTATTTTCAACGACCGGCAACTGATGAAATTTGTTTTTTTCCATTTTTGCCATGGCTCTCGTTATTTTATCTTCTGGTCGCGCTGTTACCGGATTTTTTACAAGAATATCCTTCACCATTGGCATAAGAATTCTATAATTTTGTATTTTAAATTTGTTTCTGGTTATGATTTCCGATGAGGAGAAAAAATTATTAGCTGTGTTGAGTGGTTCGGTTCTTCGATCATACATAATCCCGGTGTTGTTATCGACAATTAATTGATATTGAAAAATGATTATTTAGACGCTCTTAAAGAAAAAAACTAGATCTATGTATGAAAAATTAGGTGAACCTGAATATAGAAAAAATATACTTCCGTTGATTTATTAATAAGGATTGAGAATTATGATAAACAAATTTGCAATGAATGGGAAGAATGGGCAAAAAGAGAGTTTGATATGTCAGCTAATGTTATTATTCTCGATAAAGAAGATTTTGAGGATGCGAATTTTTATAACGGCATTAGAAGATTATGGATACCTCCGAATAATGCTTTGATATATTTCTATAAACCATGATTTTGTATTTTAAATCACTTCTCTGGTAATCTGATAATAAGTGCAGTCCCCCTCATCGTCGACAATAGCCCAGAGCATTTTTGCCCTGATATTATGGGCAAGTCTCACCGCCCTTGACAACTCCTGAAACGAACACGTATAATCTTCCGGCACACAAAAGACCGTCCATTTTGTATGTTCTTTCTGGCTTTTTGGGCCGCGTTTGAGATTAACACCTCTTTCATAGACACGAAAATCACAGCCAAACTTAAATCCCGTCCTCACAAGCAATCCCTTTTCTCGCATATCCTCATATACCCTGTATCGCTCCGCAAACCTCTCGTCAATTCCCATCGCATAATCATAGAATTTTTTAAAACTCATTTTTTTCCCGTTTTTTTTGATTATTATCTTTTTATGTTTTAATAAAAACAACGCTTCTACTAAAGAAAGTTCCAGCCGATCTCCAAACAACTTTCCATAAAAGCCGGGCTGGTACACTTTATCCGTATCATCAAAAAATATAACTTTATTTTCTGATAATTTGCCTATTGGTTTTTTATCTTTTCTTTGTTTTCCGCTAACCTTTGTTTTATTCATTCAAACGCACCATAAGATGGGACGGGCGAGATTTGAACTCGCGACTCCACGGTCTTCAGCCGTGTGCTCTCCCAGGCTGAGCCGGCGGTTTTTGTGAAAAATTACCGCCCCGAATTCCGCCCCAATTTTTGATAATATTTTTTGGTGATTGCTTAAAGATAGTCCACAAATATTTTATTGGTTTAACATAATAAATAATAACATGAAGATTTTAAAACTTGGAAAAATATTAAAAGATGAATTAGAATCTAAGTTTGATCCAAAAATATTTTCTTTTGATGATTTTAGAGATGTAAAAATTAAAGAGGTTGTCAATGCTTATGCGCGGATGAAAAGAGCGTAAAAGGAATCCGTGATAACTACAAAAATTTCAAAATAATTGTTTCCGGCTCAGAATCATTATTTATGATGAAGAAAATAAGAGAAAGTTTGGCCGGAAGATTTTTTGAGTTTAAGATTAATCAGCTGAGCTTTAAAGAATTTCTTAGATTTAAGAATATTGAAATAAAAAATATCCAGCTTTACAAAGAAGAACTTGTCAGAGCATTTAAAGAATATCTTTTATGTAACGGATTTCCCGAGATAGTTGATTGGGCCGAGAAATTGATTATAAAATACGTAAAAGAAAACATAATAGACGGCGACAAAAAAACTTTAAATACCGCTTAAGATATAATAAAAAATAACAGGTGTTTTTAAAATGAATTCAAGAAAAGGTATTTCGCCGTTGATTGCGGCCGTTCTCTTGATAGCGTTCACGGTGAGCGTGTCCATGATAATCATGGGCTGGTTCTCAAC
>JAGGUE010000012.1 GCA_021158665.1 Candidatus Aenigmatarchaeota archaeon
CCAACAAATAGTGAAAAATGCAAGTAAAAAGGTTGGAATAAAAAAGAAAATAACTCCCCATACATTAAGGCATAGTTTTGCTACGCATTTACTTGAAGCTGGAACAGATATAAGGTATATTCAACGCTTGCTAGGTCATAAAGACCTAAAAACCACTCAGATTTATACACACATAGCAAACAAAGATATCAAAAAACTTGCTAATTTACTCTAACTCATTCAATTTTTTATTTTCTTCTGACTTCTCCTTAACTTTCTCTTCCCATTCTTCATCGGTTATAATTCCCTTCTCTATAAGTAAGTCCACTAAAGCCGAAAGCGTATCATCAAGCATCTCTAACTCTTCCTTAATATCCTCAATTTTCTTCTCTATCATTTTGGCACCATTATTTTTCTTCATCTTTAAGATAACCTTTTTCAGATAAATAAACCAAAACAATATTTCTAATTAACTCCGACTATTTATCTCCAAAGCCTTTTAACTTCTTTTGAATTATTTCCAAACCCCGTCTGGCATGCTTACTAATATTCGTTTCATAATTTTAATAGTGTATCTCACTATATAGTTTTCGATACTTCAGTATAACATGCATACCATATATAAAATCTTTTTATTATATGCCCGGCAATTATTTAATTATATATGCAGTCAATAAAGATTATAGATGGTATTTTCGCGCCAGACGACAGGATCGTTCTGAATTTCAAGGGATACGAGCCGGTAAAAGTATGCGAAATAATCGGACCCATGTTCGAGAGCATATTGCAAGTGGAAGCAAAGGATATGTTTGAGAGGCTTTTCAAATGGGATATCACCGATGACCCGAGGTCATTTTACAATTTTTGGACAGTAAATAAGGAATTGGACAAATGGTCAACGCTTGTTGTCAAGGTTGTTATTCAGGGAGAACAACATACGAAGACAAAGATGGGAAAAATAAGGATCGAGTTCTACGGGTATATTGAAACAGAGTATAATTATGCAAACTTTTTGCAGAGAGCATTGTGGCTCTTATACAATAGGATATTTTATTACAAACAAAGACGAATGTATATGGAAAGGGGAAAGGAATGGTTATTTAAGCTTAGGGGGAGAATAATGTCAGCCATAAAAATGCCGAAAGCCCCGTGAGCTACCGTATATCAAGGTTAATAACATGAAAGGAGTTTATGTTTTGGTCATCTCGGTCGGCAAAAATATAAAACCGAAAATCGGCGTGTTGGGAAAAATCGGATTCAAGAAAGGGTTATACGCTTATGTTGGCTCCGCGCAAAATAATCTGGAAAAAAGAATTTCCAGACATCTTAAAAAAAGGAAAAAGAAATTCTGGCACATCGATTATTTGACGGCAAACAAGGTTGTGACGATAAAAAAAATTTATTACAAAAAATCGAATAAAAAGGAGGAGTGCATTACCGCAAAAAAATTGAGCAGGGTCGGGGTTCCGGTCAAAAATTTCGGATGTTCTGATTGCAATTGCGAGAGCCATTTGTTTAAAATCAGAGATTACGAATTTTTAAGAAAATTCGGCTTTGCAGAAACCCCGCCGGTTGTGCAGTTCACGGATTGACAAATACTGTATAAGTCGGCATAATGAAAATTATGCCCACCGTGCACACTCACGGTTGATATTCTCCGCAGAGCCCGATACATTGAAACTAGAACGACCGCTTCAATGCGCGTCCATATAATTGCGGATATTTTCGCTAAGCCTCTTTAAACCACCGCCTTTATATTCGGATTCAATCTTTGACATCACTTGCGGGATTATTCGTTTTTTAGTTTTGCCGCTCATTTCTATGAACTTCGAATCTGGCGTATCACTTGGGTTGTATGACCATGCCGCCGATACCGGCCTGCGCAAACTGGTGCACGAGTCCGGCGAGCGTGTTTGCGATGTTCTGGACTTCGTCTATCTTAACTTTCAGTTCTTTTGGCTCGAGAATTTCAATTGCCGAGGGCCCGAATGCGACCACGATGCTTATCAACGTGAACAAATTCTTTGCAAGCAGTTTGATCTCGGCAATCTGCGAATATGCTTCCGGGACATTTTTCGGAGGATTCTCGACCTTTTCTATTGATTTGAAATTCTTTTCAAATACGAAAACCTCTTTTATTTTTGAAAGTTTTTCAATATGCTCTTTGAGAGCCTTTTCGGTAAGCTCCCTGTTTGTAGCCATAACCTCGAAGGCAAGCCATGTCTTTATCCAGCCATGGCGCTTTTCCATCTCTTCTATGAGCTCTTCTTTCGACAGATCGTCATGCATGAAAAAAGAATATTTAAAAAACTTTAAATAAGGTGAATTATACTTAAAGGCCCGTTTCCGAATTAAAATTATTTCACGGCAAAAAATTATTGAAATTGAAAGAAAATTAGAAAATAAGCAACAAAGCTCATTGGATCGAAGAGGTGCGGAGTGGATATAGTGAATTATTTATATATGATTGAGGATAGAATACTTTAAGTAATGTGAAATAGGTATATGATTGTGATATTTTAACTACTAAAAAGTATTTAAATTTGATAATAATGTGAGCGGTATGAGTCAAAAAGATTATGCCCGTAGACTCGCGGATGACCGTATCTTAAGAGATACTATGGAAAAGGTAATGGATGGTCACTATCGTGGCGGGGATGAGTATAGCAGGCAAAGAATGATTAACAGCAGCACACGAACAGTATACAGAATCAGCGAGCATGCCGTGCTGAAGCTTTACCCACCGATGTTTGACTCTCCAACGACCAAAGAAAAAATAGAGAACGAGTTGGCATTGTTTGATTATTTTGACGAAATTGGAATTCCGGTGCCGGACTTCTCTTTTATGGTGACATCGGACCATAAGCATGGCATTGTTACGCAAGACCTTACACATAATGGCAAGTGTGAGCTAAAGGAGTTCGCGCCCGAAAATTACGGCGGGCTTAAAAATTCCAGGGAACTGTTAGTCAAGGCTGTTCTAGAATGGACGGATTTTTTTTCCGAAAAGGGTTTTGACGGTGTTCCTTACGTTGGTTTGTTCATTAAAATAAATGAAGAAAAAGAAGGGGAGCTCGTGTTTGCTGATTTGGACAATTTAGATTCCCGCTCTTTTTCAGACCCAACCCTGCCAGATAAGATTATGAAGCAGTTTTATGACAAATACCCAAACGGGGAATATGAAATAAAAATTAGGTGATTGCTTAAAGACCGCCACCAAATATTTTAAAGCTTGGGAAAATCGGTCAATTATAGAAAAAATGTTTTTTGATGATATAGTAAAATAATTATATTAAATCAAAAGCAGCAGACCTTCCATATAAGCCACCGCCTCAAAAAGGCCGGTTTTTATTGGATAGATTTTTACAAATTCACAAATCCTCGAAAAATAATACATACCCTTTATCTCGTTTGAATCCTATTTCATAAAAATTTAATGTTTTCTTATTAAATTTTGGTGCAAATAGGTTGACTAATTTAATAAATGATAGAAGGATTGAATTATTTTTCATATTCTTTTATTTTCCTTTTGTATTCAGGATGTGAATCATGTTTATATGGCATCCCTTCTTTTACATATTCTCTTTCACTTTTTTCCACTCTTCCATAAACTCCTAAAATTCCTCCGATATTCTTTGCGTAAGAACCAATGCTTTGTTTCATATCCTGCATTAGAATACGAAATTTGTCTGCCGTATTATTTACACTGAATTTTATCTTCATCCAGACATCGAACGGCATTTTACTCTTTAATTTATTTGCTTCGGCATGTGCCCTTTCAATCCCTTCCTGCTTAATTTCTGAAATGTCTTTTGCAAAAGTAGCCAGATTAACACCTCTCAAATCTGCCTGACTCATGATATTAGTATTGAGTGCTATTGCCCAGTCAAGATTTGCTTTTCTCAAATCAACTTTCTCAAAATAGGCATCATTAAACTTTGACCAGGATATTTTGGCATTCTGAAAATTTACCCTTATCAAGCGAGCAGAAGAAAAACTCGACCACTCCAGATTTGTTCCGCTAAAATCACAATCCTTCAAAGTACTGTTCTCAAAGCTTGAATAACTTAAATCAGAATTTCTGAAACTTACTTTATTAAAAGTAAGATTAATTAAATTTGCCCACTTACATTCAATATTAGAAAAATCTCTTCTCCCTTTTTTATATTCTTTTATAATTTCATCAGTTGTCATTTTCTTTTTGATTGACATAATATCCAATATATTTAGTATTTTAAATTTCTGCTCATTTTTTCTAGTTGTTCTGGATATTTAAGTGTCGCATTTCTAATTGATACTTTGTTCATAAATATTATTTTAGAATATATATTAATAAAAAAGAGAAAACAACGGTTCAAAATCTGTATCTCTTCGTTAGTTAAACAAGCTTCTGGGTATACTAATATTTTCTTATCATGCATGCCTAATTTTTAGGACACAATAAGTTTTCCTATCATTTTCATGTGCCATCACAGCACCATCTCTCTTGCAGCTTGAGGGTAACCGGCGTTTGCTATTAATCCCCTTATCTCTCGTATTAATTTTTCTCGTTTTTCTCGTTCCGTTTTTTCTTGTTCGTATCTTTCCTTAACTTCTGGATCATTTAATTCAAACAATCTGTCCACAACATAATCCCAAGTAGCCTTACCCGGTTTTGGTGTTAAAGATATTTCTTCAGTTAGTCCCATTATTTTGTTAAATTCATCTCTAAGCCAGTATCTATCATCGGGGAATGGACGAATGTGTAGCCACCAGCTATTTTCTTTCTCCAAGAGTTTCAAATCAAGACCAACTTCTTCTGAATACTCTCTTATTTTATCTATGCCCGCCTTCCACCCTTCCATGTAACGTTTCATGTCCCCAATTTTCCTTTTAATTTCGTTTATTTTGGATTCATATTTATCAATTACCGATTTTAATCCCTCTAATTTTACCGCTTTAGATATTTCTCTGCAAGGATATTCGCCCGTTTCATAAATACCAAATTCTCTCGAATCCCTGTCTGACAAAGTATGCTCTAATTCTCTCTTATCCTCTTCCAACCTTTCTATGTATGAGTTATATGCGTTTATTTTATTTTCACTTTCAGCAATTTTCTTTGAGGTAGTTTCAATTAGAGTTTTGAGTGTATTATAATCGTTTACGACAACGGAGCCGATTTTCTTCATTTTTTGTATATCCTTCTTTCTGCGCGAATTTCCGGTGTTCAAAAACCACTCCATCTCCGATGGAGAAGGCAGGGGTTGATCTACACCGGATTCGATATATTCATAAAACTCGGATTCGCTTATACCAAGAAAATCAGCTACTGTTGAAAAGGGCCACTCCCTCTGGATTTTATTTATTATCTGATCTTTACCGTAATCCCATAATCTTCCGATATATACAATTTTCATCGCGTCAGAGGATCCTTTAAGATTCCTTTTTCTTACTTTTCTCTCCAGTTCACAAATGGTATTAACAGGCACTTCACCGTCGGGGTCCATTTCAATTAATCCATAATTTGACCCAGGGAAATTCTCTGCCGTTGACTCTACCAAACTGGGATATTTTTCCATCAATTCAATATCTTCCCAATTAAAATATTTTGAAATATCTTCCAATCTCCCTTTTTCTTCTTTCATTTTCTCACCTTATCAAGTAATTATACTACTATTTGATAATGTTATATCTCTTTGTTATATTTAAAGATTTTGCAACTCTTGTCGTAACAAAAGTGGCATATTTAAATACAAAATTCAAAGAATTTTTATGGAAGAGAAAATTATCAATGCTCTGAAAGATTTTGGGCTGACGGATTATGAGGCAAGGGTCTATTATGCGGTATGCATCTCAAAAATCGCCCCTGCCACAGAGTTGTCTAAATTATCCGAAGTTCCGAGGGCAAGAATTTATGACATCCTATCAACGTTGGCAAGAAAAGGATGGGTTAATATTTTGGAAGGGACCCCAACAAAATATACATCTTCAAATTTCAATATAATAAAAAAGAAAGTTGAAGAAAAAGAAAACAAACTAAAAAAATCAAAGACAGTAATACTTGAAGAAATAGAGGCATACTCAAAAGGAGACGAAGAAGTAATGTCGGAAGCGGCACAGGAATTGATTCTTGGCAAAGAAAATGTTATGAAAGTGATAACGAATTTAATTCAAACGTCAAAATCGGAAATCGTTATCAATTATTTTTCTGATCGTTTATTAAATAATTTATTCTCTTTTTTAAAAGATGCCAAAAAAAGAGGGGTCGGTGTAAAAATAATTTTAAATTCAAAACAAAAATTTACCACAAATATTAGAAAGATGAAAAAACTTTTTAAGATGCGAAAAGGCGTGGAAGGAAAACCAAAACACGGGGGCTTATTAATAGATAAGAGGCATTATCTGAATATTTTTGAATCCAAAAATGATATAAATGCGGTTGCCGTTTATTATAAAAAATGCATTCTCTGTCTGAACGCATGGCTAAACAGGGTCTGGGAAGAAAGCGAGAAGATTTAACAAATTATACGCTTTTATTATTTTCTAATTCTTTTATATAAAAACCACGAGACCACCAAAACAAAACCGGCGACGAGTGTCAATATATTAAAATACCGATTAAGAAAGCCCAAAATCATTTCACCGTAAACCATTAATACGAACGCTTCTAAAAAGAAACGCGCGCCTCTGGCAAACAAAGAAACTAACAATAGTTTTGGCAATGAAAATTTGAAAACGCCGGATGCAATTGTAAAGAGCTTGTAAGGTATCGGCGTGAGCCCAGCTATACCAATTGTTAGACAACCATATTTATTATAATAGTTTGTTATTTTTTCTGCTCTTCTTTTTGATACGATTTTGTTTAATATCGGTTTTCCTCCTTTCAGACCTATGTAATAACCGAGAATAGAACCGGAAACAGAACCGATTGTTGCGACAAGCGCGTAGAACAATGCCAGATTCGGCGAAATCAGGCATAACGGCATCAGAATTAGGTCGGGAGGAACGGGAAAAAAGGACGACTCGATAAAAGCGACTATGAACAAACCAATCGGGCCAAATGGCAAAAATGTTTTTTCTGTCCATGCGACCAGTCCGGTTATAAATGACATGAAATTTTATTAAAGTGATAAGTATAAAAAACATTTGATTGCGATTTCACGAATTACTTTCACCGTCCTTTTATTTCTTTTCATAAAAATCATCGTTAGCCGGTTTTGGTGGCAGGTCTCAACAAAATCTCGGCATTAATTTTCTCTAAAATGCATAGATGAGTGTTTCGGCACGTTATTCCAATTTACAAGGTATGACGATTTTGAAAATTACGGAAAGAACATGCGTTCTCCCTATTTACAAAACAGAAATTGATTCGGTGTTTTGAAAAGATTTATAACCGTTGCATACAATTGATTTTTATGTCCGACCTGCTGTACGTGTCAAACTCATTTGCATATAATTATTCAATTCAAGAGGCCGATGTAATATTTTTGGGCATACCGTTCAGCTCAACTTCTATATCGTGCTCAAGCATTTTTGGTCCGGTTCTGACAAGGGAATCCTTAAAACTCGCGGAAGGTTATGAAGAGGTGCCCGGTCGCGATGTTTTCAAGAGCCTGAAAGTATGCGACATCGGGGACCTCGATGTAGTACCCGGCGATTATTCATTGACGGCCGAGCGGATAAACGAAACCATTAAAGAAATACGGGAAGTGAACAAAAAGGCGTTCCTGGTTTTTATCGGCGGCGAGCATCTAATTACTCTGCCAATAGCGGGAGCCCTGAAACCAAAGACAATTGTTCAGCTCGATGCTCACATGGATTTGAGAAAAGACTATCTCGGAAACGATTTTTCCCACACAACATGGGCATATCATGCAAAGAAAAAACTGAATTGCGATTTGGTTCAGATCGGGGCAAGGTCGTTTTGCGAACAAGAGAAAAAAACGGCAGAAGAGTTCGGAGTTGTGAATGACATAAAGAACCCGAAAGAGCCGATATACCTGACTGTAGACATGGACGTGTTTGACCCGCGTTATGTGAAAACGGGATTGCCGGTTTATAACGGCTTATCACCGGAGCGGGTTTTTGAGATAATAGAAAAATTGAAAGGAAAAAAACTGATTGGCATGGACATCGTAGAAATCGCGGACAACTCGCTCCCATCAAACACCGGGTTTCTTGCCGCAGAAATTATCAGGAAGGTGTTCGGAGTTATGGTATGATTCCTCACCGCTTCTGTTGCACGTCTTTGTGTCGGTTCACCCATCCAAATTATCCGGAACCGCCGAATGCGATTTTTGGCGAAGTCGAAGCCGAATTCTATTTGAGAGTTCGCGCATGTTGAAGTAATGATGACGTTTTCATCCATCGCGATAATAAAAATTTGAGAACCGTGCTTCACTTCTTTTTAGCCAATTGCATGTAAGCCATCGTCATGGACGAAATAGACCACGCGGTTACGAATAAAGTCACGAAAAACAGGACAACGGCACCGATTTTTAAAGAAAATAGATATGCAATTTGATTAAGCGCCGCAGAAATTATGCTAATAATCAACATAAGCGCAAAAACCCTCCACCAGTTTTTCTTTGTGACGTTCCAACTCTTTTTTAATGAATCTACAACGCTTTTATTATCTACTATAATTGAGTATTGATAAAACATCAGTTTTATGGTGAGGAATATGCCGGGAACTATAAAAGCGATGTAGCCAATTAAAATCAGCGCACCAAATACGATGTGAGCCACCAAAAGCCTCAGATATTTTCCAGCCACAAATTTAACCGTCTTGCCGAGCGATATCCTTTTCTTTGAATCGGCCGCGATCTTGATTATCATTCCGGACAAAAATATCCCGATTAATTCTGATATGATAAATATTAGAGCAATTGACGAAGCAAGCGATGAAAAACCGACAAATGTCTCATCCACTAATAAAAAAGACGTCACGAACATTTCTGCAACATAGTAGATATACGCACTTAGCAATGCCACGATAACGGCGGGAATAAGTATTACAGGCCTCTTTTCCATTACATTAAATCCCTGTTCAAGAGCCTTCAATATTTTCAGTTTCATTATCTAATTTATAGATGGGGGAGTATATAAAAGTTTTCAGCGTATATACCCCTGTAAAAAGGAAAATTAACCATTTGCCATAAATAAGAGCTCACGGCATAAAATATTTATAAAAATAAACAACAACTCTATTATAAACCGCCGCCGGTCGTCGCTCCACACGACTGGCGGGACTCGGAAATTGGTTGGGGAAATGCGCGGCTTTCCGACGCGCGTGTTCCGGCTTTCCGACCG
>JAGGUE010000038.1 GCA_021158665.1 Candidatus Aenigmatarchaeota archaeon
AAATTAAAGGAGGCACGCATTAAAAAGAAAAGTTAATAAATATAAGAAAAATTAATATTTTTATTATGTTAGGAATTGGTTTATTTGATGAAGTTTTTGAAATAATAAATCAGTGGAAACCACAAAAAAAGTATCCTAATGAATTGAAATATCGAGACGATTTAATGAATTTTATTCATAACAAACTTAATAATTCTGGAAATATACTTTTTGGAAGCAGAAATGTCTTAGTTAGAAAAGAAGATGGAAGAGGACTTTGTGATATTGCAGTAGGTAATAGAAAAGTAGGAATTGAACTCAAAAAAGATTTAAAATCTAAATCCCAAATTAATCGATTACAAGGACAAATAGATGATTATGAAGATGAATATGAAGAAGGGGTTATTGTTGTTCTAGTTGGAAATGTCAATAAGTATGTAGAAGAAGAGTTAAGATATAGACTTCAAAAGAAATTGGATAGATCTAATATTTTTGGATTACAACAGTTTAGAATCAAACTGATAAATAAATCAGATAATAAACTAAGAAAATCTAAACAGAAATCTCAAAATATTTTTGGATTTGATTTTAATCCTTTTAATTAGCGTACACATCACACCGAGGTATCTGAAACTCGGCAAAGCTTGGCTTCTTGCCTCACTTCGCTCGTCTCACCCAAATCCCTTCAGGACTACGCTTAATCCCGATGCATTAACTGAAATAAATGTGTTGCTGGACTGCCTTCGGCATATATCGTCTCGCTTTTGGCGAGGATATTAACGGGGATTTTTCGTCTCCGAAACTTGAAAAAAGATGGCGTATCATCTTCAAGAAAGAATTTATTTTTATCATTGGGATTTTAGGGAACCGCGGGATGTTGAGTGAAAAAACTTTATAAACTCCCGAAAACAAATGAAATAATATGTTGATACCATTTGACATCACGGCACCAGTGAGCAGCACGATAAGTTTGCTGGTAGAGTGCGTCGTAATAACAATATCATTATCGTTGGCAAATCTTTTGGTTGAGCACGGAATTGAGATAAAAAGAATTATTCCAATGGCTTTGATCGCGTACTTCGTTACCCCAATCGTAGGTTCTCTTATAGCGCCGTCTATTCCAATAATATCTTATTTGCTCCCTTTGGTGATATGGGTTATTCTTGGGGAGTTCATCTTGACCGATATCGAAGTCAAGAAAAAGGCTTTGATCGCCGCCTTGGGATATGCAATATTTTTTGTTCTCACATACATAAATCTGCAGGGGCTTATATTTTCTCTCATTTTGATTTGATAAAAGTTTATACGGAAACGCCGATCAAGCAGCTTGGCTTCGCGTCAATTATCTCGACATCAACGAACTGACCCAGCCTTAGTCTTTCTTTTGTCAAAACCGCGACTGGCTTGTAGGCGAAGTTTCTCCCAATCCAGTTCTGCCTTTTCCTGTTGAACTCGTCTATAAGGACGGCGCCTTTCCATCCAATCCATTTCTCGTTTTTTTCCTTGCTGATTTTTTTAGTCATGTCCGTTAGCAGTCTGCTTCTTTCCTTTTTCAGTTCCGAGGAAACCTGCTTTAGTTTTGATGCCGGCGTGTTGCGATGAGAGGAGAATTTAGAGATATTCACAAAGTCCGGTCTTGTCATCTCCACAATTTTTACAGACAGCCCGAAATCGTTTTCCGTTTCTTCCGGGAATCCGGTTATGATGTCGGTCCACACGGTGATATCGGGTATCAACCTTCTGAATCTTTCAACGATTTCGACAAAGTCCTCTGCTTTGTATCCTCTGTTCATTTTTTTCAGTATTCTGTCAGAACCCGTTTGCACGGGCAGGTGCAAGAATTTGAATACATTATCTGATTTGTAGGACTTTATCAACTTGTTTAGAATTGGAATGACGTGCCTTGGATTAAGCATGCCGATTCTTAAAAAATATTTTCCGCCGACTCTTTCTGTGATTTTATTTATCAACTCGGGAAGCAACGATATTTCGTTCGTGTCAAGCCCGTAGGCGGAGACGTCCTGCCCGGTTATCCAGAACTCTTTTGCGCCAAATTTTTTCGCATCAGAGATTTCCCCAATTATTTTATCTTCGGGATACGAGAACACATTTCCCTTCGCCAATTTTGTGGAGCAGAAAGAGCAAAAAGAGGCACAGCCACTGCATACGGGGACGATATCGATTACGCGGTTGTTCCTAATTTTTGGCAGGCACACCTTAATCTCTTTATTGCTTCCGATAAACTCGACCCTGCTTTTTTCTGTCACGGCTTTCGTAATTTTTGTTATATGATTTGTGCTCACAATACTTGCGTCCGGCGCCGTTCTGATTATTAAGTCGTACTCGGTTTCTGGCATGCACCCGGAAATGATCAGTTTTTTGCCAGGATATTTTTTTTGTATTTCCCGCATCCTGCATATAATTTTATTTATCGTGGCATTTTTAACGGAACACGTATTAAGAATAACTACGTCCGACAACTCTATGTTATTAATAATTTCAAAATTATTTCTCGTTAATATTCCGGCCATAATCTGCGATTCCGCCATGTTGTTGGCACAACCATAGGTTTCTATATATATTCTGTTCATATGTTTAATTTTCTGACAATGCTTTTAAATTGTCGCAAACTGGTTGAATGAAGTTGTCCATATCACAATTTATCCTTTTAAAATTTTTCTGTTAAATCAATATTATGGATTTCAAGAGGCAGCCATTCGTTGAAAAAAAGATTTCTGAAATAGATTCCGAACGCGACACGAATGTATGTATACTCGGCAATGTTATCGACATAAAGAAGGACATGATAGTGATCGATGATGGAACTGACAAGACAGCCGTATTTTTTACAGATGAGAATGCTTTAAAAAATTTAAAGATAAATAATACTGTAAGAATGTTTGGAACCGTATTGCCAACGCCGGATGGTTTTGAAATTCGCGGCGAGATAATTCAGGACATGAGCAACCTTGACATTGATTTATATAAATCATTAACGGATTAGAGAGTGAGCAAATACGGGCATTGAAGCGCGTTATTGAATCTTTGATAGTAAATTTTGCTGAATCGGTGCCGTATT
>JAGGUE010000058.1 GCA_021158665.1 Candidatus Aenigmatarchaeota archaeon
GAAAATAAAACCAAAATATCTGAAACAAAAAAATAGAGTAGCATATATGAGATTCAGCTCAAAAATTTTTGCTAAAATATTGAGCGAATTTGGTGTAGTGGGGAAAAATAAGTCGCATAATTTATATGTAACAGAAAAACTGTCAAAATTACCTAATGATATACTTGCAAGTTATTTAACTGGCGTATTTGATACAGATGGATATGTAATTAGGAATAAGAGCATTGGATTGACGTCAGCAAGTAAAAAGTTTATAGAAAGCATTCAAATCCTTTTATTAAGATTCGGGATAATTTCCAGGATAAGAAAAAGAAATCCAACAACATCTGTAATCAGAGATCGTATTGTTAAATCCGGTAATAAATACGAGCTTGAAATTTCTGGATTAGACAATTTAAAAATTTTTGAAAGATTTATAGGATTTAATTTCTCCAAAAAAAGAGAAATGTTATCACAGACTATTAAAAATATTTCACGACCGGATTCAAATATAGATGTTTTACCTATAGGAGAATTATTGAGGTATATAAGAGCAAGACTTAATTTATCTGCCAAAGAATTATATGGCTATAAATGTTATAGTTATGAAAAAGGGAGAAGAAAACCAACCGTTAAGCTCTTAAGAAAAATAGAAGAAAAGATAAAACATGCCGGGATTAAAGTACCAGAAGAGTTGTCAAGGTTTATAAACTCTGATATATTCTTTGACAAGATTAAAAAAATAGAAATAATAGAAAACAAAGAACATGAATACGTTTATGACATTACCGTTGAAAATGAGCATAGCTTTGTTGCTAATGGACTTATAATTCATAATACATCCACGGTGACCAAGAACGAGTTGCTCGGCGGTTGGATTCTCGAGGCGGGCGCGTTAATACTCTCTAACAAGTCGATCCTCGCCATAGACGAGTTCGACAAGATGAACAGGGATGACATGATAGCCATGCACGAAGCGATGAGTTTGGAAAGCTATCATAAAGACACCATCATAACACTTGCTAACGGAGAGCAAAGAAAAATAGGCAATATGGTTGAAGAAATTTTCAGGAAAAATAAAGATAAAATAAGAAAGGGCGCCGATTGCTTCTATGTTGATATAAAAGACGGCACGGCCGTGCTGACAACAGATTTTAAAAACATATACAAAAAAACCGTCTTTAGAGTCAGCAAACATAAAGCTCCGGAATATTTCTATAAGATTATTTTAGAAAACGGGAAAGAAATTGTCGTGACCCCGAATCATCCGTGTTTTTGCTTTGAGAACGGGAGATTTGCAGAGAAGCCGGTCAATGAATTGAGACGTAATGATTTTGTTCCTATACCGAGGATTATGCCAATTACTGGAGAAGAGCAAAAGCTTAATATTGATGATTACGAACAGTTTACAGATTATAATCCTAAAATGAATGACTACACTCCGAAGAGTGTGGCATCTTTTCCAATTGAAAATGCTTTAACATCCGATAAATCTGAGGATATTATACACAATTTGAAAATGAAAGAAAGCGGAATTCGTGCCAAAAGCTATAATGCGAAGCACATTCAAATACCGACGCACAATTCCCCGGAATTATGCAGATGGATTGGGTATATGGTTTCCGAGGGCTCCCATGAGTTAAACAGAGGGAAGATTAATGGAATAAGCTTCACAAATTCTGATCAATACCTGTTAAATGATTTCCGGTCAATAACGAAAAAACTTTTTGGCTTGTCTCCTTATATCCAGAAGAAAGAGGGCAGAACCATGCTTAGATATATCTCCGTTGAACTGAAAAACTTCGTCTCATCATTAGAGCCAGCACTACTAAAAAATTCTTATTTAAAACGATTGCCGCCTTTTGTTTTTAAATGTCGAACCGATGAAATCAGACATCTTTTGAGGGCTTTGTTTGATGGCGATGGTTCGTTGGTTGCCGAAAAAAACAGTGTGTATATAACGTATACAACAACGAGCAAAGAATTGGCAAATCAAATATATGACCTGTTACTGAGATTTGGAATCGTATCAAGAATAGCCTCTGTTGAAAAAGCGTCTAAAAGAAGAGTTTATAGAGTTGTAATAACAGGCAGTGAGAATCTTTCTAATTTTTTGCTAATCGGTTTTTCAAATGCGAATAAAAATAAAAAGATATCGAAGTTTCTTGGCTCGAAACTGCATAGAACTACCTATGCCGAGAGAATTCCCGCAGGAAAGAACATAGCAAATGTATTAAGGTTGTTGAAACTTCCGCAAAAACAGATTGTAGGTTATAACATCACATACCATGAGGGGGGCAAATTTAATTTTTCAAGAGATAAGGTCAAAGAAATTTTAAATAAAATTGATAAAAGAATGGCAGAAATCAGTGAAGCGAGAAAGATAATAGAAAGCGCGGATTCTATTAAAAAAATAAGAGAACTGAGAATAAAACTCAATGTCTCGACCATTGACATGGCAAAGTGCATCGGGTGTTGCCATCAGTTAATATCACTCAGGGAGATTCACCGCCCCACGCGGGAATTTTTTGAAAAATATAAAAAAGCGTTCAAAAGATATTTGGATGGCGTTATCCGTAAAGCAGAAGATGAACTATGCGACATAAGAAAACTCGCATTCGGTGACATAGTTTTATGTAAAATAAGAAGAGTGGAAAAAATCAAAAACAGGAAAGAAAAATGGGTTTATGATATTTCTGTCCCCAACAAAATATTTTTATCGAATGGCATGGTTTTGCATAATACGATAAGCGTAGCGAAAGCGTCTATAGTCGCGACCTTGCCAGCGGAGACCGCAATTCTTGCCGCGGCAAACCCAAAGCTCGGCAGGTTTGACACGTACGCGCCGATAATAGACCAGGTCATGATTCCAGAAACGCTGCTGAGCAGATTTGACTTGAAGTTTGCTTTAAGGGACATACCGGACAGGGAAAGGGATGCGGAAATGGTCGACCATGTAACAAAAACCAGGCTAAGCCCGGAGGTTGCAAAACCGCTCATAGACCTTCATATGCTGAGAAAATACATAAGCTATGCGAGAAAGACCTGCACGGATATAAAATTGACTGAAGAGGCCGCAAACATGCTGAAAAAATTTTATGTTGATTTGAGGAATAAATACGCCGGCGAAGCTACGCCAACGGTCACGATAACGCTCAGACAGTTTGAAGCGCTGATAAGACTTGCCGAGGCGTCCGCGAAAGTCAGAATGGATAAGTATGTCAGAAAAGAGGACGCCGAAAGGGCGATAAAACTAATGACATTCTCGATACAGCAGCTTGGCACCGAGATAGAAACTGGCAAAATTGACATCGACAGGATGGAGTCCGGGATAACATCGAGCCAGAGAAGCAAAATAAAAATCATTCTCGATATAATGAGCGAGCTCGAGTCAAAAATAGGAAAGAATATTCCGATAGAGGACGTGAAGGCGGCGGCAGAGGAGCAGGGCATCGAAAACGCGGACGAGATGCTTGAGAAATTGGATCGCGAGGGGCTGATATTCCATCCAAAGCCCGGGCATGTGAGAAAGGCGTGAAATACTTAAAATATTTTTTATTAAATATCCGAAGAAGATTGAGCTCAAAATTTTACCGATAAATAAAGCCGTGACAACGATATTCATATGGTGCGATGTCCGTGAAAAAATTGTCCCGAACGCGTCCGCTAATAAGGAAGGTACAAGTAAA